>NZ_MSGP01000872.1:265-1890 GCF_002078235.1 Streptomyces viridosporus
GCCGCAAGCCCGGCCGGCCGGCTCGCGGTCGGCTCCGGCGGTACGGGAGACGACCGGCTTCGGCGGTACGGGAGTTGAGCGGCCGTCTGCGGGAGACTCGGAGGCATGCGGACTGCGTACGGCGTGAAGACGGTCAGGGCGGCGGAACGGGAACTGATGGCACGGCTGCCGGAGGGGGCGCTGATGCAACGCGCCGCCGCCGGGCTCGCCGCGGCCTGTGCGGAACTGCTCGGGCGGGTGTACGGCAGCCGGGTCGTCCTGCTGGTCGGCAGCGGGGACAACGGCGGTGACGCCCTGTACGCCGGCGCCCGGCTGGCCCGGCGCGGCGCGGGGGTGAGCGCGGTGCTGCTCGCGCCGGAGCGCGCCCACGCCGCCGGGCTCGCGGCGCTGCGCCGGGCAGGCGGACGGGCGGTGGGCGTGGGAGCGGCCGAGGAGCTGATCGAGCGGGCCGATCTCGTCGTCGACGGCATCGTCGGGATCGGCGGCACGGGCGGGCTGCGGCCGGAGGCGGCACCGCTGGCCGAGGCCGCCGCACGGGCGCGGGCCGCGGTGGTCGCGGTGGACCTGCCGAGCGGGGTCGACGCCGACACCGGGGAGGTGCGGGGGGCGGCGGTCCGGGCCGATCTCACGGTGACGTTCGGGACGCACAAGCCGGGCCTGCTGATCGATCCGGCACGGGAGCACGCGGGGTCGGTGCGGCTGGTCGGCCTCGGTCTCGACCTGCCGGAGGAGCCCGAGCTGGAGGCGTTGCAGCACGCGGACGTGGCCCGGCTGCTGCCGGTGCCGGCCGCCGAGAGCGACAAGTACCGGCGGGGCGTCGTCGGCATCGCGGCCGGGTCCGACCGCTATCCGGGGGCCGCGGTGCTCGCGGTGGCGGGGGCGCTGCGCGGCGGCGCGGGGGCCGTGCGGTACGTCGGTCCCGCCGGGCGGGCCGTGATCGCCCGCTTCCCCGAGACGCTGGTGTCGGACCGGGGACGACGCGGCGACCGTCGCGGAGGTGCTGGCGGCGGACGTACCGGTGCTGATCGACGCGGACGGGCTGCGGCTGGCCGAGCGGTCGGCGGTACGGGCCCGCCGGGCGCCGACCCTGATGACCCCGCACGCCGGGGAGGCCGCCGCGCTGCTCGGCGTCGAACGGGGCGAGGTGGAGGGCGGCCGGCTGTCCGCGGTGCGGGAGCTGGCGGCGCGGTACGGGGCGACCGTGCTGCTCAAGGGCTCGACGACCCTGGTCGCCGACGCGGCCGGCGGGCCCGTACGGGTGAACCCGACCGGGACGTCCTGGCTGGCCACGGCGGGGAGCGGGGACGTGCTGTCGGGCCTCGCGGGGTCGCTGCTGGCGGCGGGCCTTTCGGCGGTGGACGCGGGGAGCGCGGCGGCGTATCTGCACGGCCTGGCGGGCCGCTTCGCGGCGGACGGGGCGCCGGTGGGGGCGCATGACGTGGCGGAGGAGATCGCGGCGGCCTGGCGGGACGTCGTGCGGGGGTGAGGAGGGGCCCGGAGGGGGTGGCCCCGAGGCGCCGTGAGGGCCGGGGGAGTGCGCCGTGGTCCTCGGCCGGTGTTCCGGTGGGCGGGGCGCGTCGGCCCGTTGGAGTGCGTCGTCCGAGGTCGGGACGGTGCGGGGGGCC
>NZ_MSGP01000873.1 GCF_002078235.1 Streptomyces viridosporus
TGGTCGCCCACCAGCACCGCACCGACTCCGACGCGGTCCTGCTGTCGGCGTCGCTTCCCACCCACCTCCCGAAGGCCCACGCGGCCATCACCGCCTGCCAGGCCGTCGGGGTGCCGGTCCTGGCCGGGGGCCGCGCCTTCGGTCCGGACGGCCGCTTCGCGCGCGCCCTGGGCGCCGACCGGTGGGCCGCCGACGCACGCGGCGCCGCCGCCGTGCTGGAGGCCGGTCCGCCGAGGCCGACGGCGGTCAGGCAGGTCGTCGACGATCTGCCGCACCTGGCCGACCAGGAGTACACGATGGTCGTCCAGTCCCGGGGCCGCCTGGTCAAGCAGGTGCTGAGCACGCTGGAGGACCGTTTCCCGGCCGCGCGCGCCTACGGCGACGCACAGCGGGAACGGACCGCCGAGGACATCGCCCACATCATCGAGTTCCTCTCCACCGCCCTGTACCTGGACGCCTCGGAGGTGTTCGGGGAGTTCCTGGTCTGGACCGCCGGGGTCCTGGAGGTGCGCGGNNACGACTTCCCCCGGGCCCGGCGTCTCATCGCCGAGGGCGGGGCGGCCCTCGGCGGCCGTGCGCTCCCCGCCGTTCCGGGCCCGGGCGCACCCGCATGACCGGGCTCCCTCCCGTCCCGTTCCGGCCGGTCGTGGATCCCGGCTCCGCCGCGCTGCTCGTCCGCGTCTCCGGCGAACTCGACGACGCCGCCGGCTCCGAGCTGGTCGACGCC
>NZ_MSGP01000874.1 GCF_002078235.1 Streptomyces viridosporus
GAACCGGCCCACCCGGTCCAGCAAGGCGGCGACCACGAGTTCGTTGGCGCGGTCGACCACCGGGCTGCCCCGGTACGCGCCCTCCACCAGCTCCGTGGATCCGCCGGGGAACATCACCTCGGTCGCGCGGACGGTGCCGCGGAGCACCCCGAACAGGTGGTGCATGCAGGGCCTCAGCAGCCGGTCGATGCGGTTCAGCGCGGGTTGCCCTGCGCAGAGCGCGACCAGCTCGTTCTCCGGGTCGGTCGGGGCCGGGCGGTCCGTGGCGGACAGCGCGCTGCCGTCGTCGTACAGGAAACCGGCGACGGTGAGCACGCGCAGCAGTTCGGCGAAGAGGCGGGACTGCCCGTCGGCGATCCGCAGACGCCGCTGCAGTTCGTCGGCGGTCCACCGTTCGCCGCCGGTCCGGAACACCCCTTCGCCCCGGAACAGTTCCCAGAGCCAGCCGAGCACGACCTCGTCCAGACGCGCCTGGTCGCTCTCGGTCAGCAGCCGGGCGACCGGCGGCAGCGCTGCCGCCG
>NZ_MSGP01000875.1 GCF_002078235.1 Streptomyces viridosporus
CGATTGGCGATGAGCACCTTGGTCAGCACGCCGACTCCAGGGGTGCGCCCGAGGTGACGTCGAGCCGGTCGACGGCCTCGACGATCCCGCGGATGTCCGCTCCGGGGGTGAAGACGGCGTCGGCGCCCATGGCCCGAAGGGCGTGGACGTCGGCGTCCGGGATGATGCCGCCGACGAGGACGCGGGTGTCACCCGCGTCCTCCTGCGCCAGCAGGTGGAGCACCTTCTCGACGATCGTCAGGTGTGCGCCGGAGAGGATGGAGAGTCCCAGGATCGGGGCGTCCTCGGAGACGACGGTGGCGACGATCTGTTCGGGGGTCTGGTGCAGTCCGGTGTAGATCACCTCGTAGCCGGCGTCGCGCAGGGCGCGGGCGATGACCTTGGCGCCACGGTCATGGCCGTCGAGCCCGGGCTTGGCGATCACCACTCGGGCGCGCGGTGCCGGCGGGGAACCGGCGCGCTCCGTCCGCTGGTGCAGGACGTTCATGGTCTCTCCGATCGGATGGTTCGGGGGCGGGCGAGGGAGGCGCGGTCGTGCCGGTTCAGCTCGGCCAGTAGGTGCGGGTCCAGGCGGCCGGCCCCGGCGCGGGCAGCCGGCCGGCCGCCAGGCGGGCCGGATCGGACCAGGCATCGCGCGGCGCGGCCGCGCCGGGCGCCGCGGCGAACGCCGCCGCGGCGCGGGCGCGGACCACCGCCAGGGCGGCGGCCAGCTCCTCCGGGGTCGGATTGCCCCGGACGATCCTGATGGTCACGTCGGCTCCTCACAGGGGGATGTTGCCGTGCTTCTTCGGCGGCAGCGTGGCCCGCTTGGTGCGCAGCTG
>NZ_MSGP01000876.1 GCF_002078235.1 Streptomyces viridosporus
CTCCAGGATGGCCCGAATCCTGTCCAGGCCGAGACCGATGTCACGGTAGACGACGATGCGGTGCAGGCGTTCCAGATCGCCGGCGGTGTAGAGCCGGTATCCGGCAGCCGTGCGCAGCGACGGTCGCGCCAGACCGATCTCGTCCCAGTGGTGCAGCGCGCGGACTGTCACGTCCAGACGCGTCGAGACCTGCCCGACGGTCAGGCCATCGGCGTCAGTGGCTTCAGGCATGCTCCTCATTGTCGCCGTGACGGTCGCCCGGTGGCGGTGGGGTGATCCCGATGGCTGCAAGGTTCCGCGCCTCCTGACTGGCCGGATCGAAGGGCTTCGCCGCAGTGAAAACGATCCGTGCGTTCTCGGGGGTGATCACCTCCACATCGCGGGTGTTCCAGGGAGTGTCCCGTGGGCCGTCGACCGAGTTCGGGCGCAGCGCACGGCATGCCTCGACAAGGGAATCGACCTGGCTGAGCACACCCGCGAAACTGAAGCTCATCGCTGGTGGCTGCTCCGGAACGCTCGCCGCCGTGACGAGGAGTACGTCCTGGAACGCCCATCGGCGCAGATGCACAAGCCTGCCGGGGATGCTGAAC
>NZ_MSGP01000877.1 GCF_002078235.1 Streptomyces viridosporus
GGCGAGCTGCGGCCGCAGCTCCTCGACCGGTTCGGGCTGACCGTCGAGGTCGCGGCCTCGCGCGAGCCCGACCAGCGGGTGGAGGTCGTCCGGCGGCGGCTGGCGTACGACGACGACCCGGCCGCCTTCGCCGCCCGCTGGGCCGACGAGGAGGCCGCCGTACGGGCGCGGATCGTGGCCGCGCGGGAGCTGCTGCCGCAGGTGTGTCTGGGCGACGGGGCGCTGCGGCAGATCGCGGCGACCTGTGCGGCCTTCGAGGTGGACGGCATGCGGGCCGACATCGTGATGGCGCGCACGGCGACCGCGCTGGCGGCCTGGGCCGGGCGGACGGAGGTGCTGGCGGAGGACGTGCGGCAGGCCGCGCTGCTGGCGCTGCCGCACCGGCGCCGGCGGAACCCGTTCGACGCGCCGGGGCTGGACGAGGACAAGCTCGACGAGACGCTGGAGGAGTTCGGCGACCCGGGCGAGGGCGACGACGACCCCGATCCGGGGCCGGGCGGGCCCGGTGGGCAGCCGGCGCCCGAGGACGGCCCCCAGGGGGGCGACACCGCCGCGCGGCCCGAGGCCGGTGAGGACGGGGAAGCGCAGACGGGGCCCGGCGCCGGGGAGCAGACGGCCGTACGGGCCGGGGAGCCGTTCCGGACGAAAGCGCTGAGCGTGCCGGGCATCGGCGAGGGTGCTGCCGGGCGCCGTTCGCGGGCACGGTCGGA
The DNA here is from genome assembly GCF_002078235.1 of Streptomyces viridosporus. GTDB lineage: Bacteria > Actinomycetota > Actinomycetes > Streptomycetales > Streptomycetaceae > Streptomyces > Streptomyces viridosporus. Next base: position 711 of record NZ_MSGP01000877.1, read on the forward strand.
GCACGGGCGGACCACCGGGGCCCGCCGGCCCCGGGGTGCGCTGACCAAGGTGCACCTGGCCGCCACCGTGCGGGCGGCGGCGCCGCACCAGCGGGCCCGGGGGCGCGGCGGTCCGGGGCTGGTCGTCCGGCGGGACGATCTCCGGCAGGCGGTGCGCGAGGGCCGCGAGTCCAATCTCGTGCTGTTCGTGGTCGACGCCTCCGGGTCGATGGCGGCGCGGCAGCGGATGAGCGCCGTGAAGGGCGCCGTGCTGTCGCTGCTGCTGGACGCCTACCAGCGGCGGGACAAGGTGGGGCTGGTGACCTTCCGGGGGTCGGCGGCCGATGTCGCGCTGCCGCCGACGTCGTCGGTGGACGCGGCGGCGGTGCGGCTGGAGTCGCTGCCGACCGGCGGGCGCACCCCGCTGGCGGCCGGGCTGCTCAAGGCGCACGACGTGCTGCGGGTGGAGCGGCTGCGCGATCCGGCGCGGCGTCCGCTCCTCGTGGTGGTGACGGACGGACGGGCCACCGGCGGCCCGGAGCCGGTCGCGCTGGCCGGGCGTGCCGCGCGGCTGTTCGCGGCCGGGTCGGTCGCGTCCGTGGTCGTGGACTGCGAGTCGGGTCCGGTGCGGCTGGGGCTCGCCGGGCAGTTGGCCGGTGAGCTGGGCGGTACCGCGGTGACGCTGGACGAGCTGCGGGCCGACTCGATCGCCGGGCTGGTCAGGGACGTGCGGGGAGCCGGTGCTTCGAGGAGGGCCGCGTAATGCCGAAGGGACAGCCGAGTGTCGTACCGGACGACGGGCTGACGACCCGTCAGCGGCGCAACCGGCCGCTGGTGGTCGTGCACACCGGGGTCGGGAAGGGCAAGTCGACGGCCGCGTTCGGGCTGGCACTGCGGGCCTGGAACCAGGGGTGGCCGATCGGGGTGTTCCAGTTCGTCAAGTCGGCCAAGTGGAAGGTCGGCGAGGAGCGGGCGCTGCGCGTGCTCGGCGACTCCGGCGAGGGCGGGACCGTCGCCTGGCACAAGATGGGCGAGGGCTGGTCCTGGGTGCAGCGCGACGCGCAGATGGACAACGAGGAGAAGGCCCGGGAGGGCTGGGAGCAGGTCAAGCGGGACCTGGCCGCCGAGACGTACCGGCTGTACGTGCTGGACGAGTTCGCCTACCCGATGCACTGGGGGTGGGTCGACACCGACGAGGTCGTGTCCGTGCTGCGGGACCGGCCGGGCACCCAGCACGTGGTGATCACCGGGCGGAACGCGCCGGAGGAGCTCGTCGGCCTCGCCGACCTCGTCACCGACATGTCCAAGGTCAAGCACCCCATGGACGTCGGACAGAAGGGGCAGAGGGGCATCGAGTGGTGACCCCGTCCCCGTCCGTGCCCCGGCTGGTGATCGCCGCGCCCTCCTCGGGCAGCGGCAAGACCACCGTCGCCACGGGGCTGATGGCCGCGCTCGCCGCGCGGGGGCTCGCCGTGTCCCCGCACAAGGTGGGCCCGGACTACATCGACCCCGGGTACCACGCGCTCGCCACCGGGCGGGTGGGGCGCAACCTCGACGCGTACCTGTGCGGGCCGGAGCTGATCGCTCCGCTGTTCCTGCACGGGGCGCGCGGGTGCGACATCGCCGTGGTCGAGGGCGTGATGGGGCTGTACGACGGGGCCGCCGGGGAGGGCGAGCTGGCGTCCACCGCGCAGGTGGCGAAGCTGCTGCGGGCGCCGGTGGTGCTGGTCGTCGACGCGTCGTCGCAGTCGCGGTCGGTGGCGGCGCTGGTGCACGGGTTCGTGAGCTGGGACCCGGAGGTGCGGGTCGGGGGCGTGATCCTGAACAAGGTCGCGTCGGACCGGCACGAGGCGCTGCTGCGGGAGGCGTTGGACTCCGTCGGGGTGCCCGTGCTCGGTGTGGTGCGGCGGGCCGGACAGGTCGCCGTGCCGTCGCGGCACCTGGGGCTGGTGCCGGTCGCCGAGCGGCGGGCCGCGGCGGTGGACGCCGTCGCGGCGATGGCCGCACGGGTGGAGGCCGGGTGCGACCTGGAGGGGCTGGTCGCGCTGGCGCGGGGCGCGGGTGCGCTGCCGGGCGCGGCCTGGGACGCGGTCGGGGTCCTGGCCTCCTCGCCCCCGCCGTCCCTTCCCGTCCCGGCCTCCGGGGGCTCCGCCTCCCACGCCCCCGGAGGCCGGGACGGG
>NZ_MSGP01000878.1 GCF_002078235.1 Streptomyces viridosporus
CCCCAGCCGAGAGCGACGCGCCGAGCCCGGGCGCGGTCACCGTCGTGCCCAGGGGAGCGCCCGACACCGGTGTGGCGCCGACGTCGGCGCAGACCGAAGCCGGGGGCAGCCTGATCGGCGGGGGTGCCGCCGCAGTGCTCGCCGCCGGCGGCGCGGCGGTCTTCCTCGTACGGCGCCGGCGGGCGTCCGAAGCATGACGTCGCTCTCCAGGCGCGCGTTCGCCACCGCGGCGACGGCCTCATTGCTCGTCGGCTGCGGCGGCCACCCCTCCGGTCGGGCCACGGTCGAACGCCCCGGCGGCGCACCACCGTCTTCACGGCCCTCCGTGAAGGCGACGCGGGCCCTCGGGCGTTCGATCCCGGTCGGTTTGGAGATTCCGGCCATCGGGGTCGACACACCGGTCATACGACTGGGGCTGGCTCCGGATCGCACGGTGCAGGTTCCCCCGGTCACGGCTCACGACCGGGCCGGCTGGTACCGGCACTCACCGACGCCGGGCCAGCTCGGCCCGTCGGTGATCCTCGGTCACGTCACGGTCGGGACCCATGGGGACGGCGTCTTCCGCCACCTCGCGCGACTGCACCGCAGCGACCGGATCGTGGCCCGCCTGGAGAACGGCACGACGGCGGTGTTCACCGTCGACTCGATCCGAACCGTCGCCAAGGCCGACTTCCCGACGGACGCGGTCTACGGGGACGTGAACCGGCCGGAGCTGCGGCTCATCACGTGCGGTGGCCCGCGTACCGGTGACCGGTACCGCGACAACGTGATCGTCTTCGCCGCGCTGAGCTCCGCGAGTCCCTGATCCGCAACCAGGGTCCCGGGCCGGCGGACCGTGCGCCGCCGACCCGGGACCGTTTCCCGCGAGTGATACCGCCACACCGGTACCACCACGACGATGGAGAGCATTGAAACGGTCCCGTGAGAAGGCGGCTTCCGAGCTGTTCGCCGCCCTTTACCCGCGCCTCGCCGGCTGGTGCCGCCGGCTGGTCGACGACGACGAGACGGCCCACGAGATCGCCTCGGAGGCGTTCACCCGGCTGTGGGCCCGCTGGACGTCCGTGGCGGAGCCCCGGGGCTTCCTCTACGTCACCGCGGCCAACCTCGTCCGGGACCACTGGCGCAAAATCGAGCGCGAGCGCAGAGCCGTCCACCGTTTCACCACCGAAGCCGCCGTGCGCCCGCACGCCGAACAGGCCGATCCATCCGTGCGCCTGCTGGTGCGGTCACTGCCGGAACGACTGCGCGTCCCGATCCTGCTGCACTATTACGCCGACCTGTCGATCCGGGAGATTTCCGTGGTGACCGGACGCAAGGAAGGAACCCTCAAAGCGGACCTCCACGCGGCCCGGGAACTGCTCCGCGCCCACCTGAGGAGAAGCCTTGATCACACACTCTGACGACGGCCCGGACTTCGAACCCGGCGATCCTCTTGTCGTCCTCCTGCAACCCGCCCCCGAGTATCTCGGCCCGCCCCCTGGCAGGTTCGAGGAGATCCGCCGCCGCGCGGCGCGCCGCCGACTGGCCCGCGCCGCGGTCGGGGTCGGACTGTCGTGCGCCGTCGCCGTCCTCGTCGCCCTGCCGCTGCAGAAGGCGGCGCCCGGCCCACCCGCGTCTCC
>NZ_MSGP01000879.1 GCF_002078235.1 Streptomyces viridosporus
AGATGCTGCTCTCGCTCGAAGCGGACCGCATGCGTTCCCCCCGTCTCTCCGAGCGGAGTCTGCGCACCCAGATCGCGGTGATCGACGAGGAGATCCGCCTCATGGTGCGCAATCGCCCGTACGGTGCTTTTCCCTGGGTACTGCCACGCGCCCTGCACAAGCGCGCGGAGAACACCAGGGACGGATACGGCGAGACCGCCGATCTGGCCGCCTTCGACATCCCGCTGTGCGAGAAGTTCTTCGCCGACCACTACGGCCCCGGAAATGCCGTGGTGACGCTGACCGGCGCATTCGACCCGGGGACGGCGGAGCGTCTCGTGCACCGGCATTTCGGGTCCCTGCCGACGCGCCCGTCGGTGGCCGCGCCCGAGGCGCACGAGCCGCTGCCGACGGAGGAACGGCGGCTGACGGTCGCCGACCCGCACGCCGGCCCGCACGCCGTGGCGGTGGGCTACCGGATGCCGGACCCGGTGACCGAGCGCGCCGACTACCTCGCGCACCTCGTCCTGGCCGCGCTGCTCGGGCAGGGCGGCCAGGAC
>NZ_MSGP01000088.1 GCF_002078235.1 Streptomyces viridosporus
CGCCCCGCCCCGCCCCCTGTGGCGCCGGGCCGCCGGGCGGGTCAAGCGCTCACTGACGAACCAGCAGAAGAAGAACTGAGGACCCCTTCGATGCGACCCCTTTCCCTCTCCGGTGCCTGGGTGCACGAGCCGAAGCTCTTCCCCGACGGCCGGGGCAGCTTCCACGAGTGGTTCAAGGCCCCGGTCTTCAGCGAGGCGGTCGGCCACCCGCTCACGCTGGCCCAGGCCAACATGTCCGTCTCCAGCCGGGGCACCCTGCGCGGCATCCACTTCGCCGACGTGCCGCCCGGCCAGGCCAAGTACGTCAAGTGCGTGCGCGGCGCGGTCCTCGACGTGATCGTGGACATCCGGACCGGCTCGCCCACCTTCGGCCGGTGGGAGGCGGTCCGCCTGGACGACCGGGACCACCACGCGGTCTACCTCTCCGAGGGCCTCGGCCACGGCTTCATGGCGCTCACCGAGGACGCCACCGTGGTCTACCTCTGCTCCGAGGGGTACGCCCCCGAGCGCGAGCACGGCATACACCCGCTCGACCCCGCGCTCGGCATCGACTGGCCCGAGGACCTCACGCCGCTGCTCTCCGCCAAGGACGAGCAGGCGCCCACCCTGGCCGAGGCCCGGGAGCAGGGCCTGCTGCCCTCCTACGAGGCGTGCGTGGCCTACCGGGAGAGCCTCGGCGGCTGAACCGCCCGGGTCGGACCCGCCCGGGGCCGGTTTGACCCGTTCGGCCACGGCCCCGTAACCTGGACCGTCGGCATGTCCAGTGACAAGCCACATCCCCGTAAACCTCTTCCTCCGGAGCGCACGGTGTTCCGGAGAGGCCGCTCGCGTGCCGCGGGCGGCTGGACTGCGGGGGTGCCGTTCCCGAGCGAGAGAGTGAGTTCCGCGTGTACGCCATCGTGCGCAGCGGTGGTCGCCAGCACAAGGTTGCTGTCGGCGACATCGTCGAGGTTGACAGGATTTCCACCGCCAAGGTCGGCGACACGGTCGAGCTCTCGACCCTGCTCGTCGTCGACGGCGACTCCGTGACCAGCGACCCGTGGGTGCTGGCCGGCATCAAGGTCCAGGCCGAGGTCGTGGACCACCACAAGGGCCAGAAGATCGACATTCTGCGCTACAAGAACAAGACCGGCTACCGCCGTCGTCAGGGCCACCGCCAGCAGTACACGGCGATCAAGGTCACTGAGATCCCCGCGGCTGCGAAGTAAGGGACTGAGGAGAGATGGCACACAAGAAGGGCGCATCGTCCACCCGGAACGGCCGCGACTCGAACGCCCAGCGGCTCGGCGTGAAGCGCTTCGGCGGTCAGGTCGTCAACGCGGGTGAGATCCTCGTCCGCCAGCGCGGCACCCACTTCCACCCCGGCGCCGGCGTCGGTCGCGGCGGCGACGACACGCTGTTCGCGCTGCAGGCCGGTGCGGTGGAGTTCGGCACCAGCCGCGGCCGCAAGGTCGTGAACATCGTTCCGGTCGCCTGACCGGAAGCTTTCGCGAGGCGGACCTCACTTCCCCGGCGGGAAGGCGGGTCCGCCTTTCGCGTGTTAGACCGAGAACCGATCCGTACGTTTCTGGAGGCACCCCACCATGACCACCTTCGTGGACCGCGTCGAACTGCACGTCGCCGCGGGTAACGGAGGCCACGGCTGTGCCTCCGTCCACCGCGAGAAGTTCAAGCCGCTGGGCGGACCCGACGGCGGGAACGGCGGACGCGGCGGCGATGTGATCCTCACCGTCGACCAGTCCGTCACCACGCTGCTCGACTACCACCACTCCCCGCACCGCAAGGCCACCAACGGCAAGCCCGGCGAGGGCGGCAACCGGTCCGGCAAGGACGGCCAGGACCTCGTCCTGCCGGTGCCGGACGGGACCGTCGTCCTCGACAAGGCGGGCAACGTCCTCGCCGACCTCGTCGGACACGGGACCTCGTACGTCGCGGCCCAGGGCGGGCGCGGCGGACTCGGGAACGCGGCCCTGGCCTCGGCGCGGCGCAAGGCGCCCGGGTTCGCGCTGCTCGGCGAGCCGGGGGACCTCCAGGACATCGTCCTGGAGCTGAAGACGGTCGCCGACGTGGCGCTCGTGGGGTACCCGAGTGCCGGCAAGTCGTCCCTCATCTCCGTGCTCAGCGCCGCCAAGCCCAAGATCGCCGACTATCCGTTCACCACGCTGGTGCCGAACCTCGGGGTCGTCACCGCCGGGTCCACCGTCTATACCATCGCCGACGTCCCCGGGCTGATCCCGGGCGCCAGCCGGGGCAAGGGGCTCGGGCTGGAGTTCCTGCGCCACGTGGAGCGGTGCAGCGTGCTCGTGCACGTGCTGGACACCGCCACGCTGGAGTCCGACCGCGACCCCGCCTCCGACCTCGACGTCATCGAGGAGGAGCTGCGGCAGTACGGCGGTCTCGACGACCGGCCGCGGATCGTCGTCCTCAACAAGATCGACGTCCCCGACGGCAAGGACCTCGCCGAGATGGTGCGGCCCGATCTGGAGGCGCGCGGTTACCGCGTCTTCGAGGTGTCGGCCGTCGCCCACATCGGGCTGCGGGAACTCTCCTTCGCCCTGGCGGAGCTGGTGGCCCGGGCGCGGGCCGCCAAGCCGAAGGAAGAGGCGACGCGGATCGTCATCCGGCCCAAGGCCGTGGACGACGCGGGCTTCACCGTCACCCGCGAGGAGATCGGCGGCGAGCCGCTGTTCCGGGTGCGCGGCGAGAAGCCCGAACGCTGGGTCCGCCAGACGGACTTCAACAACGACGAGGCCGTCGGCTACCTCGCCGACCGGCTCAACCGCCTCGGTGTCGAGGAGGAGTTGGTGAAGGCCGGTGCCCGGTCCGGCGACGGCGTCGCCATCGGGCCCGAGGAGAACGCGGTCGTCTTCGACTGGGAGCCGTCCCTGACGGCCGGCGCGGAGATGCTCGGCCGGCGCGGCGAGGACCACCGCTTCGAGGCGCCCCGCCCCGCCGCCCAGCGGCGACGCGACCGGCAGGCCGAACGGGACGAGGCCGAGCGGGAGTACGACGGCTTCGAACCGTTCTAGCCGTTCCGGCCCCGGACGTCGTCCGGCGCTCACTTCTTCGACCCGCCGCGGCCACGGGACGTTCCCGTGCCGCGGCGGGTTTCCTGTTGTCTCTCTGCTTGTCATGAACGCGAACCGTTGAGTTCAGCGCGCGGACCGCCCGGAGGGTGACCTTCCCCCTGTCCAAGAGGTTCACGAGGCAGGGGAGTTCGTCGATGACCGGAGCAGTTCCGCTCGACCGCCGCCGGGTTCTGACCGCCGGTGCCGCTGTGCTCGGCGCCGCGGCCGCCGGCCAGTTGTGGCTGCCCGCCACCGCCCGGGCCGCCGAGAAGCCTTTACCCGACGGGGTGTTCAGCCTGGGCGTCGCCTCCGGCGACCCACTGGCGGACGGGATCGTGCTGTGGACCCGGCTCGCCCCCGACCCGCTGAACGGCGGCGGCATGCCCGACCGCACCGTGCCGGTGGAGTGGCAGCTCGCCACCGACGCCCGGTTCGAGGGGATCGTCCGCCGGGGCACCGCCCGGGCCCGGCCCGCGTACGGGCACAGCGTCCACGTCGACGTCCGCGGGCTGCGCCCCGGCACCACGTACTGGTTCCGCTTCCGCGCCGGCGGGCAGCTCTCGCCCGTCGGCCGCACCCGCACCGCGCCCGCCCCGCACAGCGCCGGCGGCCGTCTGCGCGTCGCGCTCGCCTCCTGCCAGAACTGGCAGCACGGCTACTTCACCCCGTACGCCGACATGCTGGAACAGGACCCGGACGTCGTGGTGTTCGTCGGCGACTACATCTACGAGTCGACGCCGTCGGCGACCGGCGTACGGCGCCACGAGGGCACGGGGGAGCCGTACAGCCTGGCCCAGTACCGCAACCGGTACGCCCAGTACCGTTCCGACCCCGACCTCGCGGCGATGCACGCCCACGCCCCCTTCGTGGTCACCTTCGACGACCACGAGGTCGACAACGACTTCGCCGGCGAGATCCCGCAGGACCCCGGCAAGCAGCCGCACGACGCGTTCGTCGCCCGGCTGACCGCCGCCTACCAGGCGTACTACGAGCACATGCCGGTCCGCGCCACCGCCGTCCCGAACGGCCCGCACATCCGCATGTACCGCCGGCTGGAGTTCGGCCGGCTCGCCCGGCTCAACGTGTTGGACACCCGGCAGTACCGCAGCGACCAGGCCACCAGCCAGGAGGGCGCCCAGGACCCGTCGCTGACCATGCTCGGCGCCGCGCAGCGGCGGTGGCTGGTCGACGGGCTGCGCCGTTCGCCCGCCCGCTGGAACCTGATCGCCTCCCAGATCATGATGGCCGAGACGGACCTCCAGGTCGGCCCGGGCAAGCTCTGGTTCTACGACGCCTGGGACGGCTACCAGGCCGAACGGAACGCGCTGCTGAAGGAGTTCGCGCGGGTGCGCAACCCCGTGGTGCTCACCGGCGACCGGCATCTGACGATGGTCGGCGACCTCAAGGCGGACTTCGCCGATCCGGACTCGGCGGTCGTGGGCGCCGAGTTCGTCGGCACCTCCATCTCCAGCAACGGCGACCAGGACCAGGCCGCCTTCGCCCGGGAGTGGGACCCGCGGCGTGCGGACAACCCGCACTGGAAGCTGCTCGACGCCCACCGCGGCTACCACCTGTTCGACATCCGCCCCGACCGCATCGACGCGCGCGTGCGGGTCGTCGACACCGTCGTGGAGCCGCGGGCCACGCCGAGCACGCTGGCCACGCTGCGGGTGGAGGCCGGCCGGCCCGGCGTCCACCTGGTCTGAGACCGCCGCCCGGCGGGAGGGGCCCCGGCGCTCGTGCGAGCGCCGGGGCCCCTCCCGCGTCCCGGGGACCGCGCGCCGTCCCCCTCTTCTCGCCGTCGTTCTCCCCGGCTCTCCGGAACCGGAATGCGGCGGAATCCCGACGGGAATTCCGCGGTAATACCTCCCGGCGGCGCCGGAATACGGAGAACCCGTGTGGTCCCGTCGCGAAGACGTGAAGATCCGGGCCGTGTTCCCGGCGCGGCCCCGCACGGGCCGACCCGCCGTGACCGCCGTACGGCACGGGGCGTACGGTGCACCTGACATCGCCGGAGGAACCGCGAAGGTCCCCGGTCACCGCTGTCCGGAGCGACCGCGACCGCGGTCGTGACCGTGCCCGCGCCGAGCACGCCGTTCGCCCCGCGCACGGCGACCGCCCGCCCCCTGTGGAGTTACTCACAGCAATTCCCGGGGTGTTCCGGGAACCGTCGCCGAGCCCCGGGAGTCATAGGTGAATGACAGGTTGCGCGCACATTTGCTGTCAAGGTCGCTCACCTTGCACTGCGGTAACCACAAGTGGGACCATTTCGAGGTCCCCTGTCGCCCCAAGGTAGGTCACCTGTGTCCCAGCACATAGCCAAGCCCCGTACCACCGCAGTGATCCTGGCCGGTGGTACCGGTCAGCGGGTGGGTCTGTCGATTCCCAAGCAACTGCTGAAGATCGCCGGCAAGGCAGTCATCGAGCACACCCTGGCCACCTTCGAGAAGGCCGACTCGATCGACGAGATCATCGTGCTGATGGCGCAGGGTTATGTGCCCGACATCGAGAAGATCGTCGCCAAGGCCGGGTTCACCAAGGTCACCAAGGTCATCGAGGGCGGCTCGACCCGGAACGAGACCACCGAGCGGGCCATCGCCGCGCTCGGCGAGGGCCTGGCCGAGGGCGAGGACCTCAACGTCCTCTTCCACGACGCCGTCCGCCCGCTGCTGTCGCAGCGCGTCATCGACGACTGCGTGAGCGCGCTGGAGCGCTACCAGGCCGTCGACGTGGCCATCCCGTCCGCGGACACCATCATCGTCACGCGCACCCACGGCGAGGACGGCGAGTTCATCACCGAGATCCCGGACCGCTCCCGGCTGCGCCGCGGCCAGACGCCGCAGGCCTTCAAGTTGTCCACCATCCGCCGCGCCTACGAGGTCGCCGCCGGCGACCCGAACTTCCAGGCCACCGACGACTGCTCGGTCGTGCTCAAGTACCTGCCGGACGTGCCGATCCACGTCGTCGCGGGCGACGAGTACAACATGAAGGTCACCCAGCCCGTCGACGTCTTCATCGCCGACAAGCTCTTCCAGCTCGCCTCCACCGCCGCGCCCGAGCAGAACGGCGAGGAGGCCTACCGCGAGCTGCTCACCGGCAAGACCCTGGTGGTCTTCGGCGGTTCGTACGGCATCGGCAAGGACATCGCCGAACTCGCCGAGTCCTACGGCGCCACCGTCTACGCGCTCGGCCGCTCCACCACCGGCACCCACGTGGAGAACCCGGAGGAGGTCGACGACGCGCTGTCCAAGGCGTACGCCGAGACCGGCCGCATCGATTACGTCGTCAACACCGCGGGCGTGCTGCGCATCGGGAAGCTCGCCGAGACCGACAACGCCACCATCGAGGAGGCGCTGAAGGTCAACTACCTGGCCCCCGTGCAGATCGCCCGCTCCGCCTACAAGTACCTGGCCGAGACCAAGGGGCAGCTGCTGCTGTACACCTCCAGCAGCTACACCCGCGGGCGCGCCGAGTACAGCCTGTACTCCTCCACCAAGGCCGCGATGGTGAACCTCACCCAGGCCCTGTCCGACGAGTGGGCCGGCGACGGCGTCCGCGTCAACTGCATCAACCCGGAGCGCACCGCCACGCCGATGCGCACCAAGGCCTTCGGCCAGGAGCCCGCGGGCAGCCTGCTCTCCTCCGAGGCGGTGGCCCGCACCTCGCTGGACGTGCTGCTGTCGGAGCTCACCGGTCACGTCATCGACGTGCGCCAGCAGGACCCGACCGCGGGCGCGGCGCGGGCCTCCGGCTTCGAACAGGCGCTGGCCTCGGTGCTGGACCGTCAGGACGGCGTGTAATAATCAAGGGCAAATAGACTCAGGTAATTCAGGCCTCTGCGGTCGCTCGTTAACGAAGTTCGTGTAACGGGTTCTCGCGGGGGCCTGAGTCCGTAGCCGATGAAATACTCGCAGGCACAAACCGGCACTCCCCATCCCAGAGCAGGTTTCTCCGTGATATCCACCGCTATTCGCGTCGCCAGGGTGGGCAGCGCGGCCGAACTGGCCGCGGCGGTCCTCATGATGCTGGGCTTTCCCTGCCTCATGCTGGCCGCGCTCGTCCCGAGCATCCCCGCCTTCGCGGCCGCGGCCGCCGTGACGTACCTGGCGGACCACTATCTGCACCGCAAGGGCAGCTACCTGGTCAGCCGCCTCAGCAAGGTGCGGGCGGGCCTGTCGATCCGTTTCCTGATCCGGCAGCTGCTGCTGATCCTGCTGCTGGCCCGCCTCTCCCTCGCGGACAACCTGATCTACTACGGGGCGATCGCCTGCTTCATCGCCTTCTACGGCCTCCAGGCCCCGCACGGCGCGCTGACCACCCTGATCCGCAACCGCCGCCGCATGCCGGTCGCCACCCGCAACGTCGACCTGGCCTCCCGCATCCGCATCCCGGACGCCCCGCCGCGCCTGCTGCTGGACCGCCCCGCGGAGAAGATGCTCCACCTCGACCTCGCGGCGGTCGCCGGCATACTCGCCGGCGCGGCCCTGGAGTCGGCCGCCGTCGGCTACACCGGCATCGGCGTCACGCTGGCCCTGAGCATCCTGTACGTCCTCGCCCTGGTGCCCTACGTGCGCGGCGGGAAGACCCCGCCGAAGGCCGAGAAGGTGCTGGCCGCCGTCGACGACTGGCTGCGCGAGTACCGCCCGGAGACCGTGCTGTACTTCTCCGGCTCCAAGGACTCCGCCTACCAGGTCAACATGTGGCTGGAGACCATGGAGCAGCTGGACACCCGTCCGCTGATCATCCTGCGCGAGCGGGTCATCCTGCAGAACCTGGCGCCCACCACGGTCCCCGTCGTCTGCGTGCCCGGAGGGGTGCACCTGATGAACATGGACCTGTCCACGGTGCGGGTCGCGCTGTACGCGGCCAACGTCGGCAAGAACATCCACCTGCTGCGCGTGCCCACCATGCGGCACGTCTTCATCGGTCACGGCGACAGCGACAAGCTCGCCAGCGTCAACCCGTTCAGCAAGGTCTACGACGAGGTGTGGACCGCCGGCCGCGCGGGCCGCGACCGCTACGCCATAGCCGACGTGGGGGTCCGCGACGAGGACATCGTCGAGGTGGGCCGCCCGCAGCTGGCCCCCATCCGGACCTGGCAGGGCGTGCCGGGCGACCGCATGCCGACGATCCTGTACGCCCCCACCTGGGAGGGCTGGGACGACAACCCCGGCAACACCTCGATCCTGCTGGCCGGCGAGAACATCGTGAAGAGGCTGGTCGAGGCCGACCCGGCGGTGCGCGTCCTGTACAAGCCGCACCCCTTCACCGGCACCCGCAGCCCGCAGGCCAAGGCCGCCCACCAGCGGATCACCGCGCTGATCGAGGCCGCCGCCGCGGAGCGCGCCGCCGACGCGCGCTTCACCGCCGACACCGCCGTCCGGACGCGGGCCGGGGCGGAGCTGGCCCGGATCGAGGCCCGGCTGGCCGAGCTGACCGGCGGCACCGAGAAGGGCGACGAGGCCGAGGCCACCCGCGACGGGCTGGTCGACGTGGCCCGGCACGAGGAGATCGCCCGGCTGCGCGCCGAGTGGAACGCCGCGTACTGGCGCTCCTTCCCCGACTGGGAGCACCGGGTCATCACGGGCGCCGAGCCGCGTCTGTACGACTGCTTCAACGTCTCCGACGCGATGGTCTCCGACATCTCCAGCGTGGTGTCCGACTTCATCGCCAGCGGCAAGCCGTACGCGGTCACGGACTCCGCCGGGCTGGGCGTGGAGGAGTTCAAGCGGCAGAACACGGCGGTGCGTGCCGCGGTGATCCTGTCCAACGACGCGGCCGGACTGGACGCGCTGCTCGAGGCGGTCCGCGTCCCGGACGCCGACCCGCTGGCGGAGGACCGCAGGGAGCTCAAGCGCTACCTGCTGGGCCCCGACGAGCCGAAGTCGATCGACCAGTTCAACACCGCGGTCGCGCAGCTCGCGCTGAAGGCCGAGACGCGCAACCTCGGCCAGGAGTCCCGGATCACGGTCGGCGGCCCGGACGTGGAACTGGCGGACGCGCTGCCCGTCCAGCGCGCGTCGGCGCCCGGCGACACGGACGGCGCCCCCACGGGCTGACCGCTCCGCACCACCCGACAGGGCCCGGCCCCCGAGGACTCGCTCCCCGGGGGCCGGGCCCTGTCGCGTCCCCGGCCTCGCACGTCCGGCTCCGCGTCCCCGGCTTCGCGTCCCGGGCGGGCGCGGCCGTGCTCTGTGACGTGGAGCACTGAAGCGGTGGGGTGAGGCAACCCCCTTCCTCGAACACCCGTCTAGCAAGTAGCGAATGAGGCGGTACGAGGGGAAATGTTCCGGAACGAGGGGGAGACATGACCGTGACGCAGCCCGATGTCACCGTGGTCATCGGGGCGTACGAAGCGATGCCGTACCTGGTCGAGTGCCTCGCCTCCGTGGAGGCACAGACCATCGACCCGGAGCGCATCGAGGTCATCGCGGTCGACGACGGTTCGACCGATGGCACGGGGGAGTACCTGGAGGAGTTCGCGGACCGTGCGCCCATGCCGGTCACGGTGATCCGGCAGGAGAACTCGGGCGGCCCCAGCGGCCCGCGCAACGTGGGTCTGGGCAAGGCCGCCGGGCGCTACGTCTTCTTCCTGGACGCCGACGACCGGCTGGGCCCCGAGGCCCTGGAGCGGATGGTCGCCATGGCCGACCGCGCCGGCACCGATGTCGTCCTGGGCCGGGTCGAGGGCGTCAACCGCGGTGCGCCGAAGTCCATGTGGGGCAGGACGCTGGAGCGCACCGACGTCTTCTCCTCGAACATCAAGTTCACGCTCAGCGCGCAGAAGCTGTTCCGCCGCTCCTTACTGGACCGGCACGGCATGCGGTTCGACGAGTCCCTGTTCACCGGCGAGGACGCGCTGTTCACCATGGAGGCGTACCTGCGGGCGGACGGCGTCTCCGTGATCGCCGACCACACCTGCTACTACCTGGTGGGCCGCGACGACGGCAAGCACGTGACCAGGAGCGGCGGTTACGCCCTGCGCTTCGACTCCGCCCGCGCCCTGATGCGCCTGATCGCCGACCTCGTCCCCGAGGGCCCCCGGCGCGACCGGCTCATGGTGCGGCCCTTCACCGTCACGCTGCTGCCGCAGTTCGGCCCCCGGTTCCTCAAGGACGGCGACGACGTCCGGCGGCACAAGCTGGAGCTGGCACAGCCGCTGATGGCCGCCCACTGGACCGAGGGCGTGGCCGGGCTGCTGAAGGTCGAGGAGCGGCTGCGGCTGCACCTGGTGGCCGAGCGGCGGCCCGAACTCCTCGGGGACGTCCTGGAGTTCGTGCGGGCGAAACAGCAGGCGCCGGCCCTGCTGGAAAAGCGGGGCCGGCGCGTCTACCTCGGCTACCCGCACTTCCGTGACCGCGCGGCGGGCATCCCTGACTCCGTCTACCTGGCCTCCCCCCGCGAGGCCCGTGCCGTTCCCGGCTACCGCGAGGGCGGCACCGGGTCCCTGCTGCGGCGCGCGGCCCGCCGGGCCCGGCGGGCGCTGACCTCCTCCGGCGGGATCACACCGGGCGGGACGGCCGCGGCGGCGTGAGGGCGGTGGAGGCCTCCCGGCGCGGAGAGGGCACCGCGGCCAGCCGGCGCGTCATACGCGCCCTGTGCTCCTCGGCGGCCGCGCACAGGGCGTCCACGGCCGCGCCGAAACGCTCCTGGGACGAGGGCTCGGCGGGGCCCAGCAGCCGCAGCTTCAGCTCCGCCCGCGCCTCGGCCAACGCGTCCTTCTCCGGGTGCCGGACCGACTCCAGCAGCGCCGGCACCCCGGCCGCGTCCGGGGTGAGTACGGTCGCCGCCACCACGGTCGGGAACGTCGTGCGGAACTCCTCCTCGGACAGCCCGCTGGTGTTCGCCACGGCGTACGGCTTGCCGCTCGCCAGGAAGTCGCTGACCACGCTGGACACATCGCTGATCAGCAGGTCGGAGATGTCGAAGCAGGCGTACAGCGCGGGCCGGGCGTCCGTGACGATCTGGTGCTCCCCCTCCGGCAGGGAGGCCCAGTACGCCTCCTCCCAGGCCGCGGTCGCCCGCGCCACGGCCTTGGCCCGGCCGGGCTCGGGGGCGGACTGCACCAGCATGCGCTCGACCTGGTCGGCGCTCTCCCGGAAGCCGACCTCGGTGAGCCGGTCCAGTTCGGCGGTGAGCCGGGCCAGTTCCGCCGAGGGCGCCGGACGCGGCCCGGACCGCTCCCGGTTCGCCTCCTGGACCAGCTCGCGGATGCGCCGGTCGGCGGCGCCCGCCCGCGGGTCCACCGAGCCGGTCAGCGGGTGCGGCTTGTACAGCAGCCGCACCCCCGGGTCCGCGAGCAGCGCCCGCACGAGGTTCTCGCCGGCCTCGATCACCGAGGTGTTGCCCGGGTTGCCGTCCCAGCCCTCCCAGGTCGGCGCGTACAGCACGGTGGTGTACGCGCCGGTCGGCGGCCCCGCGTACGGGCGCACGGCGTCCAGCTGCGGGCGGCCGATCTCCACCACGTCCTTGTCCTCGACCCCGACCTCGGCCAGCGCGTAGCGCTCACGCGCCGCGGGACCGGCCACCCACACCTCGTCGTAGGCCTTCGCGTACGGGTTGCAGGAGGACAGCTTGTCGCTCTCGCCGTGGTTGACGAAGGCGTGCTTGATCGTGGGGATGCGCAGCACCTGGGAGGTCTTGCCGGAGTTCGACGGGTGGATGAGGACCTCGAGCGTGGAGTGCTCCAGGCGCATCAGCGTGGCCACCTTCGGCAGGCACACGATCGGGACGTCGGTCGGCGCGATCCTCGACACCATGAACCGCTCGCGCAGGATGATCACCGGCCGGCCGCCGAGCTTGGCCAGCGGCTCCAGCCACATGTTGGCCTGGTAGGCGGAGGAGGCGCCGCCGGAGAAGTACAGGCCGACCGTGGGACGGTAGTCGGCGAGCCATGCGTCGAACCACTCGAGCACCTCCTGCTCGCCCGCCGGACGCCGACCGGGCAGCAGCCGCAGCGCCAGCACGACCAGGCCCGTCAGCGAGAGCAGCAGCGACAGCGCGACACCGGCCGCCGCCCACCGGGTCTCGTCGGTGACCGAGGCCACCGCGAGGCCGGTCGTGGCGGGCAGGCCGAAGGCCAGCAGGCGGTGTCCGGGGCGGCGCAGCAGGCCGGCCGGGGCGGGGGACAGCCGCAGGGCCGAGGCGTCGATGTTCCGGGTCACCACGGGCAGCGTCCGGGTGCGGTGCACCAGGACGGACACCGCCTGGATGGCGCTGTGCAGGGCGTAGAAGGCGAGCAGGCCGGCGACGAGCGGCGCGAGCCCGGGCTCCCAGTCCTCCTCGCCGAGCCGCAACAGGCCCACCACCAGCAGCAGGTCGCGCACCACGTGGCGGACGGTGACATCGGCGTGCGCCTTGGCGAAGAGCGACAGCAGACCGGGCTGCCGGCGGTGCAGCACGGCCTCGACGGCCAGGGACACGGCGGTCGCGGCGAGCAGCAGCGGCGCCAGCGGCAGGAGGGCCGCGGCGGCCTGTGCCGCGAAGGCGCCGACCAGGACGGCGGTCACCAGAACCCTGGTGACGGCGGGGTGGCCGGACAGGCGGGACGAGAGACGGTGTGGACGCGTTCTCGCCGCGAACCGCCTACGGGACAAGGGCAGGGGCACTGCGGTCACTCCAGGATTGTCGCGGGACAGGCGCCCAAGTTAACGCGTGTCGACCTCGGGACGACACACGAGTGTCCCTGACGTGTGGAATGAGCACAGGATGCTATTGGTTCCGCGGGGCCCGCAAGCCCTGCCCGGCGGACTCCGGGGCGTCCTTCCCGCAGCGTCCGCGCGGGGCCGCGGCGGGTCCGGTCGGTACGGTGCGCCCTGCCCCGGTGAGGTCGTGGCCTCGGTCGCGGTGCTCGCCCGCACCGGCTGCTCGACGAGGCACAGCGGCATCGCTGTCGCGAAGTGACGCAGGGGAGGCGCCGGTTGGACGGCCGGGTGGGCTCCCGCTCGATTCCCCGGCAGTGTTCGTGAGCGTGAATTCACGGTGACCGGGTCGCGCCGGCCGGGGAGGCGGGGGCCGATTCACCGCTCGCCGAGTCGGTGCGTGCGGGGGGAGGGGAGTACCCACGCCTGATGTCCTGTCATCCGCGGATGCCGGGCGCTGTGGAAATGACCTTGACCGGGCGTGTACATGCCATAGTATGCGTCGGTGACAACGAAAAATTCCACCCGCGGATTGCGTGGGTTCACATGCGCATTGCTGCTCTTCATGTCAATGGTGGCGGCGGTGATGTCGGCGCCTTCCGCGACGGCTCTGGACGGGACCTGTTCGGAATCCGGAAACTATGAGGTCTGTTTCACTTACGGGGCCGGCGTCGAGGACCGTCTGATAGCGGCGAAAATCAAGGCCAAGATCGACGCGACGGCGAACGCGGCGGCTGCCGGCGAGACCGGCAGCTACATCCGCGTCGCAATCTACAACTGGGGCACCGACGGGGGCGGTACCGCCCTGGCGGATTCGCTGGTGCGCGCCGCCGAAAGCGGCGTGAGCGTGCGGATCGTGGTGGGCCCGTCGGCCACCTCGATCACCGACAAGTTCCGGAATGCCGGGATCGATCTGGTGTACTGCCCGAAATCCTGCATGGACGCGGACCGCGGTGCGATGCACAACAAGTTCTTCGTGATCAAGAAGGGTGACACGAAGCTGGTCCTGCAGAGCTCCAGCAATCTGAGCCAGTGGCAGGCCAGGCACGCGCAGAATCTTCTGATCAGCCGGAACGACGACCTGTTGTTCTCCGCGTACGTGAATTACTGGCGCCGCCTCTACGCGGGCAGTTGGACGTACGACGGCGATGAGTGGGACACCAACGCCGAGAGGACGATCGACGGCAGCAACGAACTGTCGAAGGCGTACTTCTTCCCCCAGCCCGGAATCAACCGGGTGGCCGACGTCCTCGGCAACGTCAGCGCGTGCGCGGAGGGCAACGACCGGATCTGGCTGGAGTCCAGTCTGATGGAGGACGAACCCTACGCGAGGGAGATCATTGCCGAGCTGAATCGACTCGTGGGCATCGGCTGCGACGTCAAGGTGATCGTCCAGGAGCAGTCCGGTTCCGACATCCTGCGGAAATACGGCGTCGCCGCGTCCGACATCAGCTGTGACGGGTGGAGCCACAACAAGCTGCTCCTGATCGACGCCAAGTACGCGAGCGAGTGGCGCAAGGCCGTGTTCGTGGGCTCCTACAACCTCACCGACAACTCGGCCCACCGGGCCAACGACGTGATGCTGCGCGTCATCGACGGGTGGGTCACCAACCGCTACATCGAGCAGTTCCGGGTTCTGTGGACCAACCCCCACGCCTGTGACCAGGGCACCTGACGGGTTCTGAGGATTTCGTCCGTCCCGCGCGGGCGGAGCGGCGGTGGAGGTGCTCGCACCGGGCCTCCACCGCTGTCGCGTCACCTCCCGTGCGGTGCCTCGGAGGGGTCGCGGAGCACCTGCTGATGGGTGCGGTGCAGGAGGCTTCCCGGTTCGACACCGAGTTCTCGCACGAGATGCTGGCGGGTGTCGTGGAACACCATCAGGGCGTCGGCCCGTCTCCCCGATCTGTGCAGGGCGGCCATGAGCAGACTCGCCGCCCGCTCGCGCAGGGGGTGCTCGATGACGAGGGACGTCGCTTCCACGATCGCCTCGCGGAAGCGCCCGACCGCGATCAGGGCCGCGGCGTGCTCTTCGACGGCGGAGAGGCGCTCCTCCTCCATGTGCACGCCGATCCTGGACGGCAGCCACTGGCCCGCCACCCCCGTGAGCGGTGGGCCCTGCCACATGTCCAGTGCCTCTCGGAGGAGTTCACTCGTGCGGGCCGCGTCCGTGTCCTGGGCGATTCTCGTCAGCTCACGGAAACGGTAGAGGTCCACCTGCTCCTTGTCCGCCCTGAGGTGATAACCCTGCGGACTGGTCACTATTTCCGTGTCGGGAAACGGTGCCAGTATGCGTCTCAGCTTCGACACGTATCCCTGCGTGGCGTTGCGGGCGGAATCCGTGGGATTTTCTCCCCATATGGTTCGCAGCATCCTCTCCACCGAAACGACTCGGTTCATGTCGAGAACTAACATCGCCAGAATGCTGCGTTGTTGCGGAGTCGTAGGTCCCAGCGGATCTCCCCCGCACCACATACCCACAGGACCAAGCAGTCGAAACTCGACCTGGCTCATTGCTGCCCCTCCGGTGAACCATCCGAATATCTGGACTTTACCGCAGTAACTTCCCGTGGCGCGCTTGTATTGTGCTACGGGGTCATTTTGTGGCGATTCGTCAATTCCCCTGGTGTTGACCGGATATGGAGTTGTGCCGGGCCGGCCCGATCGAGCCGCGCGGCGACAAGCGACGTGCGGAGGGCATCGCGTGGGCGGCGCGGGCGACAACGACCTGTCGGCCCTTCACCTCACTTGTACGGGGGGCGGCTGATGGAGGGCTGCCCGTGACGATCCGGAACCACCGCCTTTGTGCTCCTTAGTTGGTGCAGTCCCGGAGATGTCGGCACATCGTGGCCCCGTTCAACGGTCGTTCAGCGGTCTTTCAGCAGCCGCGTCAATGGTGTTCACGCGTACCGGATCGAACGGGTGGCCGGTGGGTGAGGTGTGTGCTCGCCACCGCCCGTGTTCTGTCTCCCTCTCGCGAACAGAAGGACAAGTCTTGAGAATCCGTACCTGCGTGACCGTGGCCGCCATCGTCGGCGCGAGCCTTTTCGGTGTGGGCGCGCCGTCTGCGACGGCGGAGGAGGGGCTCGGAGTGGCCGGCCCGGTCGGCTCCACCGGGGAGGGGGTGTCCGAATCCCCGGCGGTCGTGAACGGCGAGGTCGCGGCATCGGCGGACGGCATCGCCGCGATCCTGTACGACAACGCCGACGCGGGTACCGGGCGGGGCAACCTGCTCTGCACCGGCTCCATCATCGCCGAGCGCTGGATCCTCACGGCGAAGCACTGTTTCACGGGCAGCGTGGGCCAGGACGCCTCCAAGATCCAGGTACGGGTCAAGAGCACGAAGTACAACGAAGGCGGCGGCGTCATCCAGGTCGATGACATCAAGTGGCGCACCAACCACGACATCGCCCTGCTCCACCTGACCCGTGACGCCAATTCCGAGCACGTGCGCCTGGCGAGCGCCAGCCCCGTCGAGGGCACCACCAACTACATCTTCGGCTGGGGCTCGCAGAGCAAGCTCTACGGTGCGCCGTCGAAGAGCCTCAAGCGGGCGACGATCAAGGTCACGGACATCGACAGCACGGACATCCTGGGCGTGGGCCGCGGCATCCGGAGTTCCGCGGGCAACGGCATGGCCTGCTCCGGTGACTCCGGCGGCCCGCAGTTCAAGCTCGTCGACGGCAAGCGCTACCAGGTCGGTGTGACCTCCGGCGTCACCTACCGGCTGAGCGACAACGTCTGTGTCGGTCCGATGTGGTCCGCCACCGTTCCCACCAGCCTCGACTGGATCAAGGGCGTCACCGGTCTCTAACCCCGACGGCCTCGGCCTCGCGTGACGGCCCGCCGACCCCGTCGGCGGGCCGTTCTGCACGCGCCGACGGACGGCGGGCCCCGCCTCCCTCCCCGCGTACGCCGCCGGCCCCGGTCGCACGGCGCCGTCTGCAGTGTGGACCGGCGACGCGCGACGCGCCCCGCTTCACGTAGATTGCTGGACGGGGCGACCGATCGACGCGAGGGACGGACGGCAAGGTGTCAGGCGCAAGGCAGGCCGTGGGCGAGGCCCGCAGGATCGTCGTCAAGGTCGGGTCCTCGTCGCTGACCACCGCGGCGGGCGGCCTGGACGCCGACCGCGTGGACGCCCTCGTCGACGTGCTGGCGAAGGTGCGCAGCGGCGGGGAGCGGGAGCTCGTCCTGGTCTCCTCCGGTGCCATCGCCGCCGGCCTCGCCCCGCTGGGCCTGCGCCGCCGCCCCAGGGACCTCGCCCGCCAGCAGGCCGCCGCCAGCGTCGGCCAGGGCCTGCTGGTCGCCCGCTACACCGCCTCCTTCGCCCGCTACGGCGTCCGGGTCGGCCAGGTGCTGCTGACGTCCGACGACATGAGCCGCCGCGCCCACCACCGCAACGCCTCCCGCACCCTCGACAAGCTGCTGGCGATGGGCGCCTTCCCGATCGTCAACGAGAACGACACCGTCGCCACCGACGAGATCCGCTTCGGCGACAACGACCGCCTCGCCGCCCTCGTCGCCCATCTGGTCCACGCCGACCTGCTGGTGCTGCTCTCCGACGTCGACGGCGTGTACGACGGCGACCCGGCCCGGCCCGGCACCTCGCGGATAGCCGAGGTGTGCGGCCCCGAGGACCTCGCCCACGTCGAGATCGGCAGCACCGGCCGGGCCGGCGTCGGCACGGGCGGCATGGTCACCAAGGTCGAGGCCGCCCGGATCGCCGCCGCCGCCGGCATCCCGGTGGTGCTGACCAGCGCGGTCCACGCGGCCGACGCCCTGGCCGGCGGTGACACCGGCACCTACTTCCACCCCACCGGCCGCCGCTTCGCCGACCGGTTGCTGTGGCTCCAGCACGCGTCCACCCCGCAGGGCTCGCTCACCCTGGACGACGGGGCGGTGCGCGCGGTCGTGCAACGCCGCAAGTCGCTGCTGCCGGCCGGCATCGCCGGCGTCGAGGGCGAGTTCAGCGCGGGCGACCCGGTCGAACTGCGGGACGGCGAGGGGCGGGCGGTGGCGCGCGGACTCGTCAACTTCGACGCCAAGGAGATCCCCCTCCTGATCGGCCGCTCGACCCGGGAACTCGCCCGGGACCTCGGACCGGAGTACGAACGCGAGGTCGTACACAGGGACGATCTGGTGGTCCTGCATCCGTAATGTGCTGAATCGTCCGCCCCCGGTGGTGGACGTTCCGCAAAACCGCCCCACGAGCCCCGGCGGCCTGCTCAACTTTGTCCCAGGGACACATCCGCCCGGCCCCACGGCCGGTCCGCGCGTGAAGGAGGCGTCGTGAGACGAGTGCGCCCCGGGACGACGGCGTCTCCTGGCGGTGCGGGCTCCCGCGCGCCCGGCGCCGGGCGCGCCCTGGCCGGCGTCGCGCCCGGGGACCGCTTCCCGGGCGGCGAGCCGCGCGAGCTCCCGCGCCTGTGGCACGTCACCCTCAGCGTCTCCGGTGAACCGGCCCCGGTCGCCGAGGTCCGGCGGGCCCTGGAGCAGCTCGCCCACGACCACCCCTTCCTGCTGACCAGCCGGTACGCCGACGACCACGCGGAGATCCGCTACTGGGAGGAGGCACGCGACCTGCACGACGCGGCCGCCGTGGCGCTGCGCCTGTGGGGCGAGCACCGGCGGACCGCGGGGCTGCCGCCCTGGGAGATCGTCGGCCTGGAGGTCATCGACCGGGCCACCTACCACCAGCGCATCGCCGCGGGGTACGGACCGGCCCCGGCGACACCCGTCGGGGTGCATCCGTTCTGAACGTGGATCGCGGGGTTCCCGACCGTATGTCTCGGTGTTCGGGACGACCGCCGCCGACGTCCGTCGCCCGCACTACCCTTCCCCTATGACCATGCTCTCCCCGTACGACTCGATGTCCCCGGTCAACCAGGCCGCCTACCGGGCCAAGGGCGCCGCCGCCACCCTCGCGCCGCTGCCGCGTGCCGCGAAGGACGACGCGCTGCTCGCCGTCGCGGACGCGCTGGAGGTCCGGGCGAGCGAGATCGTCGAGGCCAACGCCCAGGACGTGGCCAAGGCGCGCGAGGCCGGCACCAGCGACGGCATGGTCGACCGGCTCACGCTCACCCCGGAGCGGGTGCGCGCCATCGCCTCCGACGTGCGGGACGTGGCCGCGCTGCCCGACCCGGTCGGCGAGGTCGTCCGCGGCTCCACGCTGCCCAACGGCATCGACCTGCGCCAGGTCCGGGTGCCGCTCGGTGTCGTCGGGATCATCTACGAGGGCCGGCCGAACGTGACGGTCGACGCCGCCGCCCTGTGCCTGAAGTCCGGCAACGCGGTGCTGCTGCGCGGCTCGTCCTCCGCCTACCGGTCGAACACCGCGCTGGTGCGCGTGCTGCGCGACGCCGTGCACGGCGCCGGGCTGCCCGCCGACGCGGTGCAGCTGGTGCCCGGCGAGAGCCGGGACAGCGTGCACGAGCTGATGCGCGCCCGCGGCCTGGTCGACGTGCTCATCCCGCGCGGCGGCGCCTCCCTGATCAACACGATCGTCCAGGAGTCGGTCGTCCCGGTCATCGAGACCGGCACCGGCAACTGCCACGTCTACGTCGACGCGCAGGCCGACCTCGACACGGCCGTGGAGATCCTGGTCAACTCCAAGGCCCAGCGGGTCGGCGTCTGCAACGCCGCGGAGACCCTGCTGGTCCACCAGGACATCGCCGCCGAGTTCCTGCCGCGCGCCCTGGACGCCCTGGCCGACGCCGGGGTCACGGTGCACGCCGACGAGCGCGTGATGGCCCACGCCAAGGAGTCCCGCGCGACGGTCGTGGAGGCCACGGCGGAGGACTGGGAGACCGAGTACCTCTCGTACGACATCGCCGCCGCCGTCGTCGACTCCCTCGACAAGGCCGTCGAGCACATCCGGCTGTGGACCTCCGGCCACACCGAGGCCATCGTCACCACCTCGCAGACGGCCGCCCGCCGCTTCACCCAGTTGGTGGACTCCACCACGGTCGCGGTGAACGCCTCCACCCGCTTCACCGACGGCGGCCAGTTCGGCTTCGGCGCCGAGATCGGCATCTC
Source organism: Streptomyces viridosporus (assembly GCF_002078235.1). Lineage (GTDB taxonomy): Bacteria > Actinomycetota > Actinomycetes > Streptomycetales > Streptomycetaceae > Streptomyces > Streptomyces viridosporus. The sequence goes on from NZ_MSGP01000088.1 coordinate 19,745, forward strand.
CACGCAGAAGCTGCACGCCCGGGGGCCGATGGGCCTGCCCGAGCTGACCAGCACGAAGTACATCGTCACCGGCGACGGTCACGTACGGCGCTGAACCGCGCCCGCGCGGGAGCCGGCGGCGGGGGCGGCGGAGGGGCCGTCCCCGGCAGGCGGATGAATTTCCATACCGTCTGCCCAAAATGACCCCCCAGGTCTACTCTGGATCCGTGCCGGAGGACGTGGGGGGTACGCCGTTCCCTGACGGCTGGGAGCCCGACGACGACCACGACCGCGGAGCGTCGGACGAAGAGTTCGCCTCCGTGGTCTTCGACGAGGCCTTCGTCCGCGCGGCCGAGGTGCACGAGCCGACCGCCGTGGAGCGCCTCCTGGCCGCCGCGCAGGCCAGGGCCGAGGCCGAGGCCCGCCGGACCCGCCCGCACGGCGAGCGGTACGACGACGGGTACGGCCGCCACCGGGGCGGCCCCGGCTTCGAGGACCCGGACGACGACCCCGACGCCCCGGAGGACGGCTACGGCTCCCCGGGCCCGTACGGCAGGCAGGTCCGCTGGCACCGCCCCGTGGCCTGGATACTCGCCCTGGTGATGGGCATCGGCATGGTCGCGCTCGCCTTCTCGGCCGTCTACCGGGGCGCCTCCTCCCACCGCCAGGACCAGGTCCCGTCCCCCGCCTCCACCGGCCTGGAACAGGGCGGCGGGGCGGCCCCGTCCGCCTCCGCCGACTACTCCCAGCCGGCCGTCCCGGTGATTCCGAGCAGCCCCTGAGACCGGGCGACCGCCCTGGTGGGAAGCTGCCGGAACTTGGCGCGCGGCAGGGCGTTTACCCGCGCCCCCCGGGACCTACCCTGAAGATATGGGAGGGCCTTCGGACCCGCCCGAGGGGGCGCCCGAGGGAGCCCCCGGAGGTGGAGAGGACGAGTACGGGTCCGTCGTCTTCGACGAGTCCTTCATCCGTGCTGCCCGGCTCCAGGAGTACTCCGCCCGGGAGCGCCTCACCGACCACGCGCCCGCCGTCCGCCGCCGTCCGCCCCTGCGCCACGGCCTGTCCCGGCCGGCGCTGATCCTGTTCCTGCTGATCGTCGTGGCCTTCGGCACCGCGATCTACATGGGGGTACGCCATCCCTACCAGGCGCCCGCGGCCGGGGAGCAGGCCGAGCCCCTGCGGATGACCGTCGTCCCGCTGGCCCCCCGCGACGAGGTGCCCGGCACCAGCGACCCCGAACAGCTCTACGCGAGCAGTCCGGCGGCCGGGTTCCGCGTCGGCGCGGAGGGGGTGACGCTCCCGGCGTCCCGGCGCACCGCGCACTTCTCGGACAGCCAGGTCATGAACGCGCTGACCATCACGAAGGACTACCTCGTGCGGTCCTCCCTGAACCCCGAGGTGCTCACCGGCGGCGAGACGCGCTCCGTGCGGGTGCTGCTCGACCCCGCCCAGCTGGACCAGTTCGACCGGAGCTTCGCCCGGCCCGCCGCCGACGGACGGCACGCGCCCACCGGATGGCTGGTCCGCCTCGACCCCTCCCGCGCGGAGCTGGCCGCCCCCGAGGTCCGGGTCCGGGGCACGATGCGGGCCTCCGAGGCGGACTCCTCCACCCTGGAGGTCGCCACGGACCACACGTTCGCGTACGCGGTGCGGCCGGCCGGCGCGGACCGGGGCGCCGAGGCCTCCCTGTTCACGGTCCGGCGCGAGCTGCTCCTCCGCTTCGACCGCGACGACCTGCGCCTGCACCAGGCGCAGGTGGTCCTCTCCGAGGTCCAGGCCGGCCCCCTGTCCTGCGCCGAGGACTCCGCGGCCCGGCTGCGTCCCCTCCTCGCCGGCCGGACGGCCGAGGAGGGCGGCCCCGCCGGCACCGACCCCTACGCCACGGGCGGCACACCGGCGCTGTGCGGCACCCTGGCGCCGGGTGCGCAACCGAAGCTGTGAGGGGGGCCGCCCCGGCGCCTCAGGCGCCGTCGCGCGGCGGGCCGTCGTCCGCCGGACCCGGCGCCGTGCCCGGGTCCTTCGGCGGCCGGGGAGCCGAGGAGGTGAAGCCGCCGAAGCCGCGGCGGACCCGGTCGCCCAGGTCTCCGGCGCCGCCCGCGATGTCGCTGACCAGCTTCATCAGCGGATCCTTGGAGTTCCTCACCTCGCCGGCGTAGCTGCTCGCCGACTCCCGCCACGAGTCCCGCACCGAGGTGTCCTTGTCCTCGTCGCGGCGCGGGTAGTGGCCGTCCATGATCCGCTGGTGGTCCCGCGTGGCCGCCCACTTCTTCAGCTCGGCCGCCCGCACGGCGGCGAAGGGGTGGGAACGGGGCAGCACGTTGAGGATCTTCAGCACCGAGTCGCGCAGGTCGCCCCCGGCCTCGTACTCGTCGGCCTGCTCCAGGAACGCGTCCACGTTCATCTCGTGCAGGTGGTTGCCGCCCGCGATCTTCATCAGGCCGCGCATCGAGGCCTGGAGGTCCTGGCCCACCAGCAGCCCCGCGCGGTCCGCGGACAGCTCCGACTTGCGGAACCACTCGCGCAGCGCCGTCACGATCGCCATGATCGCGACATTGCCGAGCGGGATCCAGGCGACCCGGACCGCGAGGGACGTCAGGAACAGCAGGACCGTCCGGTACACCGCGTGCCCGGACAGCGCGTGCCCGACCTCGTGTCCGACGACCGCCCGCATCTCCTCCTCGTCGAGCAGCTCGACCAGTCCCGTGGTGACCACGATGATCGGCTCGTCCATGCCGATGCACATCGCGTTCGGCGTCGGGTCCTGGTTGACGTACATCGGCGGGACCTTCTCCAGGTCCAGGATGTAGCAGGCGTCCCGCAGCATGTCGTTGAGGTGCGCGAACTGCCGGTCCGAGACGCGCACCGAGTCGGACAGGAACAGCAGCCTCAGGCTCCGCTCGGGCAGCAGCCCGCTCAGGGCCTTGAACACCGTGTCGAAGCCGCTCAGCTTGCGCAGCGCCACCAGCGCGGAGCGGTCGGCCGGGTGCTCGTACGCACGCGAGGAGATTCCGGGGAAGCGCCTGCGCTGCCTGCCCGGCACGCTCTCGTGCCCGTTGTGCTGATGGCCGTCGGACATGTTTCCCCCATGTGCGTCTGAGTGGCCCTTGCGGCCCCTGTGCGGCCCTTCGTTCCTCCGAGGCGAAGCCCAGCCTAGGCGCAGAGACCGCGGACGGGCAGTGCGGAAGGGCGCGGCACCGCGTGGTCCGTCGTTGCGCGGCTCCGGGCAGAAGGACGACCGGAGGCACCGGAAAGGTTGCCCGCCGCCCGTAACGGCGGAGTCGGCGTGAGCGGCGCGAACGCGCCCGCTTACGATGAGCTGACGTCCTTGTCCCGCCCACACGCGATAGGTCCTGTCGAAGATGAGCTTCCCCAGCGCCGCTGCCCAGTTGGTCACCCTCGCCGCCGAGGGCGGAGAGCACGGCGGCAACCACCAGAGCCTCAACCCCTACCTCGTCGGCGGCTGCGCCCTGTTCATCCTGCTGCTCCTGCTGTGGATCACCACCCGCTTCAACCGCGACCGCTGAGCCCGTCGCGGAGGGTTCGGGCAGCCGGGACCCATCCGGCGGCCGGAGCCCACGGGCCGGGCCGGTAGGGTCTGCACGCATGGGAGAGCAGGACATGCCTACCGGTCCGGCGACGGGCACGGCCGAGGAGACGGCGGGCGGCACCGAGCGCCGCCCGGAGCCCCGCCGGACGGCCGGCGACCTCGGCGGGGGCCCGTCGGGGGCGGGCAAGCGCCGCCTCGGCGTCATGGGCGGCACCTTCGACCCGATCCACCACGGGCACCTGGTGGCGGCCAGCGAGGTCGCCGCGCAGTTCCACCTCGACGAGGTGGTCTTCGTCCCCACCGGCCAGCCGTGGCAGAAGAGCCACCGCGCGGTCTCCGCGGCCGAGGACCGGTACCTGATGACGGTCATCGCGACCGCCGAGAACCCGCAGTTCTCCGTGAGCCGCATCGACATCGACCGCGGCGGCCCCACCTACACCGTGGACACCCTGCGCGACCTGCGTGCGCTCAACCCCGACACGGACCTGTTCTTCATCACCGGCGCCGACGCCCTCGCCCAGATCCTCACCTGGCGGGACAGTGAGGAGCTGTTCTCCCTGGCGCACTTCATCGGCGTCACCCGGCCCGGTCACCACCTGTCCGACGCGGGTCTCCCCGAGGGCGGCGTCTCCCTCGTCGAGGTCCCCGCCCTGGCGATCTCCTCGACGGACTGCCGTGCGAGAGTCGCCAAGGGAGAACCCGTCTGGTACCTGGTGCCGGACGGAGTCGTGCGCTACATCGCCAAGCGTGAGCTGTACCGCGGCGAGTGAGCCGAGAGGGGCACCGGTGAACGACCGATACGACGCGGGACACGGGGCCGACGGGGCCGCCCCGTACGAGCTCGTCGGCTACGACGAGTACGGCCACCCCGTCTACCGCCAGGCCACGGACCAGCAGGCCCAGCAGCAGGCGTACGACCCGTACCAGCAGCAGGGGCAGCAGGGACAGCAGGATTACGCCTACGACCCGTACGCCGCGGCCGGGCCGCAGCAGTCCGTGCCGCAGCAGTCCGCGCCGCCGTACGACCCCTACGGGACCGCCCAGCAGCCGCCGGCCCCTTCCTACGGCTCCTACAGCTCCTACGACTCCTACGACTACGACCCCTACGCGAGCGGCACCCACCAGGGCGGTCCGGCGGCGGCCCCCCACGACCCCTACGGGCAGAGCGCGCACGACCCGGCCGGGGACGACCCGACCGGGCGGGGGCGGACCGCGCACCCCGACACCGGCCGGCAGCCCCGCGTCGCCGAGCAGACCGCGCACATCCCGCAGCAGGCCGGCCCGGTCGACGACGAGACGGCCCCCGCCGAGCCCGCACCGGAGTACCGCACCGAGCAGTTCGCGTTCGTGGAGGAGCCCGACGACGGCTCCGAGGACGTCATCGACTGGCTGAAGTTCACCGAGAACCGCACCGAGCGCCGCGAGGAGGCCCGGCGCCGCGCGCGCAGCCGGATCATCGCCCTGGCCGTGGTCCTCGCCCTGGTCGCCGTCGGCGGCGTCGGCTACCTCTGGTACGCCGGGAAGCTGCCCGGCCTGTCCGGCTCCGGCTCCGGCACGGGCACCGCCACGGCGGCGGGCGCCCAGAAGCGCGACGTGATCGTCGTCCACCTGCACGACACCGAGCGGGGCGGCACCGCGACCGCGCTGCTCGTCGACAACACCACCACACGGCAGGGCACCACCGTCCTGCTGCCCAACTCCCTCGCCCTCACCGCCGACGACGGCACCACCACGCTCGCCAAGTCCGTGGAGGACGACGGCTCCGAGGGCACCCGGACCGCGCTCGACACCGTCCTCGGCACCAGGATCGAGGGCACCTGGCGGCTGGACACCCCGTTCCTGCTCACCCTCGTCGACCTCGTCGGCAACATCGAGATCGACACCGACACCGACGTGCCCGACCCGGACGCCAAGAAGAAGGGCGAGGCGCCCCTGGTCAAGAAGGGGGAGAAGCAGACCCTCAGCGGCAAGATGGCCGTCGCCTACGCCACCCACCGCGCCCCCGGCGAGTCCCAGAACGCCCAGCTGGAGCGGTTCGGGCAGGTCATGCACGGCGTCCTGCGCAAGATGACCTCCGAGCCGGACGCCGCGACGGTCACCATCCAGACCCTCGGCCAGATCATCGAGCCGCCGCTGACCGACAAGGACCTCGGCACCTTCCTCGCCCGGCTCTCCGACCTCGCCAAGGGCGGCGACCACAGGACCACGCTGCTGCCCGTGCAGGACGACGGCACGCTCACCGCGCAGGCGAGCGACAGCGTGGTGAAGGACGTCCTCGGCGGCACCGCGAAGAGCCCCGACAAGGACGCCGCCGTCAGCGTCTCCGTGCGCAACGCCACCGGGGTGAAGGACCACACCGAGCAGGCCCGCGTGGTCCTCCTCAACGGCGGCTTCACCTTCCTGGAGGCCGGCACCGCCGCCCCGGAGGCCACCTCGAAGGTCGTCTACGCGAACGCCGCCGACAAGGAGAACGCCACCGAGGTCGCCAAGACCCTGGGGCTGCCCACCGGCTCCGTCGGCAAGGGAGAGGTCTCGGCGAACGCCCGCGTCTCGGTCGTCCTCGGCCAGGACTACGAGCCCGGGTCGTAGCCGCGGGGCGGGGACGCGCCCCGGAGGGCGGGGCGCACCCCACCGTTGTCACGTGGGGTGCGCCCGGTGGTCCGTGAGACCCTGGAGGGCAAGTGACCACCGACCGAAAGCCTTGTAGTGACCGCAACCGACCGTTCCCTCGAGCTCGTCACCACCGCCGCCCAGGCGGCCGCCGACAAGCTCGCGCACGACATCGTCGCCTACGACGTCAGTGACGTGCTGTCCATCACCGACGCCTTCCTGCTGGCGTCCGCACCCAACGACCGTCAGGTCAAGTCGATCGTCGACGAGATCGAGGAGCGGCTGAACAAGGAGCTCGGCGCCAAGCCGGTCCGCCGCGAGGGCGACCGCGAGGCCCGCTGGGTGCTGCTCGACTACGTCGACATCGTCGTCCACGTCCAGCACAGCGAGGAGCGCGTCTTCTACGCCCTGGAGCGGCTGTGGAAGGACTGCCCCGAGCTGGAACTGCCCGCCGACGCCCAGGCGTCCCGCGGCAAGGCCGCGGAGCACGCCAAGCAGCAGCAGGAGGCCGAGGCGGCGGCCGAGCCGGGTGGTGAGTGGCGGTGAGCGCCACGGGTGAGGTGGCCGGGCCCGCGCGCCGGGGCCGCCGCATCATCCTGTGGCGGCACGGCCAGACCTCCTGGAACGTGGAGCGCCGCTTCCAGGGCTCCACGGACGTGGAGCTCACCGGGGCCGGTGTCGCGCAGGCCCGCCGGGCCGCCCGGCTGCTCGCGGGCCTCGGGCCGGACGCGATCGTCGCCTCCGACCTGAAGCGGGCCGCGAACACCGCCGCGGAACTCGCCGTGCTCACCGGCCTGGAGGTCGTCCTCGAGGAGGGGCTGCGCGAGACCTACGCGGGCGTCTGGCAGGGCCTGACGCACGACGAGATCATCGCCCGGTACGGCGAGGAGTACGCCGCGTGGAAGCGCGGCGAGCCGGTGCGCCGGGGCGGTGGCGAACTGGAGACCGAGGTCGCCGACCGCGCCGCCCCCGTGGTGCTGAGGCACGCCGAGAAGCTCCCCGAGGACGGCACGCTCGTCGTGGTCAGCCACGGCGGCACCATCCGCACCACCATCGGCCGGCTGATCGGCCTGGAGCCGCGCAGCTGGGAGAGCCTCGGCGGCCTCACCAACTGCTGCTGGTCCGTCCTCGGCGAGGGCGTCCGCGGCTGGCGCCTGCTCGAGCACAACGCCGGCACCCTGCCGGAACCGGTGCTCGGCGACGACGACTGAGGCTCCCGGGACCGGCCGCGGACCGGCCCCGGGACCCGGATTTCACTTTCCGGCAGGTCGCAGGCTAAAGTTCTTCTTGTTCGCCCCGCCGAGCGGAGCGGAACACCAGGCGGCTTCGCCGCGTGGCGCAAGGGGCTATAGCTCAGTTGGTAGAGCGCCTGCATGGCATGCAGGAGGTCAGGAGTTCAATTCTCCTTAGCTCCACATCGTGAAGATCCCGTCCCCGCAGGGGGCGGGATCTTTCGTCGTCCGCGCTTTGAACAGCGCGGCTCCCGCGGGCGTATACCCCTGCGAGGCGCCGAGCCGTGTCCCGACCGGTATCCGGCGTCGATGACCGTGTCGGCCCGGTCGTGGCAGAATCAAACGGCCGGAAGGGGGCGCGGCCCGACGGGAGGGAGTTGTGATGCCTGCGAGCATCCTCGAGGAGGTCGACCATCTCCTCGGAGCGGTGTCGACGCGACGGACCTCGACCCGACGGACCCCGACCCGACTCGGCTGCCCTTCCTGCGGTTCCGCGCACATCGCCCAGGTGCTCGGCGACAACGGCGGGATCCCCTCCGTCCGCACGGCCCGCGGCCACCGCCGGAGCTGAGCGATGGGGGCACACAGGCGGAAGTGCGACTGGTGCGGCAGCGGGACGCCGATCGTCCGCGACATGGAACCGATCAACCCCGAGTACCAGTACTGGTGCGAGGAGTGCGCGCGGGCGCTGATCATAAAAGGCGACCCCATCGAGACCTACCGGGAACTCGAGGGCGAACCGATCTACGGCCGGCTCCTGGAGGAGCACTGCACGCTCAAGCGCTTCTATTCGTTCGTCACGGCGTGATCGCGTCCGCGCGACGGACCGATCGTTCCGGGCATTTCCGGCGGGGCCGGAAACGATTTGGTGTTCTGCCGGGGGGACCGTGTAATGTTGGCGTCGCCGCCGGGGAAACCGGGCGACGGAGCCGGAAACACGGAACCGCCGCATGGCACGAGGGGCTATAGCTCAGTTGGTAGAGCGCCTGCATGGCATGCAGGAGGTCAGGAGTTCAATTCTCCTTAGCTCCACAGAAGTCGAGGGCGGACCATCCGAACGGATGGTCCGCCCTCGGCGTTTGCGACCCGGTGGCGGGCCGGCCGCGGGGACCGCGTCAGCGGCCCAGGGCGCGCCGGCCGCGACCGGGGGAGAGCACCGGCAGATTGCGGGACGGCGCCTTGGCCTGCGGTGCCTCGTCCTCGATGCGCAGGGCCAGCGCCGGGCAGCGGCGTACCGCGCGCAGCGCCTTGGCCTCGGCGAAGCGCGGCACCTGGGCCTGGGCCACCGTCGGGAAGCCGTCCGCGCCGAGCTGGAAGACCTCCGGGAGGATGTCCGCGCACAGGCCGTGGCCCCGGCACAGCGTCCAGTCGACGTAGATCTTCTGGCGGCTGGGGCCGTTCTCCTCCCCGCCGCCGCCCGGGATGCCCGTGGGGGCCCTGCCCCCCTCGAAGAGGGGCAGGACGCCCGCCACGGGCCGTCCGCAGCCGTTGCCGAGGACGTGCGCGGCGAGGTCGTCGGTGAACGCCTTGACGGTCGACTCCAGGAACATCGCGGAGCCGTCCGGATGCGAACAGGCGCCGCGCCGCTTCACGTTCTTGGCGACCTGCTTGACCGCCTCCAGGGCGGCCGGGCCGCCGCCGTTGAGGATGTCCTCCAAGCCGCGGGCGGCGGCCGGCAGGCCCAGGTAGCACGGGCCGCACTGGCCGGCGCTCTCCTCGGCGAGCCACTTCGCCACCATCAGCGACTCGCCCAGCGGGCAGGTGTCCTGACTGATCGGCAGGATGGCCCCCGCGCCCAGTGAACCGCCCACCGCGTCCAGGGAGTTGCGGGAGACGATCGCCTCGTTGACGGTCGCCGCGTCGATCCACTTGCCGTGGTAACCGCCCGTCAGCACGCCCTGCGGCACCGGCGGGGCGCCGGCGAGCTGGAGCACGTAGCGCAGCGGCACCCCCGTCGGGACCTCGACCACCATGGGGCGGGCCACCGCGCCGGACACCGTGAGCATCACGGTGCCCGGCTCGTCGTACAGGCCGGTGTTGCCGTAGCGCTCCGGGCCGATGCGGGCGGCGATGGCGAGCTGGGCGAAGGTCTCGGCGTTGGACAGCAGCGTGGGCGCGCCGCCGACGCCGTTCTTCGAGGCGCTGGTCTTGCGGCCCGGCGGAACCGCCGGACCGCCGTCGATGGAGCGGATCAGGGAGGCGGCGGCACCGGTGACCATGCGGACCGGGTTGCGCTGCACCCGGGCGCGCAGCGCGGAGCGGCGCCCGTTGTTCAGGCCGCGTTCGGCGAGCGCGGCCTCCATGGAGCGCTGGGTGGACTCCCGGGTGACCCCCACCACGAGCGTGCGGGCCCCCATGGCCTCGGCGCACAGCAGCGCGCCGTCCAGGATGAGGTGCGGGGCACGGTTGATGAGCACCGTGTCCTTGCGGCAGGCCGGTTCGTCCTCACTGCCGTTGACGACGACGACCGGCCGGACGCCGCGCTTGATCGCCGTTTCGGCGACCGAGCGCAGCTTCTTGTGGAAGGGGAACCCCGCGCCGCCGCGACCCCTGAGGTTGATGCGTTCGGCGAGCTGCGCGAGCTGCTCGCCGCCCAGGGGCTCGAGCGGCCCGTGCACCTTCAGGTGCATGGGCAGATCGAGCCGGTCGACAAGGTCGAAGCCCGACGTGAGCTGGGGAAGACCGACCACGCGGACTTCGGGTACGTCGGGCAGAGCCTCGTTCACTTGTAGCCTCCGGACGGCGTGTTCCAAGGTTCGCCCGAGCCCGGTGCGTCGAAGTCGTAGGACGACGAGGGCGACGCACCGGGGAGTGTTTCAGTGGCGGGACCGCTGTTGTACGTGTCATTCGGGTTGTACGTGTCGTAGCGGGTGTTCGTCTCACCGGTGTCGTACACATCACTCGAGCCGTACCCGGAGCCGGTCGGATTGTCATAGACCGGGATGGTGTATCCGGTGTCGTTGAGCGGGTCGTACGCCGACGGCGGGGCCTCGCCGACCGGTGGCGGGGACGGGACCGGCCAGCTGCCCGAGGTGCTCGACGGGCCGTCCGCACTCGGCACGCTCGGCATGCTCTGCGTGGGCTGCATGTCCAGCGGCAGCTCCATGCGGGCCGTCCGGTCCGCGAAGAGGGGTTGCTGCTGGGGCGGCCCGGAAGGCGTGGAGACCGCGCGGTAGGCGGCCGCGAAGCCGTTCGCCGGCTCCGCGGCGGCGGGCCGCTCGGCGGTCTCGTACAGCGGTCCGTCCGCGCGCGGCCGCTCGCCGCGGGAACCGCCGCGGGAGGCGTCCCCGCGCGGTCCGTCGTCGCGGGAGCGGGAACCGCGCCGTTCCGCGAAGCCCGGCAGGGACGACTCGGCCGCTCTGGACCTGCTCTCCTCCAGACCCGCGCGGTCCGACTGCACGAGGGAGCCGAGCAGGGCGGTGACCCGGTCGGCGACCTTGCGCTTGACCGGGGGCGGGGACGCGCGCAGGACGAGGACCGCCATGACGCCGAGCACGGACAGGCCGTAGAGGATCAGGAAGATCGGCTTCGCGGCTCGACCCGCGTAGAGCCCGTGCACCAGCGCGGCGCACCAGGCCGGATAGGCCAGCATGTGCATGGCCCGCCAGCGGGCCGCGACCGGGGCCGGCGAGGCGAAGCGGTTGCGCAGCACGCCGGTGATGCCCACGAAGAACATCAGCAGGCCGGCGCTGGTGCCCAGGCCGATCAGGAAGGACCTGCCGGCGACGGCCTCGTCGTCGGTGAGGGCCAGTCCGAAGGGGATCACCGCGGCGATCCAGGTGGTGTGGTCCAACACCAGCTTGATGACGATGTGCACCAGCAGGAAGACGATCGAGGCGACCGCGGTCGTCCGGTGCACCGCCTGGGCCAGGATCCGCTGGCGCGGACCGAGCAGGATCCGGTCCTGGGCGACGAGTCCCCAGATCACCGAGCAGCTCAGGCAGACGAGCGACAGGACGCCCGCGCCGAAGTTGAGGAACTCGAGGAGCCAGTCGTCCGCCGTGCTGTCGTCGGGCCTCACGACGCACCTCCCGGCGTCATGACTCGGAGCGGGCACAGCGGAGCCGCAGCCGACCGGCCCCGTGCGGGGGGTGGGCTGCTGTCTGGGCGACGGTTCATGGGGCAACTCCGAGGTATCGGTAAAGCGGTCCCGGGCGGAACTCTAAGCCCCGGCCATACCGATGAGTACGAGGTTTGAGTTATTGCGCTGTTATCAAAAGACGATGTGGTCGTTGTGATGCCCCTTAGTGGCCGTTACGCGAAGTAATCCTTGACCGAGATTCAGTCGAGATTCAGTCGAGGTTCAGTCGAGATTCGGCCGGGCCGGCCCGGCGGAGGGGCCCCGGCGGCCCTGCGTGTCCCCGGGAAGAGCGTCGCGGCGTGCTCGGGGCCTGCGGTACCCTTGCGCCATGCGTGCCGTACGCCTTCTGCTTAGCGAGCCGCGCTGATCAGTCCCGACCGCCGGTGACCGGAGGGTCGGAATCGGCGCGGCGTCCCCTCCTGTGCGAGGGGATTTTTCATTTCTCGGAAGCCGCAGGCGCAGGCAGAGACGATCGATGGAGCTTTGAGGATCATGAGCGAGACGAACCCCGCTGCCGCGGAGGCCGCACCGCACCGCTACACGGCCGCCCTGGCCGCCGAGATCGAGGCACGCTGGCAGGACTTCTGGGACGCCGAGGGCACCTACGCCGCCCCCAACCCGAGCGGGGACCTGGCGGGTGATCCGGAGACGGTCGCCAAGCCCAAGAAGTTCATCATGGACATGTTCCCATATCCCTCGGGTGCGGGACTGCACGTCGGTCACCCGCTGGGGTACATCGCCACCGACGTCTACGCCCGCTTCCAGCGCATGACCGGGCACAACGTCCTGCACACCCTGGGCTTCGACGCCTTCGGCCTGCCCGCCGAGCAGTACGCCGTGCAGACCGGCACGCACCCGCGCGTGTCCACCGAGGCCAACATCGAGAACATGAAGTCCCAGCTGCGCCGGCTGGGCCTGGGCCACGACAAGCGCCGGTCGTTCGCCACGATCGACCCGGACTACTACAAGTGGACCCAGTGGATCTTCCTGCAGATCTTCAACTCCTGGTACGACGAGGAGGCGGGAAGGGCCCGTCCGATCGACGAGCTGGTCGCGCGGTTCGAGTCCGGTGAGCGCCCCGTCCCGGGCCACACGCGTGCCTGGGGCGAGCTGAGCGCGACCGAGCGCGCCGACGTCCTGAGCGGGTTCCGCCTGGCCTACGCCTCCGACGCGCCGGTCAACTGGTGCCCGGGCCTGGGCACCGTGCTGGCCAACGAGGAGGTCACCGCCGAGGGCCGCTCCGAGCGCGGCAACTTCCCCGTCTTCAAGGCCAAGCTGCGCCAGTGGAACATGCGCATCACCGCCTACGCCGACCGGCTGCTGGAGGACCTGGACGCGCTGGACTGGCCCGAGGCCATCAAGCTGCAGCAGCGCAACTGGATCGGCCGCTCCGAGGGCGCCCGGGTCGACTTCCCCATCGACGGCGAGCGCATCACCGTCTTCACCACCCGCCCCGACACCCTGTTCGGCGCGACCTACATGGTGCTGGCGCCCGAGCACCCGCTGGTCGAGAAGTTCACCCCGGCCGCCTGGCCCGAGGGCACCCACGAGGTGTGGACCGGCGGCCACGCCACCCCGGCCGAGGCCGTCGCCGCGTACCGCGCGCAGGCCGCCTCGAAGTCCGACGTCGAGCGGCAGGCCGAGGCGAAGGACAAGACCGGCGTCTTCATCGGCGCGTACGCGACCAACCCGGTCAACGGCGAGCAGGTCCCCGTCTTCATCGCCGACTACGTCCTGATGGGCTACGGCACCGGCGCGATCATGGCCGTGCCGGCGGGCGACCAGCGCGACTTCGAGTTCGCGCGCGCCTTCGAGCTGCCGATCCACTGCATCGTCGAGCCGACCGACGGCCGCGGCACGGACACCTCGACGTGGGAGAGCGCCTTCTCCTCGTACGACGCGAAGATCATCAACTCGTCGAACGACGAGGTCTCCCTGGACGGCCTGGGCGTCGCCGAGGCCAAGACCCGCATCATCGAGTGGCTGGAGAGCCGGGGCCTGGGCGAGGGCACCGTCAACTTCCGCCTGCGCGACTGGCTGTTCAGCCGCCAGCGCTACTGGGGCGAGCCCTTCCCGATCGTCTACGACGAGGACGGCGTCGCCCACGCCCTGCCCGAGTCGATGCTGCCGCTGGAGCTGCCCGAGGTCGACGACTACTCGCCGCGCACCTTCGACCCGGACGACGCCGACACCGAGCCCGAGACGCCGCTGTCGCGCAACGAGGACTGGGTCAACGTCACCCTGGACCTGGGCGACGGACCGAAGAAGTACCGCCGCGAGACCAACACCATGCCCAACTGGGCCGGTTCCTGCTGGTACGAGCTGCGCTACCTGGACCCGCACAACTCCGAGAAGCTGGTCGACCCCGGGATCGAGCAGTACTGGATGGGCCCGCGCGAGGGCATGCCGCACGGCGGCGTCGACCTGTACGTCGGCGGCGCCGAGCACGCCGTGCTGCACCTGCTGTACGCCCGCTTCTGGTCCAAGGTGCTGTACGACCTGGGGCACATCTCGTCGGCGGAGCCGTTCCACAAGCTGTTCAACCAGGGCATGATCCAGGCCTACGTCTACCGCGACAGCCGCGGCATCGCGGTGCCGGCCGCCGAGGTGGAGGAGCGCGACGGCGCCTACTACCACCAGGGCGAGAAGGTCTCCCGGCTGCTGGGCAAGATGGGCAAGTCCCTGAAGAACGCGGTCACCCCGGACGAGATCTGCGCCGAGTACGGGGCCGACACGCTGCGCCTGTACGAGATGGCGATGGGCCCGCTGGACGTGTCGCGGCCGTGGGACACCCGCGCGGTGGTCGGCCAGTTCCGGCTGCTGCAGCGGCTGTGGCGCAACATCGTCGACGAGACGACGGGCGAGGTCACCGTCGTCGACGCCGGGGACGGCGACATCGACGAGGAGACCCTGCGCGCCCTGCACAAGGCGATCGACGGCGTGCGCGGCGACCTGGAGGGCATGCGCTTCAACACCGCCATCGCCAAGGCCACCGAGCTGAACAACCACCTGACCAAGCGGGGAGGGGCGGTACCGCGCCCGGTCGCCGAGTCCCTGGTGCTGCTGATCGCGCCGCTGGCCCCGCACATCGCCGAGGAGCTGTGGCGCAGGCTGGGCCACACCGGCTCGGTCGTCCACCAGGACTTCCCGGTCGCCGACCCGGCGTACGTGGTCGACGAGACCGTGACCTGCGTCGTGCAGATCAAGGGCAAGGTCAAGGCGCGGCTGGAGGTGTCGCCGGGCATCTCCGAGGACGAGCTGGAGAAGACCGCGCTGGCCGACGAGAAGGTCGTCGCCGCGCTGGACGGGGCCGGCATCCGCAAGGTGATCGTGCGGGCGCCCAAGCTGGTGAACATCGTCCCGGCGTGAGGCACGGCGGCCGGCGGAGCGCCCGGGGGTGATCTCCGCCGGACGCTCCGCCGGGCGCGACCTCCCAGGTCGGGGTGGTCCCCTACGGGCAGGTTCGGGGTTCTTCCGGAACTCCGGGCCTGCCCGTCTCGTTTACCGTGGAAGAGCGGCGCGGAGCGTGTCGGGACAGGCCGCAGGGCCCGGAGGAGGAGTCTCGTGGAAGCAGTGATCGCAGTGTTCGCCCTGCTCTTCGTGCTCTTTCTCGGGCTGGGCGCCTACGCGACGGTGAAGGTCGTCGGCGCGGCCAAGCGCAGTGCCGACCGCCACCTCACCCAGGCCCGCCGCACGGTCGAGGACCACACCCTGAAGGCCAAGGCCCTCGGCCGGCCCGGCCCGGCGGGCGAGGTCGCCCACCTCCGACTCGAGCTGCGCACCTCCATGCGCGCCACCCAGGACGCGCTGGAGGCGGCCGTCGCCGAGGACGAGTCGATCAAGGAGTCCCTCGGTCTCTTCCAGCGCCTCAGCGCGCACGGACACGAACTGGACGGCGAACTCAGGCGCCTGGAGTCCGAGCCGGACCGCGCCACGCTCGCCGAGCGGCTCCCCGAGCTGCGCGAGCGCACCGAGCGCATCACACGGTCGGCGGACTCCCTGCGCTGGGCGGCCCGTGATCGTGCCCGTCGCTTCGCGGACGACGACCTGGACTCGCTGAGCGCGCAGATCGACATGGAGGCCGGCGCCCTGCGGCACTGGACGACCACCGAGCAGCACCCCGGGGCCCGGCCCGCGGCCGACGCCCCGGCGGCCCCTTCCTCCTGGCCGGAGGCGCCGCAGCCGTCCGCGTCGCAGGAGCCGGCGCCCGACTCGGCGCGGCCCGCCATCACCCCGCCCACACCCCGCCCCACCTACTCCTGGCAGAAGAAGACCCGCCCCGAGAGCACCACATGAGCAGCCCATGAGCAGCACGTGAGCACCGTGTGATCCGGCCACGACCGGACCCGGCCCGCGGGGCCGGGCTGCCACACGGGCACTACGCCAGGTAACCTCCAGCTCATGTCCCGCCATGTCGCGATCGTCACCGATTCAACGGCCTACCTTCCGGCCCGGACGATGGAGCGGCACGGCATCACGGCGGTACCGCTGACCGTGGTCCTCGGCGACCGCGCGCTCGAAGAGGGCACCGAGATCTCCACCCGTTCCCTCGCCCAGGCCCTGCAGAAGCGGCGCCCGGTCACGACCTCGCGGCCCGGCCCCGAGGTCTTCGCCGAGACCTACCGCAAGGTCGCCGAGTCGGGTGCCACCGGCATCGTCTCCCTCCACCTCTCCGCCGAACTCTCCGGCACCCACGACGCGGCGGTCGTCGCGGCCCGTCAGGCACCGGTGCCGGTACGGGTGGTGGACACCGGCATGATCGCGATGGCCCTCGGGTTCTGCGCGCTGACGGCGGCCGAGACCGCGGAGGCGGGCGGCACGGTGGACGAGGCGGTCACCGCCGCCGAGAAACGGGCGGCGGCCACCTCCGCCTACTTCTACGTGGACACCCTGGACTACCTGCGCCGCGGCGGCCGCATCGGCGCCGCGCAGGCCCTGCTGGGCTCGGCGCTCGCGGTGAAGCCGCTGCTGCAGCTGGCGGGCGGCCGGATCGAACCCCTGGAGAAGGTCCGCACCGCGTCCAAGGCGATCGCCCGCCTGGAGGAGATCGCGGCCGAACGGGCGGGCGGCGCCGAGGTCGACATCGCCGTCCACCACCTCGCCGCCCCGGACCGCGCGTCGGCGCTCGCGGACCGGCTGCGGGCCCGGGTGCCGGGGCTGGCCGACCTGCACGTCAGCGAGGTGGGGGCGGTGATCGGGGCGCACACGGGGCCCGGGTTGCTGGGGGTCGTGGTCTCGGCGCGGTGAGGCGGCGCGGCCGGCCGCGCGGGCGAGGTGCCCGTACGGGTGACGGAGTTGTCCACAACCGGGCGGTAGTCCCCGGGAATTGACCAAGATCACCAAGGTGCCGCGGATGGCCCGATCCTCCTCGTATGGCACTTCGATCACGTTCACGCACAGCGACGGCGACCAGCGGTCCGGGCCGCGGCCCGGACCGCTG
>NZ_MSGP01000880.1 GCF_002078235.1 Streptomyces viridosporus
GGGCACCGCGGTGCGGCAGCGGGGGCCGGCCGGGGCGGCGCACGGGTCAGCGGCCGAGCTGATCGAGCACCGCGCGGGGGCGGTTGGTGATGATGGCGTCCACCCCGAGGTCGACGCAGAGGTCCACGTCCCGGGGGTCGTTCACGGTCCACACGTGCACCTGGTGGCCGGACGCCTTCAGGCGCTCGATGTACGCGGGGTGGCTGCGCACGATCCGGAGGGAGGGCCCCGCGATCCGCACGCCCGAGGGCAGCCGCCCGTCGCGCAGCCGGGGCGAGACGAACTGGGTGAGGTAGACCGTCGGCAGCGTCGGCGACGCGGCGCGCACGCGGTGCAGGGAGCGCGCGGAGAAGCTCATGACGCGCACCGGGGACTCCTCGGCCGCGACCGGGGCGTCCAGCCCGAACCGCTTGAGCAGGAGCAGCAGCCGCTCCTCCACCTGTCCCGCCCACCGCGTGGGGTGCTTGGTCTCGATCGCCAGCTCCACCCGGCGCCCGGAGTCGCTCACCAGCTCCAGCAGCCGCTCCAGGGTGAGGACGGAGGTGGCCTCCCGGTCCTCCGGGCGGTGCTCCCAGTCGGGCTCCTCGGTGCGGCCGCCGAAGGGGGTGCGGTTCTTCCAGGAGCCGAAGTCCAGGGCGGCCAGGTCGGAGAGCTCCAGCGCCGAGACCGCACCGCGGCCGTTGGACGTACGGTTGACACGACGGTCGTGCACGCAGACCAGGTGGCCGTCGGCGGTCAGGCGCACATCGCACTCGAGTGCGTCCGCACCGTCCTCGATCGCCTTGCGGTACGCGGCCAGGGTGTGCTCGGGGGCGTCCTCGGAGGCCCCGCGGTGTGCGACGACTTGGGTCGGGTGCTGTCGTGCGTGGGTCACCGCGTCATGGTGCCATCGCGCGCGGGTGGACGTGCGGCCGGAGGGTCGCGGCCGGTGCGGAGATCCGGTCGGAGGCATTGAGGTGGCGCTCCTTTTGTTGGTAATGCCCTATATAAAGAATGACTCCGGACCCACAGGAACGGCTTACGGTGCCCTGACGGCTCGTAGGAAAAGCTGACGTCATAGAAAGAGACATGCACAGCTGCGTCGCGCCGGACTCACGACGAGCGTGAGCGGGCATGCGCGAACGTGACCGCGCGGGACCGCGCGGGACCGAGAACAACAGCCGTGGATCGAGGAGAGAAGCTGTGAGCACCGAGAACGAGGGCACTGCGGTACCCCCGGCCCCGTCCGCACCTCCCGTGCCGATGGATGCTCCCGCTGCTTCGGCACACCAGGAGCGTCCCGCTCCGGACGGGGCTCCCTCGACGGCCCCCATGCCCCCGGTCCCGCCGGGCGCCCCCGGTTCCCCGGCGCCGCAGAACGGCCCCCCGGTCGGCCACGGCTCCCCCGAGCACGGCCCCGGTCACGGCGCGCAGGGCGCGCCGTCCCCGGGGCCGTGCTCGGGGGAGCCGTGGCCGACCGGGGGGCCGTTCTGCGGCGCCGGGGAACCGGGGGCGCCCGGCGGGACCGGGGGCATGGGGGCCGTCGAGGGAGCCCCGTCCGGAGCGGGACGCTCCTGGTGTGCCGAAGCAGCGGGAGCATCCATCGGCACGGGAG
>NZ_MSGP01000881.1 GCF_002078235.1 Streptomyces viridosporus
CGCCGCCCGCATCCGCTCCCGCGACGGCCCGCGCCGGCGCCCGGAGAGGTACGCGGCCAGCAGCCTGCCCTGCGCCTCCACGACCGGGAGCGCCGAGCCGGTCGACTGCATCAGGCCGACGAAGGAGAGCGCGGGTTCGTCGAGCGGGAACACGTGCCGGTACAGCGGCAGTCGGGCGGGGTCGGGGACCAGCGCCGGATCGAGGAAGGGGACGGTCGCCCGGTATCCGGTGCACCACAGGATGTGGTCCACCTCGTCCTCGCGCCCGTCCGTGAAGCGCACCCGGTGGCCCTCGAGGCGTTCGATGCCCGCGCGGACCTTGATCCTCCCCGCCGCCACCAGCGCCGGGACCGTGTCGCTCAGCGTCGGATGGTCCTGGAGCACCCCCTGGGGGGACGGGGGCAGCGCCGGCCCGTTCCCGCCCGGGCCGGCCAGCCGCAGCATCGCCTGGGAGACCCGCTGGCGCAGCCGCCACGGGAGCACGGCGGCCAGGGCCCCGTTCCACTGGTCGGTGGGCCGGCCCAGCAGCCGCTTGGGCAGCACCCACACCCCGCGCCGGGCGGAGAGCAGG
>NZ_MSGP01000882.1 GCF_002078235.1 Streptomyces viridosporus
GGGCGAGACCGGGGGCGGCGCGGGCAGCGGCGTCTCCCGGAGGCGGAAGGCGAGGATGCCCGCCGGACGGGTCAGGAAGCGGTCGGGGAGCCCCGTCGTGAGCAGTGCGGTGATCCGGGAGGGCCCGACACCGGCCGCCAGCCATGCGGTGACGGCCGGCGCCAGGCGCACGGCCTCACGCTCGGACAGGACGAGACGCGGATCGACGCGGCGGAGGGAGGCCAGGACGGCGACCGCCCGCGGGTCGGCGTCGGCGAGTGCGGTCGGCCCTTCCGGCTGGTCCGGAGTGGGTGTGGAAGCTGCTTGCGTAGCCGCCGGAGAGGGAGCGGATTGCTCGGTTGCGGACGCCTTCCGGGGCCGGGGCGGCTTCGGCGGTTCCGGTGGCCCGTCCGGGCCCGGCTGCGGTGCGCCGCCGGGGACGTCGTAGAAGTACGTCCGGGTGCGGATCTGTCCGGAGGGCAGGCGCTCGCGGCGGCGTTCCAGGTATCCGGCGGCTTCCAGTTCCCGCAGGGCGCGGGAGATGAGGATCTCGCCCTCGGTGAAGTGGGCGCACAGGGCGGCGATGCTCACGGGGGTGCCGGTGGGCAGGGAGAGGATGTAGACCGCGACGCCGACGGTGACCGCGCTGCCGCGCCGTTGGGCGAGGGCGTTGGGGATCACGGTGAAGTCGGCGGTGAGCCGGGTGCGGACGTGGATCACGCCGGAGGTCGGAGCTCCGGCGTCGGCGCGCAGGCGCGCGTTAGACTGCGGGTCAGCCATCGGGAAGTGTGCTCTTCCTGATCGGTCAGGCCCTCGATCGGGATGCCACTCCCGGCCGGGGGCCGTATCTGTTTGCGGTTGTCGCGGCGAACGTAACCGCCCGCGTCCCGCGCCTGCAAGCCGGTCACTCGCACGAGTGACGCGGTCCTTTCGGCGGGGAGGGTGGGTGGGCGGGTGGTTCTTTCTCCCGGTTCTTCGGGGAGGTCAGTGGCCCACCGGGTCCTCGCGGACGAGGGTCCGGTGGGCCCGGAAGACGGGCGGCGACCGGGGTCCGGCCTCCTCAGGCACGGCGGTGTTCGGCCTTCAGCTCACCTATGAAGGCGGCCCGGG
>NZ_MSGP01000883.1 GCF_002078235.1 Streptomyces viridosporus
ACATGGCGGGCTGGCCCTTCATGTCCGCCCTCGCCTCGAACATCTCCTTCGACCCGGAGGCGGCGGTCCCCGCGAACCTGGCCCGCTTCCTGGCCTACTGCCTGGCCACGTCCCTCGGCTGGGACCTGGGCCGGGCGCTGGTCACCGTCGCGCTGACCCTGGCGCTGGGCGCCCCGGTCCTGCGGGCCCTGCGCCGCGCCACCCGGAGGGCGGCCTTCGAGGCGCCGGTCACATTCGACGCTCCCGCTCGGTGAGACGCCGCACGCGGTCCGTGACCGGGGTGGTGAACCACCCCACATGACGCGGATCACGTACGAAGCGGGGCCGTAGTCGCGGCGCGGCGCCGGACCCCGGCGCCGCCGGGTCGCACCAAGCCTCCGTGCCCCGTCCTCACCCTGACACGACGTCCGATATGCGACCTCGGGTAGTAAAAGGGCTCATTGCGGTCAAACCTCGGATTTGTTTCGGTGAAGCGGTCGCCAGGCGCCGACGTGCCCTCCCGGGCCGCGGCGCCGACGCATGCCCGCCGCGCACCGCACGGCATCCGGCACCGCACACGGCGACCACCCCGTTCCCGACCGAAAGGCCGCCCGTGTCCGCCGTTTCCCTCCTCCGCACCCTCGCCACCCCGAAGAAGGCCGTCGCCGGTGCCGCCCTCGCCGCCGCCGCCTGCGGCACGCTGATCGCCGCCGCACCCGCGCAGGCCGCGCCGACGGCAGCCACCTCGGCCCAGGCGACCGCGCAGAAGATGATCGGCAACTCGGCGCAGTACCAGTGCTTCTCGAACATCGTCCAGCACGAGAGCAACTGGAACCACACCGCCACCAACGCCTCCAGCGGCGCGTACGGCCTGGTCCAGGCCCTGCCGGCCACCAAGATGGCCTCGGCCGGCTCCGACTGGAAGACCAACCCCGCCACCCAGATCAAGTGGGGTCTGGACTACATGAACGACCGCTACGG
>NZ_MSGP01000884.1 GCF_002078235.1 Streptomyces viridosporus
GGGCGGGCGGGGCGGAGGGCGTCGAGCTGTGCCTGTTCGACGAGCGGGGCAAGGAGAGCCGGGCCCGGCTCACCGAGCTGACGCACGAGATCTGGCACGGTTTCGTGCCGGGTGTGCTGCCGGGGCAGCGCTACGGCTACCGGGTGCACGGGCGTTGGGACCCGTGGACCGGCGCCCGCTGGAACCCGGCGAAACTGCTGCTCGACCCCTACGCGCGCGCGGTGGACGGCGACTACGCCCCCGGCGGGTTGTCGCCCGAGGTGTACGGGCACGTCCGCGACTGGCCGGAGCAGCACGTCGCGGACACCGTGCGCGACGACCGGGACTCCGCGCCGTACGTCCCCAAGGGCGTCGTCGTCCACGACGAGGACGACTGGGCCGACGACCGCCGCCCGATGACGCCGTGGGCGGACTCGGTGATCTACGAGCTGCACGTCAAGGGGTTCACGCAGCGCCACCCCGGCGTGCCCGGGGAACTGCGCGGCACGTACGCCGGTCTCGCGCACCCCGCGGCGATCGAGCACCTGGTGCGGCTGGGCGTCACGGCCGTGGAGCTGCTGCCGGTGCACCAGTTCGCGCACGAGGACCATCTGCTGCGCCGGGGCCTGCGCAACTACTGGGGCTACAACTCGATAGGCTACTTCGCCCCGCACGCCGGTTACGCGGCCTCCGGGACGACCGGCCAGCAGGTCGGCGAGTTCAAGCGGATGGTGCGCGCCCTGCACGCGGCGGGCATCGAGGTGATCCTCGACGTGGTCTACAACCACACCGCCGAGGCGGGCGAACTGGGCCCCACGCTCTCCCTGAAGGGCATCGACAACCGCGGCTACTACCGCCTCCAGCCGGACGCCCGCCGCTACGCCGACTACACCGGCTGCGGCAACACCCTGCACGTCGTCCAGCCGCACGTGCTGCGCCTGATCACGGACTCGCTGCGCTACTGGGTGACCGAGATGGGCGTGGACGGTTTCCGCTTCGACCTGGCGGCGGCGCTGGCCCGCTCCATGCACGACGTCGACATGCTCTCCCCGTTCCTCGCGGTGATCGCCCAGGACCCGGTGCTGCGCCGGGTGAAGCTGATCGCCGAGCCGTGGGACGTGGGGGCGGGCGGCTACCAGGTGGGCGCGTTCCCGCCGCTGTGGACGGAGTGGAACGACCGGTACCGCGACACGGTGCGGGACTTCTGGCGGCACGCCCTGCCGGACGTGCGGGAGATGGGCTACCGGCTGTCCGGTTCGAGCGACCTGTACGCCTGGGGCGGGCGGCGCCCGTACGCCTCGGTCAACCACGTCACCGCGCACGACGGGTTCACCCTGCGCGACCTCGTCTCGTACGACCGCAAGCACAACGAGGCCAACGGCGAGGGCAACCGGGACGGCACCCACGACAACCGCTCCTGGAACTGCGGCGTCGAGGGCGACACCGACGACGGGCGGATCCTGGCGCTGCGGCGGCGGCAGCTGCGCAACCTGCTGACCACGCTGCTGCTGTCGACGGGGGTGCCGATGCTGGTCGCCGGCGACGAGATGGGCCGCACCCAGGGCGGCAACAACAACGCCTACT
>NZ_MSGP01000885.1 GCF_002078235.1 Streptomyces viridosporus
CGTGCGCGCCCATGTTGCGTTCCATCATCCGCAGGGCGGCGTCCGCGAGGTCGGCGTGGATGTGGGCGACGGCGTCCCGCGGCACGGTCACCTCGAAGTGGCGGATGTGCGCGTCGAGCGAGGAGTAGAGGACGCACTGCTCCGTCACCTGGCCGCACAGCACGAGCCGCTCGATGCCCTGCTGGTTGAGCAGGTAACCGAGTGGGGTCTCGAAGAAGATCGAGTGGCGTGCCTTGACGACGAAGAGGGAGGAGTCGTCCGGCCGCAGCGGCTCGACGAGGTGGGCGTGCGGGCCCGACAGGGCCTTGTCGAGCAGTTCGCCGTGGTGGGAGCGCCACTCGCCGAAGTTGTCGTTGACGTAGATCACCGGTGCGTTCCGTCGCCGCGCCCGCTCCAGCAGGCCGGAGACGACGGGCACGACCGACTCCGCGGACGGGATCAGCAGCTCGGCGTCCGGGTGGTCGTAGGTGTTGATCATGTCGATGACGATCAGCGCTGTCTTGCCCATGGGATCAGGGTGCCCCGTGCGCCGGAATCGAACGACGGGGCGGAGGGGACTCCACCGGCCGTCCGGGTGAGCGCGCCGTCCGTGACCGCCCACTGCCGACGGCCTGCCCGACGACGGAGGGGCTGCGCCG
>NZ_MSGP01000886.1 GCF_002078235.1 Streptomyces viridosporus
GGCCGACGACGGCGGGCTCGTCGGTGACGGCGAGGACGGCGGCGAACCCGACGCCGAACCGGCCCACGGACCGCTCCGGCGCGTCCCGCTTGGCGGAGGCGCGCAGGGTGGACAGCGACTCGACCCCGGCCGCGTCCAGCGGCGCACCGGTGTTCGCGGCGACGAGGACACCGTCGCGCAGGGTGAGCCTCAGCCGTCCCGGCACCTCCGCGCGGGCGGCGGCGTCGGCGGCGTTCTGGGCGAGCTCGACGACGAGGCGGTCCCGGTAGCCGCCGAGGACCAGGTCCTCCTCGGCGTTGGCGTCCTCCCGGAACCGGGCGGGGCTGGTGGCCCAGGCGTCCAGGACGCCGCGCCGCAGACGCGCCGTACCGAACGGGTCGGCCCCCTCGGCGGCGGGCCGCACGTACTTGCTCACGTTGACTCTCCTCATCGGCCCTCATCAGCCCTCATCGGCGTGAGACCGAAGGTACCCCTCCGCGGCACCCCGGCGAGGAGGGCGGCCCCGGCCCCGGGTCTCGTACGGGGCGAAACGCGGTCCTTCGGCCGGGGCGACGGGTGGCTCCCGCCGTGCCGCGTGGATGATCGTTGCCGTGCTGCTGGAGTCCCTGTCCGTCGCCGCGCTGGTCGTGGTGCTGGTGTGCGCCGTCGTCCGCCCCTTCCGCTGGCCCGAGGCGGCCTTCGCCGTGCCCGCGGCCGGTGTCGTGATCGCGACCGGCGCGATCTCCCTGGAGACCGTGCGGGGGGAGGCCGCCCGGCTCGGGCCGGTGATCTGGTTCCTCGCCGCCGTGCTGGTCCTCGCCCGGCTCTGCGCCGACGAGGGACTCTTCCACGCCTGCGGGACCTGGATGGCGCGCTGGGCCCGCCGCCGGCCGCGCCGGCTGCTGGGCGCGGTCTTCGCCCTCGCCTCGACGATCACCGCCGTGCTCAGCCTGGACGCCACCGTGGTCCTGCTGACACCGGTGGTGTTCGCCACCGCCACCCGCATGGGCACCCGGCCCCGCCCCCACGTCTACGCCGGCGCGCACCTGTCGAACACGGCGTCCCTGCTGCTGCCGGTGTCGAACCTGACCAACCTGCTCGCGTTCGCCGCCACCGGGCTGACCTTCACCCGCTTCGCGCTGCTGATGACCCTGCCGTGGCTGGTGGCCGTCGCCGTCGAGTACGCCGTCTTCCGCCGCTTCTTCGCCGCCGACCTCGACGCGCCCGTCACGGGGGCGGAGGCGGAGGAGCCCGTGGAGATGCCGCTGTTCGCGCTGGTGACCGTGGGCGCCACGCTGGCCGGGTTCGCCGTGGCGTCCGCGCTCGGCATCGACCCGGCGTGGGCCGCGACGGCCGGCGCGGCCGTGCTGGCCGTCCGTGCCCTGGCGCGCCGGCACACCACTCCCGCCGCGCTGGTGCGCGCCGCCGACCTGCCGTTCCTCGCTTTCGTCCTCGCCCTCGGCGTGGTCGTGCGGGCCGTGCTGGACCACGGCCTCGAAGACGCCCTCGGGGCCGTCCTGCCCGACGGCGCCACGCTCCCCGCCCTGCTGGGCACCGCCGCGCTCGCCGCGCTGCTCGCGAACCTGATCAACAACCTGCCGGCCGTCCTCGCCCTCGCCCCCCTGGCCGCGCCGTCCGGTCCCGGCGCGGTCCTGGCCGTCCTGCTGGGCGTCAACATCGGCCCGAACCTCACCTACGCCGGGTCCCTGGCCACCCTGCTGTGGCGGCGCATCGTCCACCACCACGAGCACGACGTCCGGCTGAAGGAGTTCACCCTCCTCGGCCTGCTCACCGTCCCCGCCGCGCTGCTGGCGTCGACCGTCGCGCTGTGGGTGTCGCTGGAACTGCTGGGCCCCTGAAAGCCCCCGCGCCCCTCGCCGCCCGCCGCCTCCTGCCCGAGGCGGACGTCGTCACCCTCTCGGACGCCTCCCCCCACTCCCTCCCCACCGAGCGGCCCGCCGAGCTGAACCGCCTGCTGGCGGAATTCCCGGCCCGACCCGCTCGTGGGGCGGGCCGGCGGACGAGGGGTGGACGGAGACGCGCGCCACATTCGCGAAACGCCCGAACCGGTCTCCCCGTGACAAGCCACACAGGCCGAATGTCCGGTACTAACCGAAATAGTGGGAAACCACTTGAAACCAAAACGGACATTTGCGGCGAAGGCTTGACCGATCGGCCTGAAATGGGGGCTTCCGCCCGGTTGGCGCCCTCCGTCAAGAGACGTACGTCTCACTCCTGATGTACGAAGTTTCGTCGTAGGTCACACCTTTGCGGCTTTTGCGCGGCTCGGGCTACCAAGGAACGGCCACCGCGGCACGGACCCGTTCCGCCGGTGGTTTTCCTCTGCTCCCTCCCCCATGAGGTTTCGATGTTCCAGCGCGTCACGCCCCGTTTCTCCCGCACGTCCCCGACCCGCACCCGTGCGGCCGTGCTGGCCGCCGGCCTGGGCGCCTCGGTCGTGCTGGGAGCCGGGGTCGCGGTCGCCGCCGCCGACACCACGGCCACGTCCGGCACCGCCGCCGTCCAGGCGCAGGCCGCCCAGGCCGCGGCCGCGAAGCAGGCGTCCTGG
>NZ_MSGP01000887.1 GCF_002078235.1 Streptomyces viridosporus
TCGGCGATCAGGTCGTGCAGGAAGTCGCGGGCCTCGCGGCGGAGTTCGGCGTGGGAGAAGGTCAGCGGGGGCTCGGCGGCCGGCAGCCACTCCGCCTCGATGTCCACCCAGCCGAAGCGGCGCTCGAAGAGCAGGCGGTCGGTGGACTCGGTGAAGTCCAGCTCGGCCCGCTGGGGACGGGAGGCCCTGGAGCCCGCCGGGTCCCGGTCGACGCGCTCCACGATGTCGCACAGCGCCCAGGCGAAGTCGAGCACCGGCACCCATCCCCAGGCTGTGGACACCTCGCGGTCCGACTCGGTGTCGGCGAGGTAGACGTCGCCGCAGAACAGGTCGTGGCGCAGGGCGTGGACGTCCGCGCGGCGGTAGTCGGTCTGCGGGGGGTCGGGGAAGCGGTGGGAGAGGGCGTAGCCGATGTCGAGCACGGGGTGATGGTGTCACGACACGGCGGGTTCGCCCGCACGGGTGCCTGGCCGGAGACGGCGCCGCGCCTCCCTAGGATCACGGCGTGCGCCCCCACCGCCCCCATCGCCTC
>NZ_MSGP01000888.1 GCF_002078235.1 Streptomyces viridosporus
ACATATCCGTCTGTCTTCTCCTGGGTTCCGTCCGGTCGATTCGCGCGGCGGGAGACGGGAAACCTGCACGTAGACGAGCCACAAGGGCTCTACGGTGAACTGAATCATTCGGGCGCTGCTCTGCCTCCAGGTAAGGCCGCGTAAGCACTCGACAGCCCTGCAGAACCATCCAGGATGGTGCGAGCTGAACCCAGAGTCTATCTACCTTAAGGAATGAAGCACACGGACTACGCGTTTCCGTCGTGCGGCCGGCGTCGACCGGGCGGAGTCAGGGGTTCACTGTGCGATCGAATGCCCGTGCGTTTCCCGGCGGGATCCTCTACGGTCTTGCCAGTTCAGGGAGGGGATTTGGATGGCGAGAGACCGCAGACGCGTGGCCGCCGTGGTGACGGTGGGTGCGCTAGGACTGATGCTGACCGGGTGCGGTGAACGGGCACCGGCGAGTGCCCAGGCTGCCGAGCAGCAGGAGAACAAGGTCCCGCCGTACGGGGATACGAAGCAGCTGC
>NZ_MSGP01000889.1 GCF_002078235.1 Streptomyces viridosporus
CGCCGAGCACTCCGACCAGCGCGCCGACGACGCCGCCGACCGCCGTGGTGCGGCCGGCGCCGGGTTCGTAGCTCTCGGGCACGGACAGGGTGCCGTCCTCCGCACGCTCCAGAATCGCCGCCCGGCCCACTGACGGCAGTTGCTTGACCTCGGAGAAGGCCTGGTAGGTGAGGGCGGGGTCGGGGAAGCGGAAGAACATGACCTTGGCGTTCCAGGCCATGGCGGACTCCTTACATGACTGCGGGTGGGCGGGCCCGGCTGCGCGGGTCCGCCCGAGTTCTGGAGACAGGAGGAATCGTCACAAACCTACAGTGGGCCGTATGCCTCCGCATCGCCGCCGGGGTCTGTAAAAATGAGCGGTGCAGCCACTGAAGAGAGGCTGCCTGCAGAGGCCGGGGCGATGGAACGGCAGCTTCAGGCCCCGGACTCCGCCTGGCTGCCCGGACCTCTTGCGGCGCTGTGCCGAGGGCCCCGGTGAGCCGCCATGAGGGCTTTCAAGATCGTAGGTCCCCCGGCTCGGCCGTTGAGATTCCGCTGCCGTCGCTTCTATAGTCCACCGGCCTGCGGTGCGGCAGAGGCGTCCCGTCCGACGCCGCCGGCCGG
>NZ_MSGP01000089.1 GCF_002078235.1 Streptomyces viridosporus
GGCACGGTCGCCGCCGTGGCCGCCAAGGCGCTGCCCAGCACGGTCACCATCGAGGCCGAGAGCAGCAGCGGCGAGGGCGGCACCGGCACGGGCTTCGTCTTCGACACCCAGGGCCACATCGTCACCAACAACCACGTGGTGGCGGACGCCGTCGAGGGCGGCAGGCTCTCGGCGACCTTCCCGAACGGCAAGAAGTACGGCGCCGAGGTGGTCGGCCACGCCCAGGGCTACGACGTCGCGGTCATCAAGCTCAAGAACGCTCCCGGGGACCTGAAGCCGCTCCCCCTGGGCAACTCCGACGAGGTGGCCGTCGGCGACTCGACGATCGCGATCGGCGCGCCCTTCGGCCTGTCCAACACGGTGACGACGGGCATCATCAGCGCGAAGAACCGCCCGGTGGCCTCCAGCGACGGCACCGGCAGCCAGGCGTCGTACATGAGCGCCCTGCAGACCGACGCGTCCATCAACCCGGGCAACTCCGGCGGGCCGCTGCTGGACGCGCAGGGCAACGTCATCGGCATCAACTCCGCGATCCAGTCCACCGGCAACGGCGGCTTCGGCACGGGGCAGGCCGGTTCGATCGGCCTGGGCTTCGCCATCCCGATCAACCAGGCCAAGTTCGTCGCCCAGGAGCTGATCAGGACGGGCAAGCCGGTGTACGCCAAGATCGGCGCGTCGGTCTCCCTGGAGGAGACGTCGGGCGGCGCGAAGATCACCGAGCAGGGCGCCGGCGGCTCCGCCGCGGTCGAACCCGGCGGCCCCGCCGCCAAGGCCGGTCTGAAGCCCGGTGACGTCATCACCAAGCTCGACGACCGGGTGATCGACTCCGGCCCGACCCTGATCGGCGAGATCTGGACCCACAAGCCGGGCGACAAGGTCACGATCACCTACGAGCGCGGCGGCAAGGAGCGCACCACGGAACTCACCCTGGGCTCCCGCGTCGGCGACAGCTGACCCCACCCACGGGCACCGGACCCGTTACCCTTGTCCCCGCGCCGCCGATCACCGGCCGGCGCGGGGAGGCGTGCCCGAGCGGCCTAAGGGAACGGTCTTGAAAACCGTCGTGGCAGCGATGTCACCGTGGGTTCAAATCCCACCGCCTCCGCGTTGAGAGCAGCGAGAACGGCCCCTGACCCGGTCATACGGTCAGGGGCCGTTGTGCTGTGCGCTGTCCGCCGGGCGCCGCGTCCTCCCGCGGGTTCCCGCTCGACCGGGCCCGGGCAGGGGCACGGACGGAGACACGGACGGGGACACGGACGGGGTGCGCGCAGACCACCGCGTCCTCTGCGGGTAGGTCGTGGCCGCGCGGGGGCGTGGACGCGGAGTGGGGCGGGTGCCATGATCACGGAGCGTTCGGTGCGGATCCGGTGCGCGGAGAGGGGGAGCCGTGCGGCTCTGCATCGCTGTGTTCCTGGTGTCGGCGGCGTCGCTCATCGCCGCTTCGGGAGTGGCGGCCGTCGCCCGGGGCTGGGTGTTTCCCGGGAACCGGCGTCCGGTGCACCGTGTGCGCCTCTACGGGTGGGGCCAGCTGGTGGTGGCCGTCGCCCTGTGCTGCCAGCTGGTCTTCGGGCTGGTGGTCGACGACATCGGCCTCCGGCAGTGGGGGACCTTGACGGGCGGCGGGCTTCTGCTGACCGGTTTCCTCGTGATGGCGGTGAGCCAGGGCCCGGGCGGTCGCCGACGGGACGACGGCATGCCCCAGCCATGACGGCGGCCGCCCTCGATGGCGGCTTAAGGGCAGGTCGGAAGGGGTGCGCCTCAGGGAGGCGTGCCCCTTCGGCGCGGGGGCGTCCCCCGCCGGCCCACCGCCTGGCCGTCCGTGGTTCAGGAGCGTTCGCGGGCGGCCGGGTTGTTCAGGCAGAGGGCGATGTTCCGGACCGCGGCGGTGAGTTCCTCGATCACCCGGGCCGCCTGCTCCGCGTTGTGGAAGGCCGGGCCTCCCGCCAGGGCCAGGTCCAGTTCCTGCGCCGACCGGAGGGCCGACCCGACGCTCTCGGCGGCGGGAGCGGGCGCCTCGGCCGCGGGAGGAGGCGCCGGTGCCACCGGGTCCGCCGCGGGTGCGCCGGTGGCCGCGGGGGCCGGCCGGTGCGGCGGCTCGGGCGCGGCCGGTGCCGACGGACCGGTCGGGGACGAGTCGTTCCCCGGCTCCTTCCGGTGCCCGTCGAACGGGGCGGGGAAGGCGCCGAAGTCACCGGTCACGGAGGTGCATTCCTCCTCCCCCGGCCGCGCCGACGCGGACTGCGCGGGCTGCACGGACTGCATGGATTGCGCGGGCTGCACGGGATGCGCGGGCTGCGCGGGATGCGGGTCCCGGGAGGCCCGCGGGTCGTGGGCGGGCACGTCCGGGGCGTGACGCGTCCGGGGGAGGACGAAGTGCTCGAAACCCGGGAACGCGAGGGTGGCGGGGCGCGCGGCGGGACGCGGGTTGTACTCGGTCTGCCACTGCATGCGGTAGCAGTCGACCTGGTCGGCGCAGGAGGCGCGGGCGTGGAAGACGGCCGTGTCCTCCCCCAGGTCGGGGTACCAGAGGTTCGGCCCCGGGAAGCGCACGGTCCGCACCCGCGGCCTGATCGGCTCGGCGCACCCCATGCAGCAGCCCTCCGGCACCATGAGCGGGATGCCGCCGTTCTGCTCCGGCCAGCGGGGGCCGCCCTCCCAGCGGTACTCCCCGTGGTGGCAGGGCGGCAGCTCACCGCAGGCGCGGCAGACGGCGTGGTGCTCGGGGAGGACCCGCCAGTCGTGGCTGGCGGGAGCGCACCAGTGCTTCGGCGCGGAGCGGGGCAGGTTCTCGTTGCGCAGCACCAGCACCACCGGGCGCTTGTAGAACTCGGCCCGCTCGGGGGCAGGTTTGACCGTCTGGTTGTTGGCCCGTCGCAGTTCGTTGGCGTGCCACCACAGCTCCACGTGGTCGCGCCAGGCCTTCTCGTAGGAGTCCGGCCACCGGTCGCTCGGGTAGCCGTTGATCTCCAGGATCCGCCACGCCTGCCGGTCCAGTACCACGATGGAGCCGGCCCGCAGTCGCATGTGCGTTCCGTTGTCCCCCTCGTCCGGCCAGTCGTGCCGACCGATACGGGTGGGCTGGTCTGGGAGCCACCTGCGAACCTGCATGTCATGCTCCTCGGCAACGAAACTTCATAGTTTCAACTGGGGCAGTGGGCAACATTCTGAACAATCAGGACGTTTGGGGCGGTGTAGACACGCGCACGCCGCTGGTGGAAGGTGTCCGCGCACGCCTTCCACGGCGCGGACCTCTTTCCCGGAAAGCCCCTTCGACCAGGCGTTTTCGCCTCCCGGACCGTCATCGGAACCGGTTTTCCGCGGACAGTGGGCCGGCGGCTCCGTACCCGGGCGATCCGGTCCGACGCTCACCCGTACGTGTGGCGACGTCCGGACTGACGTCACCCCATACGTGTGCATCATCGCGCGCCCCCGTCACCCCGTGCCCCACGACACGGCCGGTCCGGAGCTACGAGGCCGCCCGCAGCAGGCGCAGGTGGCCGATCTCCGCGGCGTTCTTCATCAGCTCGGCGTTCACCCAGGCGAGCATGTGGGCCACGGTGTACGCCGGATCGTCCGGCCAGGGGAACGGGGCCGTGGCGTCCAGATCGGCGTCGGTGAGGTCGTCCAGGGCCGCGAGCCATTCCGTGCGCAGCCCGCGCAGCCACCGTACGGTCGGTGCTCCCTCACCGGGCCAGGTGACGTCGGTCCGCTCCCGGGGGCGGTGCCCCCGCGCGTGGTCGAGGGCCACGCTCCACCACCAGCCGATGTGCCAGCTCACCCAGGCGACGGTGGGCACGGGGACGGGATCGGGCTCGGTCTCCGCCCAGTCCGGCACCCAGGCGCCCTCCGGGGACCGGCGCACCGTCCAGCAGTGGGCCGCGGGCTCCCACAGGAAGTCCTCCGGCTCCAGCCGCTCGAGGTGGTACTCGAACAGGGACCAGGTCAGCTCGAACTGCCAGCGCAGCAGGCCGGTCCGGGTGGTGGGGGCGGGGGTGCTCATGCGGTGTCCTTCTGCGGTGCGGGAGGGTGGGTCAGAGTTCCTCGTCCTCGGCCAGCCGTTCCCAGGGCAGGTCCCGCAGCGCGGGCTCCGCGTCGCAGCCCGACGGTACGCGCGGGGCGGTCTGGAACCAGACGACGGTGAGGCGGGAGCGGTACAGCGCGCGGTCGTGGGCCGGGTCGAGCGCCTCGGAGCGGAAGCTGCCGACGCACGTCACGGCGGGCAGCACCTCCACGGGGCCGAAGGCGCCCGCGTACTGGTCGGGGTACTCGCGCAGGGGCGGGACCAGGTGGACGGGGGCTCCGGCGAAGGCTTGTCCGGCGGACCGGAGCAGCCGGTCGATCGTGCGGTCGTTGAGGGGCTTGCAGGGATACCCCTCGAGCAGTCCGCCGTACGTCGACGACATCCGCAGTTCGGAGAGGTCGACCGAGCGGCCGGAGGCGAGGACGACGCGGGCGAGTGCCATGGTCGGCACTCTAAGGCGGTGGCACATCGGGGTCTTTCGATTTTCCGGGGTGGGGAACGGGGCGAGGG
>NZ_MSGP01000890.1:0-428 GCF_002078235.1 Streptomyces viridosporus
CGTACGTCGAGAAGAACGGCTTCGAGTCCGTGCTGATCGGGTTGTCCGGGGGCATCGACTCGGCGCTCGTCGCCGCGATCGCCTGCGACGCGGTGGGGGCGGAGAACGTGTACGGCGTGTCGATGCCGTCGAAGTACTCGTCCGGGCACTCGAGGGACGACGCGGCGGAGCTGGCGCGGCGGACCGGGCTGAACTACCGGACGGTGGCCATCGAGCCGATGTTCGACGCGTACATGGGGGCGCTGGGGCTGACGGGGCTCGCGGAGGAGAACCTGCAGTCCCGGCTGCGGGGGACGCTGCTGATGGCGCTCTCCAACCAGGAGGGGCACATCGTGCTGGCTCCGGGGAACAAGTCGGAGCTGGCCGTGGGGTATTCGACGCTCTACGGGGACTCCGTGGGGGCGTACGGGCCCATCAAGGACGTGTAC
>NZ_MSGP01000890.1:485-713 GCF_002078235.1 Streptomyces viridosporus
TGGAGCTGTACGTGGACCGGGACCGGGGGGCGGACGAGATCGTCGCGGCCGGGTTCGACCGGGAGCTGGTGGCGAGGACGCTGCGGATGGTGGACCGGGCGGAGTACAAGCGGCGGCAGTACCCGCCGGGGACGAAGATCTCGCCGAAGGGGTTCGGGAAGGACCGGCGGCTGCCGATCACCAACGGGTGGCGGGAGCAGGCGCCTGCGGCGGGCTGAGCAGGGGGTG
>NZ_MSGP01000891.1 GCF_002078235.1 Streptomyces viridosporus
CCGGGAGCGGGGGGAGGTCGCGCGGGGCGAGGGCCTCGGCGGCCCGTACGCCGGGCAGGGCTTCCGGTTCCTTCTCCCGGGCGGCGCGGGCGGCCCGGGCCGCGCTCAGCCGGGACAGGGCGTCGATCACCTCGCGCTCGCCGCGCCCGCGCAGCAGGAGCAGCACGAACGGGTCGGCGTCGAGCAGCCGGGCGGTCTGGTAGCAGAGGGCGGCGGCGTGCTTGCAGGGGTGGCCGGAGTCGGGGCAGCTGCAGTGCGGGTCGAGGTCGCCGGGGCCGGGCAGCAGCGGGGCTCCGCAGTCGGCGAGGGACGGGGGCATCTCCTTGTCCAGCAGGGCCGCGATGTGGCCGGGCCGGTCGGCGGCGGCGTCCAGGAACCGCTCCCATTCGGCGTCCCGGAACGTCCGCAGCCGCACCTGTACCCGGTACGGTCGCGGCCGGCTGCCCCGTACGTACGCGAGGACGAGCCCCGGGGTGACGGTGATCGCGTCGACGTGGCCCTGTTCGGCGTATCCGCGCCCGCGCGCCAGCCGTGCGGCGTCGAGCGCGCCCTCCTCGAGCGCGGTGACCCACGCGTTGCCCCACCAGGTCCGGGCGAAGCCCTCGCCGTCCGGGGTGCGGGGCGGGAAGGCGGGGAAGGTGCGGCGCAGGTCGCCGTCGCGCTCGGGGGCGGCCATGGAG
>NZ_MSGP01000892.1 GCF_002078235.1 Streptomyces viridosporus
CCCACCGCTGACACACCTGGGCCGCCGACACCCACCCGGGGAACCGGCACCCGCACGAACGGCCCGAGGCCCCGATGGCACCCGCCACCGGGGCCTCGCGCACGTCCCGGACCGGGCGGCGCCCTCAGCCCTCGGACGCGTACGGCACGAAGCGCGCCCACGCGTCCGGGGCGAAGGCGAGGCGGGGGCCTTCGACGTCCTTGGAGTCACGGACGTGGACGGTGCCGGGGGTGAGGGCGAGTTCGACGCAGGAGTTGCCGTCGGGACCGTCACTGTGACTGCTCTTGAACCACGCCAGTTCGGAAGCATCCCCGGCAGAAGCCTTGCGGATCATGTCTCTCCCAGCACTCGCTCGACGAAGGCCAGCGACTCCCGAGGGGTGAGAGCCTGCGCTCGGATCGTCCCATACCGCAGTTCGAGGATCCGCAGCTGCTTCGGATCGAAAGTCGGTCGGCCGTTGAAGGCACCGTCGGAACGGCCTGCCGCCGTGCCGTCGGCGAACTTCAGCACCTCGATCCTGCCGTCCAGCCCGGGGTGGGCCCCCGCGCTCGTCGGCATCACCTGAAAAGTAACGTTACGCAACTGGGCCGTCCGCAACAGGTGTTCGAGCTGCTGACGCCACACCATTGTGCCTCCGACTCGTCGGCGGAGCGTCGTCTCTTCCAGGACGAAGCTGAGGGCCGGAGCCGGGGAACGCTCGAAGATCGATCTGCGTGCCATGCGAGCCGCGACCAAGCGCTCCACCTCCTCCTCCGAGTACGGCGGCTGCCACGCCTCGAACAGGGCACGTGCATGTTCCGGTGTCTGCAACAAGCCGTGAATGCTGAGCCCCACGTACACCCCGAGCTCGACCGCCTTGGCCTCCAACTCGGCCAACGCCCGCACGCTCCTTGGATACCGGACCCTCTTCACGTCCTCCCAGGCCGCCGCGATGAGGCCACCCGCGCCCAGGACCTCGTCGGCCTTGTCCAGGAACTCCCGGCGGGGGATCCGCTTGCCGCCCTCGATCTTGTAGACGAGGTCCTCGCCGTAGCCGACCGCCCTGCCGAAATCGGCGACCCGCATCCCCACCGCCTCGCGGCGCAGCCTCAGTTGCCGCCCGACGGTCGTGATGACCGCGACGCCCCACTCGTCGTCCGGGTCCACCTCCCAACCGGGCTCGTCCGCCTCGCTCCTGAGCTGTCCCGTCTCCACCCCGACCGCCATGCCGCGCCCCTCCGTCGAACCGTCCGTGATGTGCATCAGCGGCCTGCCCGTACGGCCCGTCGGCACCGTCACGACAGCACCGGACAACGTCCGGACAGTGACCGTACGCATGCGCTGCGTCACTTCTCACGGTACGCACACGCCGCCACGCTGAGTCACGTGAACCGGGAAATCGCCGGCCCTCG
>NZ_MSGP01000893.1 GCF_002078235.1 Streptomyces viridosporus
CGACCCGAAGACCGGCAAGGTGAAGTGGACCCAGAAGTTCGACAAGGGATGGCGCGTCGAGCGCGCCTACTCCGTCGACCCGCTGGTCATCTACAGCACCAACAGGGACAAGAAGGCCTGGAACATCTCCACCTTCACCGCCACCGGCGAGTTCCGCTCCGAGGTCGGTTTCGACGAGGACTTCGCCCCCACGTGCGACTGGGCCATCCTGGCGCGCGACCTCCAGGGCTGCGAGGGCGTCGCCGCCGACGCCGACACCCTGTACCTGCCCACCAAGGCGACCACCGGCGCCAACGAGATCGTCGCGGTCAACCTCGCCGACGGCAAGGAGAAGTGGCGGGTCAAGTCCCCGGCGGAGGAGTCGATGGTGCCCATGAAGGTCGAGGGCGGCAAGCTCATCGCCTACGTGGAGCCCTCGTACGACGCGGGCGGCCGGATCGTGTCCATCCCGACCACCGGCAGCAGCCACGAGCCGGTCGGGCTGATGCAGAACCCGCAGGGCGTCGCGAAGATCGAGGACAGCTTCTACAGCAGGTCGATCGACTGGGTCGACGGACGCTTCTACCTCTCGACCACCCGGCTGACCGGCAACGACGAGTCGAAGGAGAAGTTGATGCTCGCCTACGGCAAGTGAGGCGCACGACGACGGCGAGGCGCGCCGGCCCCGGACGGCCGGCGCCCTCGCCCCGTCCGGTCACCCACCCCGTCGCAGCCCGTCCCCTCCCCGAGGTACTCACGCCATGACCCAGCCGCCTCAGCCGTCCGACCAGCCGCCTCAGCCGTCCGACCGGTCCCCGCAGCAGCCGGGCTTCGGCCCGCCGCAGCCGCCCGCCCAGCCCCCGCAGCAGCCGCCCGCTCCGGGCGGACCCGATCTCACCAAGGCTCCCGAGCCCGGATACGGGGACCCGCAGACCCCGCAGTCGCCTCCGGCCGCCCCGCCGACACCCCC
>NZ_MSGP01000894.1 GCF_002078235.1 Streptomyces viridosporus
GTCCTGGACCGTCTGGCCCTGGGCGGACATCAGCACCACGATCGCCCGGCGTAGTTTCACCGGGTCCTTCGCCCTCCGGCTGATCCGCTGCAGCTTCCTGCCCTCCTCCACGCTCACCGGCCGGACGAACACACTCGGTCGACGCCCCACGACCACCTCCGAGATCAGATCTTGGGGACAGTCTGCTGACCGACGGGCAGCAGGTCGATTACCCGGCCAAGGCGGCGTGACAAGCCACTAGCAATCAGCACGTAGATGAGATTGCCTCCTCAAACAGCCCCAGTTCGCAGGCACCGCTGCGGACCAGGTCTAGGGTCTCCTCGGGGGTGAACGCCGCTCGGGTGGCGACCGTGACGGACGGGTGCAACCGGGTGAAATGGTGGATCAACGTGGTGAGGGGTTCGATGCCCGGTGACGGCATGGCGGCCACGTCGACCGTTCCCCCTCCCAGCCCGGCGAGCGCGGTGGCCCTGTCGCGCACCGCGTCCAGGTCTCGCAGCGCCCGGCGGCTCGGTTCGAGAAGTTCAGCGCCCGCCTTGCTGAGGACTACTCCGCGGCCCACGCGATGGAAGAGTGACACCCCGAGGTCGGCCTCCAGATTGGCCATCGCCTGCGACAACGACGGCTGCGCCACGTGGAGCGCGGCGGCCGCTTTGCTGAAGCCGCCGTGCTCGACGATGGCGAGGAAATAGTGCAGTTGTCGGGCGTCCATCCCGCCTCCCATGCTGCTGCGATAAGCCAGACCTAGCCGCAG
>NZ_MSGP01000895.1 GCF_002078235.1 Streptomyces viridosporus
CATGAGCATCATCCCGTGAGGTCTCAAAGCCCCCACGCAGGCACAGGGTCGTTGTCGGCAAACTACGCCCCCCATCCGGTGGGGGCTTTCCCATGCCACCAGCCACAACGCGCACGGATACCGCGTATCGGTAGCGCGCGGTAGCGGACTCGGCCGGATCTGTACACCCCACAGCGTCAAGACTGGGTGAAATGTGCATCCGTCCTCGCCCCCGTCCGCCTATCGGTGTCACAGTGGCACTCCCGCAGTCCGGACTGGCAGCCGCACAGCGGGACATGCCCGCCCAACGCCGACAGGGCAGGCATGACCTTCCCGAACATTTCTGCCGGAGGAGCGGAGACGCCCCATGTCCGCAGAACCCGCCACCCCCATCCCTCCCGGGCTGAACACACCGGGCGAGGCGGCCGTAATCGATATCACCAGGCGCCGCGGAAAGACGGCGGCCTCGACCAGGGGACGGTGGACGACAGTGACCGACCACGACCAGCCCCGCCCCGGCCCCGATCCGCAGGCCCTGTTCGCGGAACAGGCGGAGCGCGCGTTCAACGACATCGACCGGACCCTCAGCGACGAGGAGACCGCGCTCGTCTACCTACGGACCCTGGCGATCGTGGGGCGAGCCCTCGAGGGAGCCGAGGCCATGGACATCATCACCTCCGAGCAGCTGTCCGAACTCGGCGCGCTGATCGAGGGGATGAAGGCAGCACCACGGCTTGTCTGAATATGCCGGGGGTTCATACCGTTTGACGGGTGCGGCTGACCAACGGACCCGACACACACCGCTGATCATTTGAAACTATCCGTTCAACTCCAGCCGCACCCGTGCCAAGATGGGGCGTCCGGAATGACCCGGAGAGAACGCTTCCGGCCTCCGGCGCGCGCCCCTGCACACGCTGTACGGACGATCCGCGCCCCCTGGAGGCCGCCAAGGGGACGGGGACGCCAATGCACGACAACACAGCAGACGACAGCGCCGCAAGCCGCCTCGCCACGCTCGCCCGCTACTTCCGCGAGCGCCCCGTCACCGGACCCGCCGGCCACTCCTACATCAGCTCCAGCCCCCGGGCCACCCCCA
>NZ_MSGP01000896.1 GCF_002078235.1 Streptomyces viridosporus
TTCTGCAGCACCTCGTTGGTGGCGATGAGCTGCGCCACACGCTGCCGCTCGGAGGGGTCGACGGAGCCGTCGGCGGCGGCGACCAGGGCGCACATGGCCATGCTCGCGTCGCGGAACGCGCCGCTCTTCAGGTCGTTCTTCTTCGCCTCCAGCTGCGTCTGCATCTGCGACGCGGACTCCTTGATGCGGTCCCACAGGGCCATGCGCACTCCAGTGATCGGGCGGGGCCGGCCGCCTCGCGGCGCACCGCGGCCCCCGGAATATCTACAACAATGTAGAACTTAGCAGCACGGCGGAGAAGCCCCCGGCCCACGGGCGGTCCGGCAGGAGTGCCCCGAGATGGCGGAGCGTGTCGTTGTTGAGCCGAACGGGTGACCATGCGTAAGAATTGACCGATGCAGACAGCCAGCGCGACCCAGGACGGAGCATGCCGGTGAGCAGCCACGATGTCACCGACGAACAGTGGGAAGGGCTCGCCCAGGTCGTGCCGCTGCGGGGCCGTGACGCCTGGCCGTCCGCGGTGGACCACCGGGCCGTGCCCGAAGCCGAGACCGAGGCGCGACGCCGCTTCGTCGTCCTGCGGGTGAACGTGTTCGCGGACGCCCGCGACGTCGCCGAGACGCTGATGGCCGGGATACCGGTGCTGCTCGACCTGACGGGGGCGGAGACGGAGGTCGCCAAGCGGGTCCTGGA
>NZ_MSGP01000897.1 GCF_002078235.1 Streptomyces viridosporus
GGGGGCGACGGGGGCGACGGGGACACCTCGTCCGGCACCGCCGCACCGACTCCCTCCGCCGGACAGGAGCTGGCCGCGACCGGCGACGTCCCGGTGGGCGGGGGCACGGTCCTCAAGGCCGAGAAGGTGGTGGTGACCCAGCCGGAGAAGGGTGACTTCAAGGCCTTCTCGGCGATCTGCACGCACCAGGGCTGCGTCGTGGCCGACGTCTCGGACGGCACGATCAACTGCGACTGCCACGGCAGCCGGTTCCGCATCGCCGACGGCTCGGTCGAGCGCGGCCCCGCGACCAGGCCGCTGCCCGAGGAGCGGATCACGGTGGAGGGAAATTCGATCCACCTGGGGTGACCCGCCGCGTACGCTCCCGCGCGTGCGCCCCGAAACCCTGGTCCGCGACCACACCGTCTACGCCTGCGTCATGGGGTCGCGTGCCTTCGGTCTGGCGACGGAGGACAGCGACACCGACCGCCGGGGCGTGTTCCTCGCCCCCACCCCCCTGTTCTGGCGCTTCGACAAGCCGCCGACGCACGTCGAGGGCCCGGCCGAGGAGCAGTTCAGCTGGGAGCTGGAACGCTTCTGCGAGCTGGCCCTGCGCGCCAACCCCACCATCCTGGAGTGCCTGCACTCCCCGCTCGTGGAGTACGCCGACGACACCGGCCGCG
>NZ_MSGP01000898.1 GCF_002078235.1 Streptomyces viridosporus
TGGTACGAGGCCGCAGATGTCGCTGCCATTGCCGCCAAACGCGCCGAACGCGCCGCCGCTTGACCGCAGGTCAGACACTGTGTGACGATCGCGGTGTACAACTGTGCCCGCACATAGGCACCACAGACACCCACAAAGCCCCAGAGCGGCCCCCACCCCCTGGGGCTTCGTCACGCCCAGAGCGGGGGGCGACCATGGCCACCGACCGCAGCGAACTCACCTCGTACGAGTTCCGGCAACTCCGCGCCCGCATCCTCGCCGCCTCCGACATCTGCATCGTCTGCGGCCACGGCCACGCCGACGCCGTCGACCACATCCGCCCCGTCGCCAAAGGCGGCGCACGCCTCGACCCCGACAACCTCGCCCCCATCCACGGCGTCAACCGCTGCCCCACATGTCTCAGGAGCTGTAACTCCGAGAAGAGCGACCGTCCCCTCGCCGACGTCGTCCAACTCGTCACCAGCGTCGACTGGTTCGCCGGACCGTAAGGAGACCGCGATGCCCCACCCCTGGACCGCGACGCACGAACTCCACATCTTCAAGCAGGCCCTGCGCCGCCCCAGCGAAGACGCCCAATGGTGGGAGACACAGAGCAGCGGCCTCGTCCACCTGCTCTGCAACTGCGGCTACAGCACCGGCTGGATACCCCAAGACCAGATGCCCACCGGCGAGCAACTCCTCAACGACCACGGCACACCGCACCACTCCGTCATGACCTCACGACAAAACCACAGGTCAGAAGCGTGATCCGGTCCGTTCAGCTCGGGATCTCCCGGGATTTTTAGAAATCGGACATATCGCAACCC
>NZ_MSGP01000899.1:0-209 GCF_002078235.1 Streptomyces viridosporus
CCCGCACGTCGACGTAGGTGCCGCGGGCCGCCTCGTACGCCTCCCAGTCGTCGGCGCACAGGACGATCGGCCGGTCCAGGCCCGCGTAGTCGAACATCAGCGGGGAGAAGTCGGTGACCAGGACGTCCGAGGCCAGGCACAGGGACACGACGTCCGGGTGGGCGGAGACGTCCAGGACCCGGCCGGAGCCGCCCGCGGGCGGGGTGCCG
>NZ_MSGP01000899.1:233-556 GCF_002078235.1 Streptomyces viridosporus
CCCGGCCACGTCGGCCGCGGTCGCCGTGTGGAGCGGGTCGGTGCGCGGCTGGCCGTACTCCAGGGTGGTGTACCGGCCGGGGTACGCCCGCTCCCAGGCCAGGGTGGAGTGGCGGTTGGCGGTGACGACGTAGTCCCACCGGTCGACGTCCTCCAGGAGCCGCGCGAAGTCGGTGCCCCGGGCCGCCGCCGGGCGCTCCAGGAGGTCCAGGCCGGTGTGCCCGAGGGGGGTGCCGCGCTGCGTCCGGACGACGACCTGGCCCTCGCGCTTGACCAGGCGGGGGTCCAGGCCGGTGTCGCTCACCAGGTAGGCGGAGCGGGCGA
>NZ_MSGP01000009.1 GCF_002078235.1 Streptomyces viridosporus
GGCCAGCCACACGCCGTCCGGGCAGGCCTGCCGGACGGCGTGTGGCTGGCCGAACTCGCCCCGGTCGACGACCCCGACGCCGTCCCCGAGGCCGTCCTCACCGCCGTCGGCGCCCGGGAGACCGTCCTGTACGGAGCCGGCGCCGAGGGCATGCGGGCCGTCGCCGACCGGCACGACGACCCCGTGGACCGGCTCGCCGAGCACTGCGGCCGCCGCCGCATGCTGCTGATCCTGGACAACTGCGAGCACGTCGTCGACGCCGCCGCCCGGCTCGTCGAGACCCTGCTGCAGCGCTGCCCCCACCTCACCGTGCTCGCCACCAGCCGCGAACCCCTCGGCGTTCCGGGGGAGTTGCTGCGTCCGGTGGAGCCGCTGCCCGAGCCGGTCGCGCTGCGGCTGCTCGCCGACCGCGGCGCCGCCGCCCGCCCCGGCTTCCGCACCGAGGACGATCCCGAGGCCTGCGCCGAGATCTGCCGCCGCCTCGACGGACTGCCGCTCGCCCTCGAACTCGCCGCCGCCCGGCTGCGGATGCTCACCCCGCGCCAGATCGCCGACCGGCTCGACGACCGCTTCCGGCTGCTGACCACCGGCAGCCGTACCGTCCGGCCCCGCCAGCAGACCCTGCGGGCCGTCGTGGACTGGTCCTGGGAACTGCTCGACGCGGACGAACGCGAGGTGCTGGGCAGGCTGTCGGTCTTCGCCGGCGGCTGCGACCTCGCCGCCGCCGAGGCCGTGTGCGGGCCGGTCGCGCTCGACACGCTCGGCTCCCTCGTGGACAAGTCCCTGGTGGTGGCCGCCCCTTCGGGCGGCGGCGAGATGCGCTACCGGCTCCTGGAGACCGTCGCCGAGTACGCGGGCGAGCGGCTCGACGAGGCGGGAGGACGCGCCGGGGCCGAGCGGGCGCACCTGACGTACTACCGCGAACTCGCCCGCACCACCGACCCGTTGCTGCGCGGCCCGGACCAGCTCGCCGCCATCGGGCGCCTGGAGCGGGAGTACGAGAACCTGCGCACCGCCCTGCGCCACGCCCTCGTCCTGCGCGACGAGCAGGAGGCGCTGTGCCTCACGCTGTCGTTGGCCTGGTACTGGCAGATGCGGGATCTGCGCATCGAGGCCCGCAACTGGTGCCGCGAGGTCATGGCCCTCGGGCCGGACCCCTTCACCGCACCGGTCCGGCCCGCCGCGCCGGTGCGGCAGCGCTGCACCGACGCCCCGCCCCCGATGGCCGGGGAGGTCCTCGCCGAGGCCCGGCGCGGTGTGCACCTGGTCCACATGGCCTGCATGGACACCGAGCTGGACGACTGGCAGAACCCGCAGGCGCAGCAGAGGCTGCGCGTCATCGCCGCGAGCTACGAGCCCGGTCTGCCGCAGGCTTGCCGCCAGCCCGGCGCGCTCTGGGCGTTCGCCCTGATGCTGACCGGCGACATGGACGGACTGCGCACCGCCGTCGACGCCGCCGTCCGCACCTGCCGGGACACCCCCGGATTCGAGTGGGAGCTGGCCTCCAACCTCCAGATGCGCGCCAACCTGCTCGCGAACCGCAGTGACTGGGCCGGTGACGCGCGGCGGGACGCGGACGAGTCCCTGGAGATCTACCGGCGCCTCGGCGACGTCTGGGGC
Organism: Streptomyces viridosporus; assembly: GCF_002078235.1. Lineage (GTDB taxonomy): Bacteria > Actinomycetota > Actinomycetes > Streptomycetales > Streptomycetaceae > Streptomyces > Streptomyces viridosporus. The sequence continues at coordinate 1,621 of NZ_MSGP01000009.1, forward strand.
ACCGCCGAGGCCCTCTCCGCGCGCGGTGAGGCCCGCGAACGCGAAGGTGAGTACGCGGCGGCCGCCGCCGACTACGAGGCGGCGATCGAGCACGCCGAACGCCTCGGCGCCCGCGCCCAGGTGGCCGTGCTCTCCGCCCGGCTGGGCAGCGCGCTGCTGGAGGCGGGGGACGCCGAGCGCGGCGAGCGGCTGCTGCGCGACGTCATCGACCAGGAGCACGGCGGGCACGGCGAGGCCATGCCCGCCGCCCGGCTCTTCCTGGCCGGCTTGCTCGGCACGACCGGGCGGACCGACGAGGCGCGGGAGCAACTGCGTCTGCTGCGCGAGGAGTTCCGCATCGCGCACTATGTGGTCTTCGATGCGTTCATCCTCGGTGCCGAGGGCTGGCTGGAGGTGGTCGACGGCCGCGACGAGCAGGCGCTGGTCCTGATCCGCCAGGCGATCGAGCGGGCCGGCGACCCGCTGTCCACGGCCATCGCGCCCCATATGCGCGCGGCGTGTCTCACCATGGGCGCCGCCGCCCTCGCCGGACTCGACGGCGGGCACCGCGCCCGTGACGCGGCCCGCTGCCTCGGCGCCGCCGATGCCGGGCTGCCGCCCGGGCACGTCGCCGCGGGCATGGAGCGCGAGGTGCGCGCACAGGCGGAGCGGCGGACCCGGGCGGCACTCGGCGACGCGGCGTACGAGTCCGCGTACGCGGAGGGCGCCGCCCTCTCCCAGGAGGAGGCCGCCGCCCTGCTCTGACACGCGCCCGGGCGGATCGGACGCGCCCGGTCGGGGCCGCGCGCCGGGGCGGGCCGTGCGCGTGCGGGCGGGATCCGCACACCCGGAGGGCCGTGCGCCGTCCGGCCGGTGGGAGCCGCCCGGCCGGCGGACCCGCCCCTCACCGGGCGCAGGTGTCCGCCGGCCGGGCAGGCGCCGCTCCGGGACCGTCAGGTCTTCGTGCGGAACTTGTGGATGGCCACCGGGGCCATCACCGCCGTGATCCCCACCGACCAGGCCAGTGTCATCCACAGGTCGTGCGCCACCGGGCCGCCCACCATCAGCCCGCGCGCCGCGTCCGCCAGCGAGGACAGCGGGTTGTACTCGGTGAAGTTCTCCAGCCAGCCCGGCATCGACTGGGTCGGCGCGAAGATCGACGAGCCGAACTGCAGCGGCATCAGCACCAGGAAGCCCATGGCCTGCACCGACTGCGCGTTCTTCATCACCACGCCCAGCGTGAGGAAGACCCACATCAGGGCCGAGCCGAACACCACGGACAGCCCCACGGCGGCGAACAGCCCCGGCCAGTGGGTGATGTCGAAGCCGACCAGGACGCCCACGACCATGAGGATCGTGGTGGCGATCAGCATGCGCAGCACCTCGACCGAGATCTTGGCGAACAGCACCGAGCCGCGGCCTATGGGCAGCGACCGGAAACGGTCCATGACCCCCGTGTTGAAGTCCTGGTTGAAGCCGGTGCCCACCCCCATGGCCATGTTCATGCCCATCATGGCCATCAGGCCGGGCACGATGTACTGCACGTACGCCTCCTGCCCGCCGCCCAGCGCCTGCCCGATCGAGCCGCCGAAGACGTACACGAACAGCAGGGTGAACACGATCGGGAACAGCACGGCGTCGAACATCGACTCCGGGTCCTGCCGGATCCACAGCAGGTTGCGGCGCACCAGTGCCCCGGTGTGGCGCAGATGGCCGCGCAGCGGGATGCGCGCGTCCGCGCCCGTGCCGGTGAGGGGGGTGGCGGCGCTCATACGGCGACCTCTTCGCGGGTGTCGGCGGGCACGGCGTCCTGCGGGGCGCCGGCGCGGTGGCCGGTGAGGGACAGGAACACCTCGTCCAGGCTGGGCAGTTCGGTGGTGAGGGAGCTGAGGGTGATTCCGCGCGCGGTCACCGCGCCGACCACGGCGGTCAGTTGCTCGTCGCTGAGGATCGGGACGAGGACGGCGTCCCGCTCGGTGTCCACGGTGGTGCCGGCGAGCCCGGTGATGCCCAGTGCGTCGAGGGCGTCGGCCAGCGGGCGCAGGTGCAGCGGGTCGGCCGGGCGGATCCGCAGCGTACGGCCGCCCACCTTGGCCTTCAGTTCCTCGATGCCGCCGCTCGCGATGACCCTGCCGCGGTCCACGACGGTCAGTTCGGAGGCGAGCTGCTCGGCCTCCTCCATGTACTGGGTGGTCAGCAGCACGGTGACACCGTCCCCGACCAGCCGCTTGACCTCGTCCCACACCTCGTTGCGGGTGCGCGGGTCCAGCCCGGTGGTCGGCTCGTCCAGGTACAGCACGGCCGGCCGGCCGATCATCGAGGCGGCCAGGTCGAGCCGGCGCCGCATGCCGCCGGAGTAGGTGGCCGCGGGGCGCCGGGCCGCCTCGGTGAGCGAGAACCGCTCGAGGAGCCCGTCGGCGCGGGCCCGGGCCTCCTTGCGGGACAGGTCGAGCAGCCGGCCGATGAGATACAGGTTCTCCCGACCGGAGAGCTTCTCGTCCACGGAGGCGTACTGCCCGGTCAGTCCGATCACCCGGCGCAGCTGCCGCGGCTGGCGGACCACGTCGTACCCGGCGACGGTGGCCTGCCCCGCGGTCGGGGCGAGGAGGGTGGACAGGATCCGCACCAGGGTGGTCTTGCCGGCCCCGTTCGGCCCGAGGACCCCCATCACGGTGCCCTCGCGCACGTCCAGGTCGACGCCGTCCAGCGCCTTGGTCTCGCCGTAGTGCTTGACCAGCCCCCGTACGGTGACGGCGCTGTCCGGGCCGCCGGCTTGTTCGTCTGTTCGCGTCATGGCACCGAGGCTCTCAGACGCCACCGACAAACCACCGACAGTCCGCCGACGCCTCCCGCCGGGCCACCGACAGCACACCGACGCCTCCCGCCGGGAACGACGCCGGCCCCGCCGACGGGGGAAGATCGGCGGGGCCGGCTGTCGTACCGCGATGGCTCAGTGGACGGAGTGCTCCTCCTGCGGGAACGCTCCGCCGACGACGTCCTCGGCGAAGGCCTTCGCCGCGCCGCTCATGACCTCACGCAGGTTCGCGTACTTCTTGACGAACTTCGGCACCCGGCCGCCGGTCAGCCCGAGCATGTCGGTCCACACCAGCACCTGCGCGTCCGTCTCCGGCCCCGCGCCGATCCCGACCGTCGGGATGTGCAGGGTCCGGGTCACCTCGGCGGCCAGCTCGGCCGGCACCAGCTCCAGGACCACGGCGAAGGCACCCGCGTCCTGGACGGCCTTGGCGTCGCGCAGCAGCTGCTGGGCCGCCTCCTCGCCGCGTCCCTGTACCCGGTAGCCCATGGCGTTCACCGACTGCGGGGTCAGCCCGATGTGCGCCATCACCGGGATCCCGGACTCCACCAGCAGCTCGATCTGCCGGTGCGAGCGCTCGCCGCCCTCCAGCTTGACGGCGCCGACCCCGGCCTCCTTCACCAGCCGGGTCGCCGAGCGCAGCGCCTGCACCGGGCCCTCCTGGTACGAGCCGAAGGGCAGGTCGGCCACGATCAGGGCGCGACCGGTGCCGCGGACCACCGCGGCGGACAGCATGGTCATCTCGTCGAGGGTGACGGGCACGGTCGTGTCGTACCCGAGGTGGCAGTTGCCCGCCGAGTCGCCGACGAGCATCACCGGGATGCCGGCCTCGTCGAAGACGGACGCGGTCATCGCGTCGTAGGCGGTGAGCATGGGCCACTTCTCGCCGCGCTCCTTGGCGGCGGCGATGTCGCGGACGGTGATGCGGCGAGTGCCCTTGCCCCCGTACAGCGCCCTGCTGCCGTCGGGGGGAGTCGGCTTCGCGCTCTGGGCAGCGGAAAGCTGCGTCATTGCCACGGCTCCTAACACGTCATCTCGAGGCGCCCTGACGGCGTCCCCGGATCACGTCCATGGTGGCACCTCGGCCCGGCGAGGACCAGAGGAACCCCGTGCGTTCTCCCCGCGCGATCCCACACGATCCCGCACGGCGGCCGTATACCCCCACCGTCCCCATCGGCAAAATAGGCCAAACGGTCACAATATATGGGCAAGACCTCGGCAAAGGAGTGCGAATACGAGACGGATCCGTCTCGAAAATAACTAGGCTGGGCCGTATGACCACTCCTGCCGCCCCCGTCCGCCGGGTCCCGGAAACCGTGCACCGGCGCCGTTGGGTGATCCTCGGCGTCCTGATGATGAGCCTGCTGATCGTCGTCCTGGACAACTCGATCCTGAACGTCGCCATCAAGACGATCTCCACCCCCGCCCCCACCGGCCTGGGGGCCACACAGAGCGAGCTGGAGTGGGCGATCAACGCCTACACGCTCGTCTTCGCGGGCCTGCTGTTCACCGCGGGGCTGCTGGGCGACCGGCTCGGCCGCAAGAAGGTGCTGCTCGGCGGTATCGCCGTGTTCGGCATCGGCTCGGCGCTCGCCGCGTTCTCCGGCTCCCCGGCCGAGCTGATCGGCTACCGCGCGGTGATGGGGCTGGGCGCCGCGTTCGTCATGCCGGCCACCCTGGCCGTCCTGATGAACGTCTTCGAGCGCGACGAACAGCCCAAGGCCATCGGCGTCTGGGCCGGAGGCGTCGGGCTCGCCATCGCCATCGGCCCGATCACCGGCGGTGTGCTGCTGGAGCACTTCTGGTGGGGCTCGGTCTTCCTCGTCAACGTGCCCATCGCGCTGCTCGCCGTCGCCCTGATGCTGTGGCTGGTGCCCGACTCCCGCGACCCGAACCCCGGCCGGATCGACCCCCTCGGCGTCGTCCTGTCCGTGGCCGGCCTGGTCCTGCTGGTCTACGGCATCATCAAGGGCGGCCAGCTCGCCGACTTCACCGACCCCACGGTGCTGTCGACCATCGGCGCCGGTCTCGCCGTCCTCGCCGTCTTCGTCGTGGTCGAGAAACGCAGCGACCACCCGTCCATCGACGTCGGGTACTTCAAGAACAAGGTCTTCTCCGCCGCCATCGCCGCGATCGCCCTGGTCTTCTTCGCGCTGATGGGCGTGACGTTCTTCTCCGTCTTCTACATCCAGAGCGTGCGCGGCTACACACCGCTGCAGACCGGTCTGCTGCTGCTGCCGCTGGCCGTCACCCAGACGGTCTTCGCACCGCGGGCCCGGCTGGTGGTGGACCGCTTCGGCCACCGCGCCACCACCACCGGCGGCCTGGTGCTGCTCGCGGCGACCCTGGCCGCGTTCGCCCTGTTCGACACGGACACGCCGCTGTGGTTCATCGAGCTCGTCTTCTTCCTGATGGGCATCGGCATGACCCACGTCATGACGCCGGTCAGCGTCGTCGTCATGCAGGCCCTGCCCCGCGAGAAGGCCGGTTCGGCCTCCGCGCTCAGCAACACCTTCCGCCAGCTCGGCGGCGCCCTCGGCATCGCCGTCCTCGGCTCGCTGCTGTCCGCCGCCTACCGCACCGACATCGAGGACGAACTCGTCCTGCTGCCGCCCGCGGTACGCCACGCCGCCGGCGAGTCCATCGAGGCCACCCTGGCCGTGGCGGACCGGCTGGGCGCACGCGGCGAGGCCCTGGTCGCCGCGGCCGACGACGCCTTCCTGCACGCGATGCACGTCACGGCCCTGTGGGGAGCGGGCGTCGCGATCGTCGGCGCGATCGTCACCGCCCTGTTCCTGCCCGGCCGCCCCCCGGAGTCCGAACGGGGGGACCGGAACCAGGAACTGGTGTCGGCGGCGGACCGATAACCCCCGCCCGGTGGACCGCCGCCCCCGTGCACCGGGGAGAATCACCCCAGCCCACGAAAGGAGGCGGCGACGTGAGCCCGGTCGTCACCGACCCCCGGCAGGACGGTCCCGTGCGGGGCCGGCCCCGCAGCGAGGCAGCCGAGCGCGCCATCGTCGAAGGCGTGATGAAGCTCCTGGAGGACGGCGTGCCCCTCGCGGAGCTCTCCATCGAGCGCATCGCCCGCACCGCCGGCGTCGGCAAGGCCACCATCTACCGCCGCTGGAGCGGCAAGGAGGAACTCTTCGTCGACATCGTGCGCACCGTCGAACCCCCGGACCCCGAACTCCCCGGCACCTCCCTGCGCGACGACCTCGTCGTCCTGCTGGAATCCCTGCGCCGGCGCGGCCTGGCCAACAGGACGTCGGCGCTCCTGCACAACGTGCACGCCCAGATGAAGAGCAGCCCGAAGCTCTGGGCCGCCTACCACGACACCGTCATCCTGCCGCGCCGCAGACTCGGCCTGGAGGTACTGCGCCGGGGCCGGGAGAACGGTGAACTGCGCGCCGACGTCGACCTGGAACTGCTCAACGACATCGTCGTCGGCCCCCTCCTCGTCCGCACCGTCCTGCGCCCCGAGGCCGACCTGCCGGACGACCTCGCCGAACGCGTCGTCGATACCCTGCTCCAGGGGCTACGCCCCGTCAGGCCGCATCCGTAGGAGGGAATCCGGCGGCCGTCCCGATGTGCGCGTTTCGTCACAGAGGACGCTTTCCGTACCCCCGTCCGGAACTCCTCGCGCGGCACCGCACGTCCTCGCCCCCGTACGGCAGGAAAGCAACCGATCATCCCCTAGGGTCGTACGGACACGGGGAGACGGTATGCACAGCAAGTTGTGAGGCAACGGTATGGCGCAACAGGCGTACATGACGGAGACGGACACCGGCGGCTCGGGTCCCGAGCGCCGGACATCCCGGCTTCGGCGTCTGCTCGACCGCCTGACCAGGGGCTGGCGCGGCGACCGCCGCATCTGGCGCCGGGGCCTGGTCCTGGCCGCGTGCGCGGCCCTGCTGTCCCTGGTCATGCTGGCCCACGCCCACATCCCGAACCGGGTGGGCAACCTGGGCAGCCTCCTGGAGACCTTCCTGCCCTGGCTGGGCCTGTTCGTCCCGTTGCTCCTGCTGCTGGCCCTGTTCCGCAAGTCGGCGACGGCGCTGGTCGCGACGGTCCTGCTCGCGGTGGTCTGGCTGAACCTGTTCGGCGGGCTGCTCACCGACAAGACCGCCCCCGGCGGCGACCTCACGGTGGCCACGCACAACGTCAACGCCCAGAACCCGGACCCGGCCGGCACCGCCCGCGACGTGGCCGCCGCGGGCGCGGACGTCCTGGCCCTGGAGGAGCTGAGGGCCTCGGAGGTCCCCACCTACGAGAAGGCGCTGGCGGCGACGTACCCGCACCACGCGGTGGTCGGCACGGTCGGCCTGTGGAGCAAGTACCCGCTGAGCGACGTGCAGGCCGTCGACATCCGCCTCGGCTGGAAGCGCGCGATGCGCGCCACGGTGACCGCCCCCGCCGGACAGGTCGCGGTCTACGTCGCCCACCTCCCCTCGGTCCGGGTGAAGCTGGCGGCCGGCTTCACGGCCCGCCAGCGCGACAAGAGCGCGAACGCCCTGGGCGAGGCCATCGCCGCGGAGCCCCTGAAGAACATCGTCCTGCTCGGCGACCTGAACGGCACGATGAACGACCGCGCCCTGCACGCCGTCACCTCCCAGATGCGCTCCACGCAGGGCGCCGTGGGCAGCGGCTTCGGCTTCAGCTGGCCGGCCTCGTTCCCGATGGCGCGGATCGACCAGATCATGGTCAAGGGCGCCGAGCCGGAGAGCTCGTGGACCCTCCCGGCGACGGCCAGCGACCACCTCCCCATCGCGGCCCGCGTGAAGATCACCGCACCGGACGACTGACCCACGGCCGCCCCGCCGGGCCCCGGGAAAGACGACAGCCGTCGACGGCGGGAACCGGGGACGACGGTGGGCGCCCGACAGCCGTCGACGGCTGTC
>NZ_MSGP01000090.1 GCF_002078235.1 Streptomyces viridosporus
CGCAGCAGCTCGTCGATGCCGGCGCCGCCCTCGACCGAGGTGATCCGCTCGGCCGGGACGCACAGCGCACCGACCGGTGTCCCCGGCTCGGTCAGCGAACGCGTCAGCAGCTGCGAGTCGGCCGCGCTGATCAGACCGAGCCGCTCGGACTCCGCCACCAGGTGGGTGAGCTGCTCGCGGTCGTGGACCGGGGCCAGCTCGTCGCGCGGGGTCACCCGGCACAGCCGTACGAGCCCGTTGCTCACCGAGTTGAGCAGCCGGATCAGCGGCCGTACGGCCTTCACCAGCGCCCGGAAGAGCGGGGACAGCAGCATCGCGGAGCGCTCCGGGTGGGCGATCGCCCACGACTTGGGCGCCATCTCGCCGACCACCATGTGCAGGAACACCACCACGATCATCGCGACGGCGAACGCCACGCCGTAGCTGAGCGCGCTGGGCAGACCCAGCCCGCGCAGCAGCGGGTCCAGCTGGTGCGAGATCGCGGGCTTGGACACCGAGCCGAGACCCAGCGTGCACACCGTGATGCCCAGCTGGGCACCGGCCAGCATCAGCGACAGCTCGCGCATCCCGGCCAGCGCGGCACCCGCGCCGCGCCGCCCCTCGGCCGCCGCCTTCTCCATGCGGTGCCGCTTGGCGGCGACCAGCGCGAACTCGGCGGCCACGAAGAACCCGCTGCCGATCAGCAGCAGCACGGTCACGAAGAGGGCCATCGGGAAACTCATGCGGGCTCCTCCGTCGTCTTCCGCTCCTCCACCACGGGGGTGATCCGCACGCGCTCGGCCACATGCCGGTCGAGCGTGCGGACGTCGATCACCGCGCCGCCGCCCGCGGGCAGCGCGACGGTGATCCGGTCACCGACCGCGGGGAAGCGGCCCAGCCGGTCCACGATCAGTCCGGCCACCGTGTCGTAGTCGTCCTCCTCGGGCAGGTGCACACCGGTCGCCTCGGCCACCTCGTCCAGCCGGCGGCCGGCGTCCACGAGCCAGCCGTCGCCGTCCGCGACCGCCGCCTCGGTGACCCGGTCGGTCTCGTCGGCGATGTCCCCGACGAGTTCCTCGGCGATGTCCTCGTAGGTGACGATGCCGGCCACGCCGCCGTGCTCGTCCAGGACGACGGCGAACTCGTCGTCCTGCTCGCGCATCCGCGCCACCGCGTCGGGCAGTTCGAGGGTGTCCGGCAGCAGCAGGGGCAGGCGGGCCACCGCGCCCGCGGTGGTGCCGGCGAACCGGTCGGCGGGCAGCGCCATCAGCTCGCGCACGCCCAGCACGCCCGCGACGTCGTCGGGGTGGTCGCCGAGCACGGGGTAGTTCGAGTGGCCGTGGACGGCGATCAGCCCGACCGCCTCCTCGGCGCTCGCGTCCCTGCGCACGAACACGGCGTCCGCGCGCGGCACCATCACCTCGCGCAGGGTGCGCTCGGAGAAGTCCAGCGCGTGGTCCAGCAGGGTGGCGGTGTCCCCGGGCAGCGCGCCGCTCTCGTGGGACTCGCCGATCAGATGGCCGAGCTCCTCCAGCGTGGCGCCGTGGTGCAGCTCCTCGACCGGCTCGATGCCGACGCGGCGCAGCAGCCTGTTCGCCGCGCTGTCGAAGATCCGCACGAGTGGCCCGACGACCTTCAGGTACGCCAGGGTGGAGCCGGCCAGCGACTTCGCCAGCCGCTCCGGCACGGCGATCGCGAGGTTCTTCGGGGCCAGCTCGCCCAGCACCATCTGCACGACGGTGGCGAGGACGAAGGCCAGCACCACGGAGATGCCGCTCACGGCTGCGTCCGGCAGGCCGAGGCCGGACAGCCCGGGCCTGAGCAGCGCGGACACCGACGGCTCGGCGATGAAGCCGACGACCAGGCCGGTGACGGTGATGCCGAGCTGGGCGCCCGACAGCATGAACGACAGCCGCTGCAGCACCTTCAGGGCGCGGGCGGCCTTGCGGTCCCCGGCCTCGGCCTCACGGGCGAGCGCGAGCCGGTCGGCGGAGACGTAGGCGAACTCCTGGGCGACGAAGTAGCCGGTGCCGGCGGTGAGCACGAACACGGCGAGCAGGCCCAGCAGCGCCTCGGCGGCACTCACCGAACACCACCCCGCCGGGTGCCGCGGTCAACAGTGCTGTGGCGGGATGGTCCGGGACTGTGTCCCGGGGGGTCCGTCGGTCTGGCGGACAAGCAGGTGACTCCTCACGCGTGGTCGGTACGGGGTGCAACGATTGTCACCCGGCTCGTGTTCCCGGGACCACCGGTCGGTGTCCTCGGCACCGGCCGGTGGTCACCCGCGCCGCTCCGAGGTCGAATCAGAGGTCGAACTCGTGCGGTGCCAGACCCAGCGCGAAGCACGCCTCGCGCACGACCGCCCGCTCGTCCTGGTCGAAGTGGCCGTCCGCGCCGCCGATGACGATGCCGATCTGGACGACCGCCCGCGCCTCGGCCGGCTTCTTCTTCGCCTTGGCGACCTCCTGGAGCACGCTCACCCTGCCGAAGGCGAAGTCCGCGGCCAGCTTGTCGAGGTTCGCCTCGAAGCGGCGGCGCAGGTCGTCGGCGGGGAAGTTCTGCAGCACCTCGTTGGTG
>NZ_MSGP01000900.1 GCF_002078235.1 Streptomyces viridosporus
CGTCGCTGAACCGGAACGCCAGGTCGAGGCTCGGGAAGTAGTCGCCCCGCTCGATGGCGCCGATGGTCTGCGGGTGCACTTCCACCAGCTTGGCCAGCGCGACCCTGCTGAGTCCGCGCTCCGCGCGCAGCACTCTCAGCTGGTTGTAGATCGGCTTTCCCTCGCGATGACTCACTGGGCTCATGCAAGGAACGTAGTAGAAACACAACAGTTCGTCAAGAAAAAGCAACAGCTCCGGCAGGNNACACCCCGGACGCCCTGCGCCCCTGGGCCGAGCTGGTCCGCGACACCGGCGCGCGCCGTCTGTGGACGGGGCAGTCGCTCAAGGTGGAGACCCACCAGGCCTTCGCCCATCTCGCCGGCGCGGGGATACGCGTCCCCGTCGGCACCGGCGTGACCCTGATGCCGTTGCGCCACCCCTACGAGGCCGCCCTGCACGCCCGCTCGCTCGCCCTGATGACCGGCCGGACCGTGGTGGCCGGATACGGCGTCGGCGCACCGGCGTTCGTGCGCAGCCTCAACGGACGCACCTACCCCAGCCCGCGGACGATGGCCGCGGACTACCTGCGCACGGTCCGCTCCCTGCTCGACGGGGAGGTCGTCGACCACGCGGGCGACTACCACGCGCTGCGGGGACGGCTGATCCCCATGGACCACCCGGGCGTGGAGGTCGGCGTGGGCGTGCTGCGCCCCAACATGGCGCGCACCGCCGGCGGCGTCGCGGACGTCGCCGTCACCTGGATGACCCCGCCCGGCTACGTCGCCGGGACCCTGCTGCCCGCCCTGGAGGAG
>NZ_MSGP01000901.1 GCF_002078235.1 Streptomyces viridosporus
GCAGGTTCTTCGTCTGCTGGTGGTACGGCGCTTGCCTGTCCCTGACCTGTGCCGACGACACAACTTGCGTCTGATGCGGCTTCGTTGGCCCGTCAATGGTCCGGATCTCGGCTTCTCTCATCCACCAGTGAGGGCGAGAACTCCGGGCCCGGCAAAAACCGATGGGGGACGGTGAGACACCTTCGCGTGCGTGGGGCCCTGTGGTGCGGCAGGAAGGACGGTGCTCAATGAGATGCGCCTCCGGCGCGTGCCGGTACCACATGGCACAGGTCGTAACGGCCGTCCAACGGCGTCCAGTCTTTCCAGCTCGGGCACGAAACCGCAGGTCATGGCCTTCACGTCTGGGAGGGTCCGCCCAGTTGGTGACAGCTGCGTGATAGCGGCTGACACGGCGGAGCCCCGTCGGGAAACGTCCCGACGGGCCTTTTGTGGAGTTAGTCGTGGCCGCCGGTGACCTGTCGGCCTACGCGGACGCCGGTGACCTGTCCGCGGCCGGAGCGCACCGCTCGACGTCGATCGGGCGTGTTCGGCCACGATGATCCGCGCGTACGTGGGCACGTGCCGGGGCATGCGCTGATGAGTGCGTGAAGGTGGGTGGCGGTCACTCTCCGCGCACCTGCTCATGGGCGGCGGTGAGCACCTTGCCGAGCCAGCCGACCCGCCGCACGAAGGCACTCCCCGGTGCGAAATACTCCCCCGGTGAGTTCACGCACTTCCCTGATCAGCCAGCCGATCACGATACGGAGGGCCGTCGCGCGGGACGCCAAACGGCTCACGCGGCTCGTGCGTGGCTCAGGCGCCTACGAGGGGAAGTACGCAGCCGCAGTCGCGGGCTACCGGGTCGGTCCTGATTACATCGAGGCCCACCGCGCCTTTGTGGCCGTCGGCGCCGACGAGCACGGAGGCCGGGTCCTCGGGTTCTATTCGCTCGTCCTCGCTCCACCGGAGCTCGACCT
>NZ_MSGP01000902.1 GCF_002078235.1 Streptomyces viridosporus
GGGTCGCCGTGCACGGCTGCGGCGGGGTGGGTCTGTCCGCGGTGATGATCGCGGCGGCGGCCGGCGCGCGGGTCGTCGCGGTGGACGTCTCCCCGCACGCCCTCGACCTGGCGCGGACGTTCGGCGCGGCGGAACGCGTGGACGCGACGGGGACGAAGGACACGGCGGAGGCGGTCCGCGACCTCACCGGCGGCGGCGCCCACCTCTCCCTGGACGCCCTCGGCTCACCCGCCACCTGCGCCGCCTCGGTGGGCGGCCTGCGCCGCCGGGGCCGCCACGTCCAGGTCGGCCTGCTGCCCTCGCCCACGGGCACCACCCCGGTCCCGATGGCCCGCGCCATCGCCCTGGAGCTCGAACTCCTCGGCAGCCACGGCATGGCCGCGCACACCTACCCGCCGATGCTGGAACTGGTCCGCGCGGGCGCGGTCCGCCCCGACCTCCTGGTGACGCGGACCATCGGCCTGGACGCGGCCCCGTCGGCCCTGGCGGCGATGGGCACGGCCCCGGGCGCGGGCGTGACGGTCATCGAACCGTGGCGTTGAGCGCGGCCCACTCCCGGTCGAGGATCGCCATGATCACCTCGTCCACCCACTCCCCGTCCCGGAACGTGACCTCCCGCCGGACGCCCTCGACCACGAAGCCGACCTTCTCGTACACGCGCAGGGCGCGCGGGTTGTTGCCGTAGGCCTCCAGCTGGATGCGGCGCAGCCCGAGGCGCTCGAAGCCGTGGCCGACGATGAGCCGGGTGGCCTCGGTGCCCAGCCCCCGGCCGCGGCCGCGCGGCCCGATGAGGGTGCGGAAGGTGCAGCTGCGCGCGTCC
>NZ_MSGP01000903.1 GCF_002078235.1 Streptomyces viridosporus
AGCGGGCCCGGGCCCGCTCGGCCCCGAGGTAGTGCCAGGGGGCCCACTCGTGACCGCCCCAGGGGGACAGCCAGTTGGTGAACGACACGTAGACCAGCCCGCCCGGCCGGGTCACCCGGACCAGCTCGCTGAGGAAGGTCTGCGGATCGGCCACGTGCTCCAGGACGTTGGAGGAGAACGTGACGTCCGCGCACCCGTCGGCCAGCGGCAGCAGGTAACCGTCCGCCACCACCGTTCCCTCGGGCGGCTTCTCGGCGAGCTCCCGCACGTCGGGCTCGAACAGGTAGGCGTACGCGCCGCGGGCGCGGAACTCCTCGGTGAAGTGGCCGCTGCCGCCGCCGACGTCCGCCACCACCCGGCCGGCCACCGGGCCGCCGTACGCCTCGACCTGGTCGGCGGCGTCCCGGGCGAGCAGCGCGTAACAGGCGTCGGGGTCCTCCTGCTCGCGCAGGAAGGCCCGGAAGAGGGCGAGGGACCTGCGCAGCGACGGGTCCTTCGGCCCCCGCCCGGTTCTCGGCCCCGTCCGGCCGGGGAGTCCGCCGGTGCTCACTGCTGCCGGCCCCTCACGGCCTCGGCCGCCACGGTCCGGAACTGCCGCACCGTGCGGTCCCAGCGGAAGCGGGCGGCGCGGTCGCGGGCCGCCTCGCCCATCAGCTCCCGGCGGTGCGCGGACAGCGCGAGGGTGCACCAGGCCGCCGCGAACGAGGACTCGCCCCGGGCCAGCACACCGGTCACGCCGTCCACCACGGAGTCCCGCAGACCGGGGACGTCGAACGTGATCGCCGGCGTGCCGCGGGCGGCCGCCTCGGTGACGACCAGGCCCCACCCCTCGACCGCGGACGGGTGCAGCAGCAGCCAGGCCGCGCACAGCAGGCGGTGCTTCTCCGCCTCGGACACGTGCCCGGCGAACTCGACGTCCGGACCGGCCAGGCGCTCCAGCCGGTCCCGCTCGGGGCCGTCACCGACGATCACCAGCCGGCCGCCGGTGACCGGCCGTACCCGCTCCCACAGCCTCAGGAGCAGATCGATGCGCTTGTACTCGACGAGCCGTCCCACGGCCACGAACAGCGGTTCCGGGGAGCGCGGGGCGCGCGGACCCGGCTCCTCCACACCGTTGTGCACGATCCGGATCCGCTCCCGCGGTACGCCGAGCCCGTGCAGCGCGTGCGCGGTCGACGGGGAGACGGCGACCAGCAGCCCGCGCCGGCGCGCACCGGTCAGCGCCCAGTGCTCGAGTCGTCGCCCGATCCGCGCGGCCGGGGCCAGCGGGCCGCCGAAGCGCATCGGCCACAGGTCGGTGTGCACGTGGTTGACCAGGCACAGGGTGGGCCCGTGGTGCCACAGCGGCGCCAGGTACGGCACGCCGTTGCACACCTCGACCAGCAGGTCGCAGTCGCCGACCTGACGGGCGAAGGCGGACGGGGCGCGGAGGTAGTGACCGTAGGTGCCGCCCGCCGACACCACCCGGTAGTCACGGAAGGACGCGGGCCCCCCGCACAGCAGGGTGACCCGGTGGCCCAGACGGGTCAGGCCGTCGGCGAGCCGGTCGACCAGCAGCTCGGAGCCGCCGGCGGACGGGTTGCCCAGGTCGCGGTGGGCGAGGAAGACGATCCGGCGGGGAGGGGCGGGGAGCGCCACCGGGCGCTGCGACGCGCTGGGGGACGCGGCGCGGTGGGAGTCCCCTCGCTCGTGGGAGTCCCCCCGCTCGGGCGAGGCCGAGAGGGGAGGAGGGGACGGTACGTGCTGGGGCATCGTTGCTCCAACTCGTCTCGGAGAGTGGGGAAGTCGGAGGCGGTGGGGCGCCGTGGGGTTGCGGACGGGGC
>NZ_MSGP01000904.1 GCF_002078235.1 Streptomyces viridosporus
AGATATGTATAGGAGACAGGCGCGGAGGACAGGGGCTGGGCGGGAGGCGCGGACGGCGTGGGCCGTGCGGGCTGCGTGGGCTGCGCCATCAGCGCGTCTGGTCCGCGGTCGCCTCGGAGAGGGCCTGTGCGAAGGCGAGCGCCTGACGCACCGTCTCCGGTCCGTCACCCGCCTCGCTGACGCGCAGGCTCAGGTCGTCCGCCGTCGAGTTGCCGGTGTACCCGTGGTCGGCCTCGCAGTCGGGGTCGCCGCAGGCGGCCGGCTCGAGGTCGATGCGGGAGACGGCGCCCCAGCCGATGGTGAGCACGATCTCGCGGGGCAGCGTGCCCGGCTTGTACGACTCCGGGTTGGCGACCACGCGGCTGACCACGATGGACGAGATCCGGTCGAGCTTGACCGACTCCGTGGACGTGGTGGCGTACGGCGTCGGGGAGGTGTTGTCCGCGGCCTGCTCGTCGGTGTGGCTGACGATGAAGCGGTTGCCGGTGAGGACGAGCACGGTCACGTGCCGCCGCACCTCGTTCTGGTCGAACGTCGTCTCCTGGTGGACCAGGTACGACCGAACGGGCTCGCCGCCCACGGCGGCCTCCACCGCCTCGGCCACGAGGGCCGGGTAGTAGCCGCTGCGCTCGATCGCCGCCCGCAGCCCCTGGGTCGTCGTACTGGTCTTGGCCATGACGCCCATCCTACGGGGGGCCGCTGACTGCGAGGCACCGCTCGGGGCACTCCGCGTGCGCGGGGCCTCGTCCCGGGCCTCTCCCCCGGGCTCCCGGCCGCTCCGCGCGCCCTCAGTACGCCACCGGGAGGGTCCGCGGCCCGAGGTCGTCGCGGGCGGGGGGCGGGGCCAGGCGCACGGAGGCGCCGAGGACGCTCACGCCGTGCGGGGCGACGACGACCGGCTCGAGAGTGACCGCCACGACCTCCGGGTGATCGTGGACCAGCCGCGACACCCTCAGCATCAGCTCCTCCAGCGCGGGAGTGTCGACCGGTGCCGAGCCGCGCCAGCCGAACAGGAGCGGGGCCGTCCGGATCGATCGCACCAACGAGGTCGCCTCCCGGTCGGTGACCGGGATCAGCCGGTGCGCCATGTCCCCGAGCAGTTGCGAGGCGGCCCCGGCCAGGCCGAAGGAGAGCACGGCTCCGGCGGCGGGGTCGATGACCGCCCGTACGACGGTGTCGACACCGCGCGGCGCCATCCGCTGCACCACGGGGCGCAGCTCCTGCGGCGCGCCGAACAGCTCGGTCAACTCGGCGTACGCCCGGCGCAGTTGCTCCTCGTCCGCGAGGTCCAGGCGGACGCCGCCGAGGTCGGCGCGGTGCCTGAGGTGCGGCGCGGTCGCCTTGAGGGCCACGGGGTAGCCGAGGGTGCGCGCGGCCTCGGCCGCGGCGTC
>NZ_MSGP01000905.1 GCF_002078235.1 Streptomyces viridosporus
GGCGACTTCGGTGAAGGTGCCCTCGGGTCCGAGATACGCATAGCTCGCTGGCATGACTTCACCCTAATGGGCACCCGCCGCCATCATCCCCGCATGCGCCCCCCTGGGGATGACGCGGAGCGGTTCTCATCCCTCCAGCAGCCGCTGCCCCACGTACTCGCCCTCCGCCGCCCCGCCCGGCACCGCGAACAGCCCGCTCGCCTCGTGGCGGATGAAGGGGGACAGGGCGTCGCCCCGGTCCAGCTTGCGCTGCACCGGCACGAANNGCGCCGGAGCATCGCCGCGCCGCCGTTCTGGTCGGGGCGGGTGATCCGGGCGTGGGCGTTGAAGGGGACGACCAGACCACCCTCGGCGTCCGTCTTCTCCAGGTCCATCTCGGAGGTCTCGGTGCCCCCGGACAGCGGTGCCCCGTCGGACTTGCGGCGCCCGATGACGTTCTCCTGCTCCGCGACGCTGAGCTTCTCCCAGTCGTCCAGCAGCATGCGGATACGGCGGACGACGACATAGGAGCCGTTCGCCATCCAGGCCGGCTCGCCGTTCTCCGGGACGAAGATGCGCCGGTCGAAGTCGGAGTCGGAGGGCTTGGGGTTGCGGGTGCCGTCGATCTGGCCCATCAGGTTGCGGGTCGTCATGGGGTGGGCGGTGGCCCCCGGTGAGCGGTTGAAGCCGTTCATCTGCCAGCGCACCCGGGCCGCCGATCCCGCGTCCTTCTGCACCGCGCGCAGGGCGTGGAAGGCCACGAGGGCGTCGTCGGCACCGATCTGCACCCACAGGTCGCCGTTGCTGCGGGCCTTGTCGAGGCGGTCGGAGGAG
>NZ_MSGP01000906.1:0-420 GCF_002078235.1 Streptomyces viridosporus
GGCCTTCTCGTCGCCGGTCGCCTTGGGGACGAGCTTGCCGAGCGCCTTCTGCTCGGCGCGCAGCTCGTCGAAGCGGACGCCGGACGACCTGCGCCGTTCGTCGGCAGACAGAAGGGCGTCGACGAGCGCGACGTCCTCTCCACGGGCGCGCTGCGAAGCACGCACACGGTCGGGGTCCTCACGGAGCAGGCGAAGGTCAATCACACGGCCAAGGCTACCGGTGCGGTGTGACGGCCCACGACTCACTTGTGCAGCGAGGTGATCCACTTTCCGTTATGGAGGGAATTGTGGAGTATGTCCGGCGCGTCAATGAAGGAGGGTGCGCCTCCCCGGTGAGGGGCGGGTCGCGGGTGGCCGGTTGACTCGAATTCCTTGGCGGAAGCGCGACTTGGGACTCGGTTGTCCACAGGTGTCCACACC
>NZ_MSGP01000906.1:457-672 GCF_002078235.1 Streptomyces viridosporus
GGCGAGGCTGTCGACTTGTCCTCAGGTCGAGAAGCTGACCTGTGGATAACTTCTGTGGATGGCGAAAATCAGCAGGTAGGACCGGTGCCGTTCGGGCTGGGTCTCCCGTCAGAACCGGCCGTCCTGGCACCGCGCCACCCAGTCCGCCGCGCCCACGAACTCCGCGTCCGACGTGCCGGGGAACGGGGGCCGCACCTCCCCCGGCCGCACCTCCG
>NZ_MSGP01000907.1 GCF_002078235.1 Streptomyces viridosporus
GCATGCCCCCCGAACTCGGCGCCCTCCCCGCCGGCTGTACCTTCGCCGCCCGCTGCACGCGGGCCACCGACACCTGCGCGACCCTCCCGCCCCTGGCCGGGCCGGTCCCGACCGGATCGTCCCCGGCGGGGCCGTCCCCGACCGGGGAGGTCGCCTGCCACCACCCGCTCCCGGCCCACGACGGGAAGGGCGAGAGTCCGCGCACCGCGGCCCCGGAGGACATCCATGCTTGAACTGCGCGCCATCACCGCCGGATACGACCGGCGCGCCCCCGTCGTCCGGGACGCCTCCCTCACCGTCGCCCCCGGCGAGGCCGTCGGTCTGCTCGGCCCCAGCGGCTGCGGCAAGTCCACCCTCGCCCGCGTCGCCGCCCTGCTGCACCGCCCCGACGCCGGCACCCTCCTCCTCGACGGCACGCCCGTGCGCCACTGGCGCCACCGCGCCCCGCGCGAGCTGCGCACCGCCTTCGGCGTCGTCTTCCAGCAGCCCCGCCTCTCCGCGGACCCCCGGCTGCGTCTGGCCGACCTGATCGCCGAGCCCCTGCGCGCCACCGGCCGGCGCGAGGAGGTCCCCACCCGGGTCCCCGAACTCGCCGGCACCGTCGGCCTGACCCCCGACCTGCTCACCCGCCGTCCCCACGAGGTCAGCGACGGCCAGCTCCAACGCGCCTGTCTGGCCCGCGCGCTGGTGCTCCGCCCCCGCTGGCTCATCTGCGACGAGATGACCGCGATGCTCGACGCCTCCACCACGGCCGCGCTGGTCGCGGTCGTCGAGGACTACCGCGCGGCGACGGGCGCGGGCCTGCTGGCCGTGGGCCACGACCGGGCCCTCCTCGACCGCTGGTGCGACCGCACGGTCCACTGGGACACGGTCATCGAATGGTGATCGCGTTCCCCCGCATGACGGGGGAGAGGTCTCCGGCTTTCGCCGTCCTCCTGTCCTGATCCGGGTCGGGGCCGGCGCCCAGCCGGGGCGGCCCTGCTCCCAGAGGACCATGGGGAGAGCCCTCCGGCGTCCCCGCCGCGCCGGCCGTACGGGGCAGCAGCACCGCGCCACGCCCGACAGGGGCCGTCCCCGGTCACGCCACGCGTGCCTCCTGGGACGGCAGGCGCCTCACCGGCCGCGCCCCGCGCCCGCACGCTCCGCCCGGATGCTCCCGTTGCGACCGGATCGCGCCCTACCCCCCGCCCGCGGCCGTGCCGACCCTCGAAGCCATGGGGGATACACACGAACCGCACCTCGTCCCACTGCCCGGCCCCGACGCCCACCGCCGGCCGCCCGCCGGCACCCGCCGGCCGTGGGAGAACATCGACCGGACCCAAGCCGCCCTCGACGGCGCCACCGGCC
>NZ_MSGP01000908.1 GCF_002078235.1 Streptomyces viridosporus
CGAGCACGGCGGCGCGGGGCTGACCGCCCGCCGGCTGGGCCTCGCCCTGGACTGCGACCCGAGCACCCTGTACCGCTACTTCCGCGGCATGGACGAGCTGACCCTCGCCCTCGGCGACGCGCTCATCGGGCGGGCGCTGCGCGGCTGGCGCCCGACCGGGCGGTGGCGTGCCGACCTGCGGGCCGTCGGGCTGCGCATCCACGCGGCCTACCTGTCCCACCCGCAGGCGGCCGTCCTCACCGCGAACCGGGTCTCCGGCCGCGCGAACGAANNGCCGGAGACGGTCCGCGTCTACCACGCCTTCATCGACACCACGCTGGCCTTCGCCGCCCTCGACGCCGCGTCCCTGGCCCTGCCCGGCGCCGCGCAGCGCGCCGACGAGGAGATGTGGCGCTCGACCTACGCCCGCCTCCCCGCCGCCACCCACCCCCGCATCGCCGAAGCGGCGCCGCTGCTGGCCACCCGCATGGTCACCAGCGCCTACCCGACGGCGCTGGACATGCTCCTGGACAGCGCCGAGGCCCGGCTCGCGGCCCCGGGGAAGACCCCTGATCCCCCTTCTCC
>NZ_MSGP01000909.1 GCF_002078235.1 Streptomyces viridosporus
GCCCGGATCCGCGGGCGGCTCCGGGCCGGGCGGGGCGCGCCCCGGGAGCACCGCCCGTGCCCGCCCGGGCGTGGAGGTGATCCTGACGTCGCCTCACCGCGGCGGCGATCACCAGCGGATGACGGTCGTCCCCGGCATCGTCACGTGACCACGCGGAAGTGGCTCGTCAGCCGCTGCTCGTCGTCCAGCACATGGAACGCGAGCCCGACCGGGGCGTCCCGGTCCGCGACCCCCTCGCCCTCCCAGGGCAGCCGCAGCGTCCAGGTCACGCCGGGGCCCACCACCAGGGGACGGCCCGCGAACGTCGTGGCGGCCGCGGTGTGGGCGTGGCCGGTGATCAGCCCGGCGATCTCGGGCCGGCGGGCCAGCAGGGCGGCCAGCCGGTCGGGGGCGCGCAGGGAGAAGGAGTCGGGCAGCGGATGGTGCAGCGGGACCGGCGGGTGGTGGAAGGCCAGCAGGACCGGAAGGGTGCCGTCGAGTTCGTCCAGCGTCGACTCGATCCAGGTGTACGTCCGCGCGTCCAGCTCCCCGTCGTCACGGCCCGGGACGCTGGAGTCGCACATCAGCACGGCGCCGCCGTCCAGCACGTGCGCGCTGTTGACCGGCCCGTCGGCGGCCGCCCGTCCGAGCAGGGCCTTGCGGTACGGCGCGCGACTGTCGTGGTTGCCCGGGCAGGTCAGCACGGGGAACGGGGCGCTGCCGTCGTGCAGCCCCAGCAGGCGGGCGGCCTCCTCGTACTCGGCCTCCGTGCCGTGGTCCGCGATGTCGCCGGTGACCAGCAGCGCGTCCGGCGGGTGCGGCAGCTCCCACAGCCGGTCGCGCACCCGCCGGGCACGCTCCGTCGCCCGCGTGGTTCCGTCCAGGTGCAGATCGCTGATGTGTGCGAGTACGAGCACGGCCGTACGCCTCCCGGATCTCGGACAGTGCGGTGAGGTAATGGATAGACGGCATCCAAGCATTAGGTGTGGCGGGCGGGCAATACCCCCGTCCCTTATACACATCT
>NZ_MSGP01000091.1 GCF_002078235.1 Streptomyces viridosporus
CGGCACTCGCGACCCGCAGGACGCCGCCGGAGGACCCCCGGCGGCCGTTCCTCGTGCCTCAAGCGCCGGTCATGCCGCGTTAGCCGAGACGGGACCGCGGCACGATCCCGGAGCGGGTCACGCCGCGACCGGCGGCCGGACCTCTATCAGTTCCTTGAGGAACGGGCTCGGCTCCCCGTGCCAGAAGACGTCCAGGCTGTCCCGGGCACGCGTGGCCGCCACGAAGAGCAGGGACCGGGCCCGCTGCATCTCCGTCCGGTGGCGCGCCGGGTCCGTGGCGCGTCGCCGCTGGACGTCCGCGCGCGGCACCAGCCCGTCGGTCACCCCGGCGATGATCATGCGCTGGTACTCCAGCCCCTTGAACCGGAACATCGTGCCGATGTGGACGCCGCTGTCGCCGAGCGGCCCGTCCGGACCGATCTCCAGCGCCATGATGCCGTGCTCCCTCAAGGTGTAAGCGACCTCGCGCGCCATGTCGTTGGTCGGCACGGCGATGGCGATCTGCTCGTGCGGCACCTCCCCCCAGGACTCGATCAGCGTGGCGATCGCCTCGCGCTCGTCCGTCCAGTCGGCCAGCTGGTGCAGGTCCGGTACACCACCGCTGAGCACGGACCGGTACCCGGCCAGCGTCTCGGCGCTGCCGTCGAGGTCGTCGTACTTCTCCTCGCCGAGCACGTTCAGCGCCGAGCGCAGGATCTGCCGGGTCGTGCGGTAGCTCAGCGACAGCTTCGACGACCGGCCGCGGATGTTGATGCCGAGGCTGCCGAGGGTCACCTGGTTCTTGTAGATGCGCTGGTGGGTGTCACCGACCAGGAAGAGATCGTTGCGGTCCGGGGCGGTCATCGCGCGCAGCATCTTCCAGTGCGCGGGCCGCAGGTCCTGGGCCTCGTCGACCACGATGTGCCGGTACCGGTAGCGCAGCCAGCCCCCCGAACCGTCGGCCACGTGGATGTTGTCGAGGCCGCCCGCCTCCTCCCGGCGGCGGTCGATGTCCTGGATGCGCCGGGCGCGTGCCGTCTCCAACTGGGCCGCCCGCTCCGCGATCTGGTCCCACGTCTGGACCCCGAGCCGGTCCAGGCGCTGGGTGAACCGCTCGGCGAGCTGCCAGATCTCCGCGCGCTCGGCACGGCTGACCGTGCGTCCGCGTCCGGCGCGGCGGGCGCGGAAGTAGTCCGTGCGGGAGGTCACCGCCTGGCCGAGGATCACCTGCGTCCACTCGTCGTGCAGGAACTCCGCGTCCCAGCCGTCCTCGCCGAGTTCGTCGAGGAGTGAGCGCCATGCGCGGACCGCCTGCGCCTCGTCGACGATCCGCTTGCGGTTGCCCGGCTCCGCCTCCCGGACGGTGCGCAGCGCGAGCTGGTCGACGTGGCTGATCTCGACACGTGACAGCAGTGCCTCGCCGCCCAGGGCGAGCAGCCGCGAGCGCAGGTCCGCTGCGAGGTTCTTGTTGTACGTGGTCAGCAGGACCGGCTTGGTCCGGCCGGCCGGGAGCCGCTCCACCAGGTGTTTGACCCGGTGCAGTGCCACGATCGTCTTGCCGGTGCCGGGTCCGCCGCCCACACGTGCCGGACCGCTGTAGTCCCGCGTGACCAGCTTGGCCTGGGTGGGGTGCAGGAACACCTTCCAGCGCCCGAAGTCCTCGCCCTCCAGCGCCTCGCGCAGCGCGTCGTCGGTCGTGGTGACGATGGTGGCGGGACGTTCGACGGCGGTCCGGAAGTCCTCGGGGTCCACGGGGTCGGGCACCGCGACGGGGGCGGTGACCTGCTCCAGGACGTCGTCGTACGCCTTGCCGTCGTACAGCGCCAGCAGGACCTCGCCGGTGAGCTGCGGCGCGTACTCGACGAGTCCGAGGAGCTGGTCCTCGGTGGTCAGCGCGGCGACGACCGGAACCAGGGACGCGGCCACGCCCAGGTCGGTGAGCTGCTGTTCCGACCATTTGGCGAACAGCGGCTCCGGGGCGGCCGGTTCGGCGGACTCGGCGGGACGGGCGGGCTCGGAGGGTGCGGTTGTCCGCGAAGCCGAAGGAGCGAGCACCTCCTCCTGCACGACCTGGAGGTCCACGTACTCGATGCCGCCGGTGACCCGGTTGACCGAGTAGGTGAGCCGGTCCAGGTGCGCGTACACGTCCTTGCGGTGCTTGACCGAGACGATCAGCCAGTCGTCGTCCGCCAGGCGCAGCAGCAGCGCGCGGTACTCGTCGTTGACGCGTGCCGAGTGCAGCTTGTCGTGCCCCTGCAGTTGCTTGAGGCGCAGGCCGGCGGAGTCGGGGTTGGTCTTGAACTTGTGCTGGAAGTCGTAGATCGCGCCCTTGACCGGGCGGGGGAGCTTGAGGATCTCCCGGTCCGCCTTGTCGAGCAGGCGCAGTGTCACGTTCTTGCCGGTCACGGCTGTTCGTTCTCCCCGTTGTCCGTGGTGGTGCGGTCTGGCTGGTTACGACCTTCCCGGTCGCCGGATGGTTGTGCGCCGTCGAGGCGGTCCGCGATGTCGTCGGCGGTCCAGTCGGCGGCGGGCCGCACCTCCCAGCCGGCCGCGGTGAACGCGCGGTCGCGGTCGGCGGCCTCCGGGTCCTCGTCCTCACCCTCCGGCGGGCGGGGGGAGAGGACGACACCGACGCGTGCGGTGGGCCAGGCCAGTTCGGCCAGCCAGCCGTTCTCGTCGAGCTCGTAGCCGTCCTCGGGCACCGGGGCACCGCGCGTGGCGAGGGCCTCGGCGAGCGCGAGCAGGCCGGGCTCGTCCGGGTCGAGGTACTCGACGACACGGTCCCACGCCGCGTCCCGCACGGGCGCGCCGTCACCTGTGGGGGAGACCTCGGTGGCCGCGGGGAGCGGGGACGCCGGTGGTGCGGCCGTGGCCGACGCGGGCGTGCTGTCGGTGACCGCGGTGCCGGCGAGCGTGAGGCGGAGGCTTTCCAGCACGCCGCTGCCGCCCGTCACCGCCAGGATCTCGACGGGGAAACCGTCGAGACGGCCGGTCGTGAGCTGGGCGGCGTCACCGCCACCGGCGTCCAGGAACTGCAGCAGGTTGGACCAGTACAGCCAGGCCCGCCAACGGCGCTTGTGCGCCTCCTCCTGGGCGTGGACGCCGGACGCGTCGTCGAGGAGGACGATGCCGGTCCAGACGGGGGGCTTCGCCCTGCCGTCCGCGGTGAACACCAGCGGCAGCCCCGAGCGGTCGGTCACCGAGAACAGCTGCACGGGGCCGCGCGGTCCCGCGGGGGTTCCGCCGCGCAGTGCCGCCGTGATCTGTTCGCCCAGTGCTTCCGGCGGCAGGGCGGCCGGACGGGCCCCGGCACCCATGAAGCCCGCCAGGGCGGCTTCCGCCCGCCACTGCCAGCGCTCCGCGTCCGGCCGGCGCAGGTACTCCACGAGCTGCACGGCCGGATTGACCCACACCGTCTCCGCCAGCTCACCGGGCAGCCCGCCCCGCACCGCGGCGTAGAAACCGCGGGCCTTGTCACGGGCCTTGTCGCCGTACGGCTCCCACACCGGGTCGGCCGGCCCCGCGCCCGCGTGGCCGATGTCCCGGACCCGGCGTTGCCAGTCCCGCACGTCGCCGTAGGTGAGCTGGAAGACCCTGAGCCCTTCCGCGCGCAGCCGGGTGCGCTTGTCGGCGTCGTCAGCGACCCGGTTGTGGTCGCGGCCCGCGTGGAACTCGTAGCCGTCCAGGTAGAGCGCCACGCGCGGGCCGGGCGCGTCGACCCGTTCGAAGAGGACGTCGGGGCGGGTGCCGTCCAGGACCCGCTGCTGCGACACCCGCCAGCTCAGGGTGGTGCCGTCGGCGGCGGTCAGCCGCAGGTCCAGCGCGTGGGTGCCGGCCGGCGTGATGTAGGCGTCGCCACTGGCACGGTTCTCGGGCAGTCCGGCCCACTCCCGCAGCGTGTCGATGAACAGGACCTCGAGGTCGCTCTCGGCCTGGCGGTGCATGGGGATGTGCTGGGTGGTGGCGACGGGTGAGGTGGACCAGCGGTCGCCGTCCGCGCCGAGCAGTTCGTCGAGCATCTGCCGGACCTCGTTGCGGCTGACCTTGTCGTAGTCGGCCGGCGGCACCCGGCGCAGCAGGCAGCGGTGGCAGCCGTCGAGGCCCTTCTCCAGGCAGCCGCAGCCCTCGATCACCTCGCGGGCCTTCAGCAGGACCTCGCGGAAGCCGTCGGAGGTCGCCAGGCGGTGCAGGTATCCGGTGCCGCCGGGCAGCCGGTCGTACACCACGAGGAACCGGCGCGGCCAGTCGCGGTCCTCGCCGTCGGGCATGGAGGCGGAGGTGATGTCGATGTGGTCGGGGTCGCCGCCGTAGCGGGCCGCGATGCCGGCGAACAGCGCGGCGGTGAACGACGCGAGCCGCTCCTTGGCCCGGGCCACGGACGCGGGCAGCAGGATGCGGACGGCCTCCGTCGTCAGCTCGTGCGCCAGCAGCAGCGGCACGTCCGTGCCGGCACCCTGCTCCTCCCCGCTGCCGTGCAGCCGCCGGCGCGGGCACCACAGCTGGTGGTGGGCGCTCGCCCGGGTGGAGCGGGCGAGGGAGGCGGTGAGCGCGTGCTGCGACTGGTCGACGACCGGCCGCCCGTCGGCCGTCGCACCGCCGCAACTGGTGCACACGTAGAACGGATTGAGGCGCACGTCGTCCCCGGCCAGCGGGACCGTGCTGCTGCCGTCCTGCCGGTCGATCCCCAGGTTCAGGGTGCGGACGACGGCCCTGCGGGTGAAGTCGGCGCCGAAGACCGCGGTGTCGTGCCGCCACGATCCCGCCGCCAGGTGCGCCGGGTCGACGTCGACGGTGGTGAGCACCGCGTACCGCCTGCGGTCCCGCTCGTCGCGGTCGTCCCGCACCCGGGCGTCGTCCCGCTTGTCCCGGGACATCACGCGTCGGGGCTCGAGCACGTGGTGCACGCAGCCCGCGTCGGCGATCTCCCGAGAACCGCACCGCGGGCACGGCGAGGTGTCGTTCTTCGGGTCGCCGTGCGTGCGCGCGTACCCGCAGGCCGGGCACAGGCGCCACACCGCCCAGGCACGCCGCTCCGGGCTGCCGATGTCGAGGGCGCGCACGACGTGCCGGTAGCCGTTGACGTAGAAGCTGTTGCCGGGGGCGAGTTCGGTGAGCGCCAGTTTGCGGGACCGCTCGTAGTCGCGCGTCTCGCTGCGGTACGCCCACTCCCGGCGCACGTCGTCGCCCTCCGGTGCCTCGGCGCCCTCGTCGCTTCCGGCGGCCTCCTTCCAGTAGAGCGTGGCCTCCAGCGAGGTGGTGGTGTCGGTGAGGCTGTAGTTGGGCAACAGGCCCAGCTCGACGAGGGCCGCGTGGGCACTGGTCTGGCTGAGCTGGCGCAGCAGCTCGCCCGTGGCCCGCCGTTCCGCGAGCAACTCGCGGCGCTCGGCGCCCTGTTCCCGGTCCTCGGCGAGCAGCCCGTCCATCGCGGTGTCGATGGCGGCGATGCGGCGGCGCAGTTCCTCGCGGCGCGCGGTCCACTCCTCCTCGGCCTCCGCAAGTGTGCGCGCGATACCGCCGGTGGCGTACGCGCGCAGCTCGGCCGCGGCGTGCGGGGACACGCCCCGGTCGTCGCCCGGGCCGCCGTCCGGCGCTTGCGGGAACAGCGTCAGGAACTCCTCCACCAGGCGCGCCCCGTGGGTGAGTGCCGCGTCCGACAGGTCCTGGCACCAGCCGGTGGTGCCGAACAGCGCCGACGACAGGCGCGGCACCGGCATCAGCTGTTCGCCGTCCGCCGTGGTGAGTTCGCCGCGCGCCGCCCGGTCCAGCAGGTGCGCCGTGTACTGGCGGCGCAGGATCTCGACGGCCGACAGGTAGCAGCCCGGCGGCACGATGTCACCGGCGATCATCTCGGTCGGGTCGTCCAGGTAGTACCGGTCGCGGGCCCGGCGCCCGCCGAAGGCGACCACCAGGGCGTTTCCGGTGCGGCGCCCGGCACGCCCGGCCCGCTGCACGTAGTTCGCGGGGCCGCCCGGCAGCGAGCCGAGCAGCACCGCCGACAGGTCGCCGATGTCGATGCCCAGTTCCAGGGTGGGCGTGCAGGACAGCACGTTCGGGTCGGTGTAGTGCGCGCCCTGCCGGAACGTCCGCTCCACGCGCTCCCGTTCGGGCCGGGTCAGCATGCCGGTGTGCTCGGCCGTGACGACCCGGTAGGTGCCGCCGGTCAGGTACAGGCGGCGGTAGTAGTCGGCCCGGTAGTCGCGCTCCAGTTTCCCGCCGAAGCCGCCGCTGCCCGCCCCCGTCGAGGACATGCCGTACTGCGGCGGCGTGAGCATGCCGGTGCAGCGCCAGCGCGGGCAGGGGTGCCCGTACCAGCGGGTGCGCCGCTCGGGTGGCACCACCTGCTGCCAGCCGCATTCCTCGCAGGACACGAACGCCTTGTTGACCAGCTCGTCCGCCAGCAGCCGCACGTGGATGTGGCCCGGCTGCAGCCCGTACACGCGGGTGGTGCGGTCCTTGGCGGTGCGCGCCGAGAGTACGCCCTCGTCCGCGAGGACGGGCAGCAGCCGGCGCAGGTACTCGGTCGCCTGCTGCGCGTCCAGGCCGAGGCAGCGGCGCGTCCAGTCCTGGTACCAGTTGCCGCGCCCGGTGATCGTGTCGAACTTCGACTTCTCCTTCGGGCCGGCGAGCAGGAACCTCGGCGGTGCCACGTACCCCTCGGGGAAGGCGGGCATCCCCTCCGGCCGCTGCCCGGAGATGAGGTACTGGTTGACACCGGCTTCCTTGATCCAGGTGTCCAGCCACCGGTGCCGGACGCCGCCGCGCAGCCGCAGCCGCTCCAGCAGCCCCCGCACGTAGGCCAGGTACCGGTCGGGCGTGGGCAGGCCGCCGTCCAGGCCGAGCTGTCCCGGCAGGGTGAGGTGCAGGTCGCGGGCGAGGGCGACGATCCGGTCCGGTTCGGTGATCACCACCTCCGCGGCCGTGGTCCGGGTCAGTTCCAGGGTGCGCCCGAGCCGGGAGCGCAGCCCGAACTCCATGACCGTCGCGAAGGCGAGGCGTTCCCCGATGAGCTTCCAGGTCCGCGCGTCCCCGGTGCCGCGTCCCGACAGGAGCCGGTCCACGCCCGGTTCGTCGTGGAGGTCCGGCGGGACGACCGCGGCCAGCGTCTGCGGGTCGTCCACGGAGTCCAGGACGTCGCCGATGAGGTCGTTGAGCGGGAGCGCCGCGCCGGTGTCGTCCAGCCGGTGTGCCAGCAGCGAGCGCAGGGAGAACTTGTACGAGGCGTTGGCGACGTACCCGGCCCGGTGCGCCGCGTCCTGGGTGGAGTCGTTGAACAGCAGCGTCTTGCGTTCCTCCGGCGCCAGCGCGATCTCGTGCCCGCCGGTGAACAGCTGGGTGACCGTGGCCGAGGCCAGCGAGGCGAGCGCGGTGCCGAGGAACCGGATGCCGTTGTCGGTGTTGCACGCCGGGCAGGTGTCGTCCTTGGCGGCCTGGTCGGCGGTCTTCTTCTCGAGGATGGCCCGCGCGAACCAGGCGTCCTGCAGCCCTTCCCCGTCCTCGGCCGAGGGCAGGCGGTACGTGCTCTGCGCGCCGTCCAGCACCACCACGGTCTGCGGGTCGACGGCACCAGCCTGCTTCGGGGCGGTACCGGTGAGCGCCGCGAGCGCGTCCCGTGCCTCGGCCGGCGTCGCGGAGATGAAGTACCGCAGCCGCCGCTTGTCACGCCCCAGGCCCGCCGACCAGATCCGCTGCGGACTCATCTCCAGCTTCTGCGGATCGGCCTCCGGGGACAGTGCCGCCCAGCCGGAGCGGCCGCACACGCGGCAGTAGATCGCGGGCAGGTGCGCCTGGGCAGGACGCTGCACGGTGTCCGAACCGGGCAACGCCTCGGGACGCCGCGAGTCGGTCACCGGCCACTCGTCGCCGTCGGACGACTCCTCGGACGCGGACGCCGCCGTGAGCGCGGAGCGCCGGGCGGCGGTCCGCTCGTCCTCGTACCAGCGGAACTCCGGCCGGGCGCCCACCCCGCTCAGCACCCGCCCCACCGGCCGCACCCACAGGTGCGCCTCGATGTGCAGCAGCGGACGCGGCCGGCGCTCGTCGGACTCCGGGTCCCGCGCGGACGACAGCAGCGCCACGAACCGCGACAGCGCCTCCAGCGCGAGGCGCGGGTTCTCCCGCGCGGTGCGCGCCCACGCGTACCCGAAGCGGGCCATGCGGTCCCGCAGTCCCCACTCGTCGAGCGGGTCGCCGTTCAGCAGGGCGAGCACCCCGTGGGTGAAGTCGTGCTTCTTCAGCAGCCGTCCGATCTGGAAGGCGTCCAGGCCGCGCCGCCCCAGCAACCGTTCGGCGAGTCCGTCGAGGTCCAGCCGGTCCGGATCGGACTCCACGCCCGGCCCGCCCGAGACCTCGATGACCTCCTGGGGGCCGGGCGGCTCGGGCAGCTCGTAGTCGATGTCGCCGACGAAGTCGTCGGCGCTCAGCCGCTCCTCACCGATCACGGAGTCCGGTCCGAACGGCACCCCGAACACCTGCTCGGCGACGCCGAGGATGCCGCTGCCGTCGCCCCCGCCCTCGCCGAGGGTCGCCGAGGTCGCCACCGGGCAGATCGACCCCAGCGGCCGTTCCGGCTTCGAGGCGCCCACGGCGGACGCCAGCCGCCGCAGCAGCATCGCCACGTCCGTGCCCTGCGCGCCGTCGTAGGTGTGGAACTCGTCCAGGACGACGTACGCCGGGTCCGCGCCCTCCCACAGCGGCCGGTCCTCGGCCCGCTGCAGCAGCAGGTCCAGCATCTTGTAGTTGGTGATCAGCATGTCCGGCGGCGCCTGACGCATCTCCTCGCGCCGCGTCATCACCCGCCGGAAATCCGTGTCCGGCTTGTCGCCGATGTAGAGACCGGCCGTCACCTGCGCCAGCTCGGGCTGCGCCAGGTAGTCGCCGATGCGGCCCGCCTGGTCGGTGGCGAGCGCGTTCATCGGGTACAGCAGCACGGCCTTCACCCCGCGCCGCCCCAGCGCCTTCTCACGCCTGCAGTGGTCGAGTACGGGGATCAGGAACGACTCGGTCTTGCCGGACCCGGTGCCGGTCGTCACGAGCGTCGGCTCGGCCGCTCCCCGGTACGTGCTCAGCCGCTGCCACGCCTTCGCCTGGTGTCGCCACGGCGTGAACGACGGCCGCCACTCCAGTGCCGCCTGCCACCCGTCCCCGGCCGGATGGAACGGCGTCCTGATCCGCAGGTACGGCCCCCGGAAGATGCCGGTTTCCGGATCCCCGAGGAACCGCTCCAGTGCGAGCCGCGTGTCCTCGTCGGCCAGCGCGTACGTCGTCGTGAGGTACTGCGTCAGACTGCCGCGGAGCTGCGCGGCGGCCAGGGTGGGCTTCACGAGGACCTTTCGGGCAGGACGGTCACCACGACCGCCGGACGCGCGCCACCGTGACGTTCGGCGAGGGCGCCGTGACGATCAGCGTCAAAAATACCGCCCACCTCGGACATCGGTACCCGCCTGGTCGGATCCTGGACTTCGGCCCCGGCGAAGCGCGTGGTTAGGATCACGGAGTACACGCGGCATTGTCATGCTGGGGCCACGGGGGCGGAGGTGCGGGGCATGGGGGCCCAGGGAGCTGGCGCGGGTCAGGAGGGTGGCGTCGACCTGGCGGTGTCGAGCCGGGACCTCACCAAACTGGCCGACGACCTCGACGACATGCAGGACCACCTGAACAAGCAGGTCAAGCGCATGGACGCGATCGTCGACAGCATCGAGGCGGGCTGGCGGGGACCGGCGGCGACGGCGTACCGGGAGTTCCACCGCGCGGCGGCCGAGGACGCCGTGCGCATCCGTGAAGTGATCCGACATCTCGAGCAGGCCGTACGCCTCAGCCGGGACGGGTTCACGGAGCAGGAGCTGGAAGTGGTGGCCCGTCGACGGGGCCGAACGGCGAGACCAGCGGCCGCAGCGTGTTCAAGCAGCCGGTGGACCCCGACGATCCGCTCTCCGGGTACAAGCAGGGCGGCCTGAGAGCCAAGGCGTACGACGTGACGGGCATCGACACGCGGATCAGGTACGACAGCAGTCGCGCCCCGCCGTTCACGGTCATGACGTCGATGCCCTACCGGCCCCGGCGTGCCCTGACGAGCCGACCGAGCACTCGGCCGGCACGTACGATCCGGACCACGCCGCCGACGAGTGCCTGGAGCGCGGTCACAGCCTTAGCGGCACCCACGCCCAGATCGCAGGAGTAGTCATCAGTTCCGATTGGTTCCCGACGTCGATGACGTGGCGGGACGTCAATCCGACCACGCACCCGTTCGACCCCGGCCGGGCGCCCGACGTGGTGCGTGACGTGGTGTCCTCGCCCGACCCGGAGTCGGGTCGGCCACGAGGGCTGCGGTCGGACAACGCGGTCGCCCGGGGCCTTGCCGAGCACTACGGCTCATGGGCGTTCGGCTGCTGCTACGCCGTTGGCGAGTACCCCGGCTCAGGGGCGATCATCCAGGACCTGCCGGCGAGTGGACTGGGCAGCGGCGATCTGGAACAGCAGGCGCAGCGGTACACCAGCGCCCTGCTCCAATGGCGCGCTTGGCTCGAGGAGATCGCTGCGGTCTTCGCGCAGTTCGCTCCCGGACCCGACACGTGCGGTGAGGAGAGACGGCGGATGCGTGAACGCGCTGTCGCTCCGCTCGTGACACTCGTCGTGGAACGCACGGGGGCCGGCGAGACCTGGCGTGGTGCCTGTGCGCAGACGCTCATCTGGTATCTCGAATCGACGGGGATGAGCCCCGTGGAGGCCGAAGAACTGGCCGACGAGGTGGTGGACTCGGAGTTCGAGAGCTGGGTGGCCCCCGATGCGGAAGTGGTCGGCCGTGCCGCCGAGGCCATCAGGGAGCATGGTGCGTGACGACCTCCAGAACTGGCTGCGGGTACGCTCGCAGATCGCGTGGCACAAGGCCTCGGACGAATTGGTCGGTCCCGTCCGGGGCACCCACGACGCCCTCGACGCGGTTGCGGGCGCGCGCGACGGACACGGTGACACGACGCGTGGAATCGGTATGCGGGCAGCCTGGCGGTTGGCCCGCACGGACGCCGCTGCCAACCGGCCGCTTGACTTCGGCCTGCTCGCCGAGTGGCAGAAGCTGATCCTCGGGCGCCGGGACGTGGCGTTCCGCAGCCTTCCGGCCTTCGCCAAAGGGGGACGTGAACGGTATGGCGTGTGCGAGGAGACACCCGAGCAGTTCGAGGCGTGCCTGTCCCAAGCCACCCCGACCGTCACGGACGTCCCCCTGGCCGCCCGGGCCGCACGTGCCTATCTGGACGTGTGCTTCTTCCACCCGTTCGACGACGGCAACGGTCGGGCGGCCCTGCTCACGATGGGGTTCGTCCTGGCACGCGAGAAGGTGTTCCTGGACGAGGCCGGTCCCGTACAAGTGCGACGGTTCGCCGATGATCCGGTCGGGGCGCTGTCACTCGCTCGCTTGATCCACGTCCTCGCCGGTGCGGCGGCGCGGCGAGGTGAGGCACGCGCGCATCCGGACCCCGGGGGCGCGCGACTTCCCGACCACGACCGCAGCCCCGCCCGTTCACCTCTTCTCGCACAAGGTGGTCACCGTGCCTGAGAGCCGCCCCGTGCGTACGGCCACTTCGTCCTGTCCGGACCACGAAACCGCCCAATGGCCACCCAGCAGGTCGTCACCGCGTACGAGCAGGTGATCCACCGCCGGCTGGGCCGGTCCACGCGTTCCCGTTTGACCATCGAGGTGTCCTGGCCGTCCAGGGAACAGCCGGTCGGCCGGGTGTTGCAGCAGGCGATGATGCTCGCGGGGCGGGAGTCCATCGACGTGCGGGCCGCCCGCGTGATTTTCCCAGGCGGGACGCGTCCCGCCCCGCACCGGTGGACCGGAGGTCAGGCCCAGGCCGTGAGATCTCCGACGAAGTCGGCGTACGAACGATTGCTGCCGCGAGGGGAGGGGATCAGCCGGTGTTCCAGCGCCTTGCGGGCGACCGCGGGGCCGTCGCTCTCCCGGAAGACCGGTGAGCCGAGCCCACGCTTCAGCTCCTCTTTGGCGCCCTTGATGCGACCGGTGTCCTTGTCCAGGAGCCGCGCGGGCACCCTCCAGCGCGGACGCACATGAGGGAAGGCGTCCGGGAACAGCAGCAACCAGCTCTCGCTCTCCCAGGCGGCGAGCGCGAGAGCCGTGCGGAACTCCGGACACTGGCGGGCCAGTTCGTCGGCGAGCGCCTTGCGGATCCGGTCGTAGTCGGCATCCGCGTACCCGTCCAGATCCTCGTGGACGACGAAACCGAGCAGTTCTGCGCGCTCCCGGAGGGCCTTTGCACGCGCCTTCCCGGTCAGGGTCTTCACGGCGGCGGCCAGCTCCGGGCCGGATTTCCTGCGCAGCCGCACCGGGTCGTTGATGCGGACGAGCTTGGTGCTCTCGCTCAGATCGGGCCGGTGCGCCCGTATCAGCTCGGCGAGGATCTGGCAGTCGTTCTGGTCCTCACCGGCCAGCACGATGACGCCCCGCCCCTGGCCCTTGGGCGTCCGCCCGCCGGCGTGTCGCCCGCCCGGGCTCACAGTTCACCTCCGGTGAGGTCGCCACCGAGGACACCTGAGAACCACAGCTCCCCAAGGGGTTGTTCGCCGGATTCCTCGACGATGGCCTTCACCTCGTCCACGGTCAGCGCGGGGATGATCGACGCACCGTCGTCGTCGCGGTCGCACACTACGAACTCTTCGGGCCGCAGCCGGTTGACGAGCGCGGGGGAGTGGGTGGCCACGATGAACTGCGTCCGCTCTGCGGCTTCGCGCAGCCGCTGCACGACGAGTTCCAGGGCTTGCGGGTGCAGCCCGTGGTCGATCTCCTCGATACAGGTGAACGCCGGTGGGTTCGGGTCGTAGAGCAGGGCGAGCAGGCCCAGCAGGCGAACCGTCCCGTACGAGGCGTCGGCGAGCGGTGTGAGCCGGCGCAGGCCGCGTTCACGCAGGACGACGGTCAACTGGTCCATGGAGCCGCCGACCTCCTCGAACTCGATGTTCTCCAACTGCGGCAGAACGGTCCGGGCGTCGGTGACCAAATCGTCCCAGATCTCCTCACGGCCGCTGAGATGGATCAGAAACCCGGCCAGGTTCTCGGCGTGAGGCGAGAGCGTGTCGAAGTCCGTCCCGCGCAGCCGGGTCGGTTGGCTGGCGGCCGCCACGTCGACATCGAAGACCCGGAACGACGACAGCCGGTCCGCGACCCGCGTCACCTCGTCCCCGCCGTCGGCGGGACCGAGCCGGGGCAGCGTGGACAGACCACTGCTGAGCCTGCGGATACCGAAGCTGCCGCTGTCCTGCGTCTGTCCCGCCCGTTCGTCGACGACGCGAGCTTCCTCGCCGGCGATGGTGATGCGCCGGCCGCGTCCCTGTTTGCGTTTGAACGCGAAGCTCTCCTCACGGGACAGGGTGTACCGCGTTCCCCTGCTGTCCCGGTTCGACGGCAGGGAGCGGCGCCGGATGACGAGGTTGTACTCGTCCGGTGCGTTGAGCGAGGCGTTGCTGGTCCAGGTGGCTTTCAGATGGATGCGCATCGAGGTCGGCGGCCTGCTCCCGCCCCAGAAGGCCACCTCGTCGAATCCGCGGCGCGAGTCCAGAGCCGGCTGGAGGTCGGTGCGGATGATGTCGGCGAGGAAGTCGAACACCTTCAGCACATTCGACTTGCCCGCGCCGTTCGGGCCCACCAGCACCGTGAGGGGACCGAGGGGCACGGTCACATCCCGCAGGCTGCGGAAGTTCTCGACGTGCAGTTCTAGCAGACGGCCGGGCATGGGCAACCTATCGAGTCGGTGCGCGGTACGGCGGAGGCGTCGGCGCGGACGGCGGCGATGCGAGGTACGCGCTCCTGCGCGAGCTCTGCTCGCGGACGTCCCGGTGAGCGGGCATCGCGCCTCCTCCGCCGTGTCGTGCGTCCATGGACGGACGGTGATCGACCATCCGTGGACGATCGTGGCTCAGCGTATCCGCCATGGCTGACATCGGTTCATCGATCCGCCACGGTCGCCTCCGTCGGACGCCGGCCCGCCTTGAGCGACGCCCAGACGGTCTTGCCCGGGCCGCCACGGCGGTCCGTGACGCCCCAGTCGTCGGCCAGGGCGGTGACGAGGAGCAGCCCGCGGCCGGATTCGGCGTCGGGGTCCGCGAGAGGCGCGACGGCGGGTCGGCGCTCGCCGCGGGTGTCGGAGACCTCCAGCCGCAGTTCACCACTTGCCTCGCCGGCCAGCCGCACGTGGAAGTCCCGGCCGGGCACCCGCCCGTGCCGCACGGCGTTCGCGCTCAGCTCGGCGGTGATCAGCGTCAGCGTCTCGTTGACCTCGCTGTCATAGGGGTGGCCCCAGGCGTCCAGGCAGTGCGCGACGAACAGCCGCGCCAGCCGGGCGCCCGGGGGGTCGAGGTGAACGACATCGCGAACTCACTGGTCCCCGCGGCACCGGGGAGAGGGTAAAGCGGTGTGTGCATGCGGCCAGCGTTGCGGCCGGGCCGGGCGTGTCACCAGGAGTGACGCCTGTACGGCCGCGCGCTGTACACGGCCGCCGGGTCGCGGCGGGGGAGTGGCGCGAGAGCGCTGCCGCACGACGGGATCATCCCCGGCGGCACCGCTCCCGAAGCTCCGCGAGGACCGCCTTCTCACGGGAGTTGACGTCACCGTCCACGGTGGCCACGCGCTCCGCCGCGTCGAGGACGTCGCCGAGATCGCCCGGCTCGGCGTCCACGCGCCTCCACACCTCGGCCGGGTCGATGTCGACGACGTGCGCGAACTGCTCGTCGACCACCTCGTGCCGCTCCCGGACCAGCCTCACCAGATGCCGCATCAGCAGCGCCTCGTCGTCCGCGATCTTGGCCTTCGTGTTCGCGTTCGCCCTGATGACGAGCCAGGCGACCCACAGCATCAACTGCGGGTGCCGGCTGCTCCGGCTCATCCCCTCGGCGAGTTCGATCACCCGCGCCTCGTTCCGGAAGACGGCCCGCGCGTGCCGGCCGGCGAGGAGGGTCGTGTAGCGGTTCAGCAGGACGGCGAGGGGGACGCCGACCAGGGGGATGCCGATCTTGATGACGTTGCGCTGCAGGAGGTGCTTCCCGACGACGGGGAGCGCCTTCCCGGCGGCGAGCACCGATTTCGAGTAGAAGCGCTTGACCAGCGGTCGCACCAGGGCGGGGACCGCTTTGGCCGCGGTCTTGTTGGCCGCTTCCCCGCTCTTGATGGTGAGGGCCACACGGATGAGCTTCCACAAGTCCTCG
Source organism: Streptomyces viridosporus (assembly GCF_002078235.1). Taxonomy (GTDB): domain Bacteria; phylum Actinomycetota; class Actinomycetes; order Streptomycetales; family Streptomycetaceae; genus Streptomyces; species Streptomyces viridosporus. The sequence continues at coordinate 15,187 of NZ_MSGP01000091.1, forward strand.
GGGTCGTGCACGTCGAGCGGGACCCGGTAGAGGACGGAGATGTCGTAGGCCAGGCGGAGCTGGAGCTGGGTGATGAACGCGACGTCGACCATCACGGTCGCCACGGCCGCGGGGACGGTCGCCGGTGAGGCACCCCCGAGGCTCCCGATGGTGGCGGCGACGGTCGCCGTGTAGGCCCCGGCGGAGAGCCCGCCTTCGAGCGCGGCGTACCGGGCCGCCATCTTGATCCGCTGATCCACGATGACGTCCGCGGGCACGCCCGCGTACCGGTCCTGGAAGTACTGCCAGTCGACCTTCTCGGTGTACGCGTTCATGGCGTGAGCGGCGAGCTTGGTGAACCAGTTGCCCGACTTGATGTCGTCCGCGCTCAGGCCCTTGACGAAGTCCTTGATCTCGGCCTGCTCCTGCTCGACGACCTTCCGGTCGGCGGCGTCGCCGGCTTCGTCCGTGTCGGTGTCGGCAGCGTGCGTCGGCGCGTCTGTCACGGCGCGTTCCCCCCAGACTGTTCCGCGGTCGGTTGAGCCGCGGGGCGCGGGCCCCGGCTGCCGTCTCCGCGCGTTGCTTCGGCGAGCGGCACAACGGCCGCCCGGTGTCCTCCCCTTGAGGCGCAACCCTAGCGCCTCGTCACGCCATCGGCGCCGCGTTGGGACACGGGGGCGCGGGTGTACAGGCGGGCGCTGTAAGCGCGAGGGCAGGCACGTGTGCGCGCTCGTCCCCGCCGAAGGGCTGCCGGCGGAACTGGTACGGGCCCCACAGGCCCTGGCCCCGCTGCGCGAGCGCGCACAGGCGGGCGCCGTGGCGGGCCCGCTCCCCGGCTCGTACGTACGGCGTCGCGGCCGGAGCGACGGGAGGGCCAGGCGCGTGTCCCCGGACTGAGTCGGGGCGACGGCCGGATGTCCGCGGCGGGACGCGGGGCGGGGTGCGGCGTTCGCCCTTCAGCCGTCCAGATCGGCGCAGAGGGTGGTCACCTTCTCGTGGGCCGCCTCCGCTTCGGCGCCCTCCACCTTGTAGGTCCGCAGGCGCATGTGGATGTCCTGGAAGACCTCGCCCAGAGCTTTGTAGCGGTCGTCCAGTCGGGCCGCGGTCTGGGCCAGGGAGGCAGCACCGACGGCGCGGTCGAAGTGGGCCGAGGCGTCCTCGTTGCCGCTGTACAGCGTGCTGAACGCCGGAACCCGCTTCCACGCCTGGCAGGCGCCCGCCGCATCGGCCGCCGCGTTGTCCAAGCCGGTCCCGGAGGCCGCGCTGTCCGGCCCGGCCCACAGGAGCCAGCCGAGGCCCGTGCCCGCACCGGCGGCGACGACGGCGGCCACCACCGGCGCGATCCACCGGGAGGGAGCGCGACGACCGGTGGCGGGAGTCGGCGGGGTGGAGGGAGGAGGTGGTGGGGGAGCAGGGACAGTCATCGAAACGGCTTCCTTCGGTATACGGGTGTACGGGGATGCGGAGAGGTGATCCCGGCACGGGAACCGGCACCGGGTGAACCACTCCCTTCACCGGCCAGGATGCCCGGTTCCCAACCGAGTTGGCGAGGCGTCAGGACTGCTCGGGTATCCGGCTCGCGTCCTGTATCGAGGGTGGGGAAGCGTCCGAGTACGCCGCCTCGCCGGTTCGCGAGCAGGGTCATGTCCGCTCCGATCCGCAGGGAACGCCTCCGGCCGTGAACGGGCTGCTCTTCCGACGGGCGGATCACTGCAAGGCCACGCCGATCCGGCGCTGTTCCGCGTCCTGGGGGACGAGGGTCGGGGCACCCGGTGTGGATCAGGAGAGCAGTCGCAACCTGCTGGAGCAGGCCCACCAGGTGTGCCCCTGCTCGAACGCGACCTGCGGCAACAACCCGGTCGAGCTGGTCGTCGAGCAGTCGGGCAACCGGTCGACGCGAGTGCCGGCAGCAGGGCGATCGGTAGAGGCACGGAGCGATTGAGCCGTGCAGCAGTCCAGTTCCAACGTCATTGCCTGCCCTTAGAGTTGGCTCTTTGATCGCATCGCGCAGTCGATCGGTTACTGAATGGAGCTCATGCACGTGCACATACGAAGATTCGTGGCGGGGACGGTGCTTGCCGCGATCATCGCATCACTGACCTTGTTCGTCAGTCCAGGCCCGGCTCGGGCCGCGGACGGCATCGTCCTGCCGGTGAGGTCGCACTGGCAGACCCTTGCTGACAGCCACCACGTGTACATCAGCGCACCCTACGACGATGTCGTGGTGGCCACCGACCACGACGGACGGGTGCTCAAGACGATCGAAGGGCTCGACGGGGCCCGCGGCATGACCCTGTCCCGGGACGAGTCCACCCTGTACGTGGCCCTGCCGGAAGCCGACGCAATCGCCGCCGTCGACACCACCACACTGACCGAGACGCGCCGGTTCGCCACCGGGGCGGACACGGAACCGGAGAACCTCGCCGTTGCGGGCGGGAAGCTCTGGTTCTCCTACCAGGCGAACCTCTTCGACGCCGGCATCGGTTCGATCAGCGTTGCCGATGCCGATCCGGTGGTTGACTTGGGAGACGAGGCCGTGTGGTACGGCAAGCCGCAGCTCGCCGCTTCACCGGCCTTCCCCGACCGGCTCGTCGCCGTGGGGGGCGAAACCGTGCCCGGGACGCGAGTGTACGACGTGAGTTCCGGAACCGCCCAGGAGACCGCCCACAGTGACGCCATCGGCGGCGTCTCCGACCTGGCCATGACCCCGGACGGGCAGACCATCGTCACCGCCTACGGATCCGACTACTTCCACTCGCAGTGGCGGATCTCGGACCTGACCGAGACCGGCAGATACGAGACCGGTCCCTACCCCAACTCGGTCGCCATCGCCCCCAACGGCATGGTCGCCGCGGGGATCGTGGCCGGAGGGGACTGGGACGTCTACCTCTACCAGCCCGGCTCGACCACCGCGATACGCAAGATCGCGCTTTCCTGGCCCTCCATGGACCTGCTGGCACGCGGCGTGGCCTGGGCCCCGGACGGCAACCGCCTGTTCGCCGCCCGCCTCCCGTACTTGGGCGAAGTGACCCTCGACATCGTCACCGATGTCCACAAGGCCTCCAGCGACATCACATTGCAGGCGCCGGCGACAAGCCGGTTCGGGAAGAGTCTGACCGTCCACGGAACGCTGAGTTCCCTGGTGCCGCATCCGGCCAACGCCCGGGTCACGGTGACACGTGACGGCGTGCCGATCGCCGACGTCCCCGTGGCAGCCGGCGGCACTTTCACGTTCCGCGACAGCCCACCCCTACCGGGCTGGTACCGGTACACCGTCAGCTACGCAGGAGATACCGACCACGTTGCGGGAACTGCCGACGTCATCGTGGACTTCGTCAACTGACCACGGTGACCCTGCCATCGGGCCCGGCGCGCCGGCGCCGGGCCCCACTGCTCCCCGGCCGCACACCGCAGTGAGGGAGCAGGTGACCGTGCCGACCAATGGCTTCAATAGCAACCCGCATCCTTCCGGAGACCGATCCCTGTCCAGGGGGCCGATGGGTGAGGGCGTTATCAGGGGCGGGGAGGTCTCGGGAGTCTCCACCCCGTTTCCGCCGCGGGCCTACTGCCAGTGGGAGGGCTGCACCGTCCACGACCTCGTGCCCGGAGCCGCGTTCGTGTTCTGGGTCCTCTTCGCCATGACGGTCGTGCCGCTCGCGGCGGGACTGCGGCACGTCCTGCGAGATCCGAAGTCGTTCCTGCACCGAGGGCTGCGTGATGGGGTGATCGGTCTTCGGGTTCTCGTCGGAGCGAAGCGCTCCGCCCCGTGGTGCCGGTGGGGCGGAGCACAGGCATGGGACGCGGGTCAGCGGCCGGGCCAGGTGATCGACGGCTGTTCGGAGGTGAGGGTGATCTCGAACTGCTCCAGCGGCGGGGCTCCGGCGCCGCGCCAGCGGGTGATGTGCTCCTCGACGGCGTCCCAGATGCGGGACGGCCCGTTCTGCCGGACCGTCCACCGGCCGTCGTGCTCCCGCAGCATGGCCCAGGCGCCGGTGTCGGCGTCGAGGAACAGGTGCTCCGTGCGGCCGTCGCGGACGAGGGTGACGTGCTGGGCGCGTGGTGCGGCGAGTTGGGCGACGAACCGGGTGTTCCAGTCGTCGATCGCGTCGGTGCCGAGGACGGCCTGCCGTTCGTCGCCCTCGTCGAGGTCGGGGAGCAGCCCCAGTGAGGGCGGCAGGTGTGGCCTGGCGAGCATGAAGGAGATCTGCCCGCCGAGGAGGCGGCCGGATGCCGTGCCGTCCTCGTGGACGGTGAGCCGGGCCAGTTCGGAGGAGTACAGCCAGCCGCAGAGGGTGACGAGCACGATCCCGCCGGGGCGGGTCTGCTCGATCAGCTCGCGGGGGACGGTGAGGAGCCCGCAGGTGGCGATCACCCGGTCGTAGGGGGCCCCGGCCCCGTGTCCGGCGAGGCCGTCGCCGACGATCAGGTCCGGGGCGAACCCGCAGTGCCCCAGCGCGGCGCGGGCGCGGGTGGACACGTCCGCGTCGACCTCGACGGAGGTCACCGCGTCGTCGCCGAGCCGGTGGCACATCAGGGCGGTGGAGTATCCGGTGCCCGTGCCGATCTCCAGGACACGGTGACCGGCGTCGACCCGGAGGTCCTCCAGCATGCGCACGACCAGGCCGGGCATCGTGCTGGACGAGGTGGGAGCGCGCATGATCTCCCCGCGGACGTCCCCGGGCACGATGGTCCCGGCGACCTGCGTCACCAGGGAGACGTCGTCGTAACAGGCCGCCGGCCACCGCGGATCGTCCGGCATGACCGGGGTCCAGGCGGTGGGCGACGAGCCGTCGACCTCTTGGAAGAAGCCTCCGCGCAGGAACGCGTGGCGCGGCACCGCGGACACGGCCTCCTGCCAGGGCCCGGTCCGCAGGTGGCCGCCGGCGGTCAGCCGCTCGACGAGCCGTGCCCTCAACTCCTCGTCGTTCACGCCGTCCTCCTCTCCAGGAGATCCGCCATCGCCGCCACCATCGGCAGCCCGGTCTCCGGTTCCAGCCACGCCCACTGCCCGGAGGGATTGCACTCCAGAAACCACCATCGCCCCTGCCGGTCCACGGCGAAGTCGAAAGCGCCGAACACCAGCCGGAAGTGGTCGAGATAGGCGCGCAGGGCCTCGGGGACGCCCGGCGGCGGCTGGACCACGTGGTAGCGGAGCCGTGTGTAGTCGGTGCGCCAGTCCAGCAGGTCCGAGTCGATCCGGACGCAGAAGACCCGGTCGCCGATGACGGTCACGCGCACGTCACCGGTCTTGTCGATCCGCTGCTGGAAGAGGTGGGCGGTGCCGGCCACCGTGTCGTCGATCTCGTCGGCGGTGACCTCGCGCACCTCCACCGTGCAGGAGACGCCCTCGATCCGGTACAGCGGCGTGGACAGTGGCTTGTAGATCACCGGGCCGTGGGTCTCGGCGAAGGCGCGTGCGGCGACCGGGCAGGAGGTGATCGTCGTGGGTGGCAGACGGAATCCGCACGCGGCGGCGGCGGTGAGCCCGGAGGGCTTGAACTCGGCGTCGCCGATGCGGTGCGGGTGGTTGACGTAGAGGCAGCCGGGCAGCGACGCCATGACCCCGCCGAGCCCGTAGCGGGCCTGGGTGAGGGCGAAGCGCTCGGTCTGGGGGTCGAGGTGGGGGAAGGTGAACCCGGAGGGCCTGCGGTAGTACAGGGAGCGGACCCGGGACAGGTCCGCCGTGCGCGTGGGCGTGGTCAGCGTGCCGTCGATCCCGTGCGCCGTGAGGGTGGCCGCGAACGACAGGGTGCCGGGGAAGTCCCCGGAGTCGAACCGCACCACCGGGACGCCCCGGCGGTGCAGCTCGTCGATCACCAGGTCGGTCGTGGGGTCGTCCAGGTTGGTGACGACCAGGACCGGACTCGTGTCGGTCACTGGTCGGTGTCGTTTCCGCTGTCCTGGTCGCCGCCACCGCTGCCGCCGGGCCGCGACCCGTCGGAGGGGTTGCCGGTGTTGGTGGCGGGTCGGGTGCCGGTGCTGGTCCCGTGGCCGGGCATCTCCACGACCTGTCCGGCGGCGTCGAAGTAGCGGCCGGTCTGGGTGACCGGGTCCAGCTCGACGCGGGCGTACGAGGGGGCGGGGGCCGGGTAGGGCGCCATGCGGCGCAGTCCCCACGG
>NZ_MSGP01000910.1 GCF_002078235.1 Streptomyces viridosporus
CGGGTCCGCGCGGTCGGCACGGTCGCCGCACGGGCCTCGCTCACCGAGGGACGCGTCCTGCAGAGCTCCGCGTACTTCCGCGTCCCCGCCGCCGGTCCCGACCACCGCCGCCCCTGGGGGCACTACCTGGTGCGGCCCGGAGTGGTCGAGCCGTTCGGGAAGCTGCCCCGCGAGGCGGTCGCCCAAGGGCTGCTCGGCGGCGGGCGGCACGGCGAGCTCGACGTCGGCCTGATCGCCGACGGGCTGCTCACGCGGCTGCTGCGCCACCCCCTGCTCGACCAGCGGCCGCCCCTCAGGTCCCGGCCCACCCGGCTCCGCTGGGTGGCCCTGCCCGCGGACCCCGGCGACGGCCCGTCGATCGAGCGGTTCACCCTCGCCGAGGACGAGCTGCGCACCGTACGGCTGCGCGTCCCCGAGGGCACCCGCAGCGCCGAGGTCGCCGGACTCTGCGACGACCTCGCCCTGCACGACTGGCTGCTCACCACCGTGGTCCGCATCCTGGACGGCATCCGCCTGGGCTCCGCGCCGCCGCCCGCCCGGCCGCGGCCCCAGGGCCCCGACGACCTCCCCGCCGTCGTCAGGGCCCTGCGGCCCGCCGTCGACCACCTGCTGCAC
>NZ_MSGP01000911.1 GCF_002078235.1 Streptomyces viridosporus
CCCCGGCCCCCACCCGGGCCGCCGCCTGCGGTGACGGCTCCTACCAGGCCGAGGCCGTGCAGAGCGGCAGCACCTGGACCGCCCGGCGCGGCGGCAGCACCGTGTACACCGGCACCGACATGCGCGCGGCCGTCCAGGCGGCGATCAACAGCCTGACCTCCGGCCGCACCGGCAAGGAGCGGGTGGTGGTCCGCGGCTCGGGCTCGATCTCCGCCGGTTCGCGCATCTCGCTGCCCAGCTACACCGTGCTCGACGTCTGCGGCACCATCAACGTCACCGGCAGCGGTTCCGGCGACCAGGCCCCGGTCTACTCCCGCGGCACCCGGGACATCGAGGTCCAGAACCTGAACGTCACCGGCGCCCCGCTGTACGGCATCTTCCTGCGCAACGTGCAGAACGTGGTCCTCGGCCAGATCGACATGCGCCTGTCCTCCGGCCTCGGGGTCCGCATCGACAACCGCGGCGACACCAGCCAGTGGACGCGCAACGTCCGCATCGACAACGTCTACGTCTCCGGCGCCTCCAGCCACGCCGTGGAGACGTACGGCGTCGACGGCCTCACCGTCGGCACGGTGACCGCCCGCAACGTGGGCGAGTCGGGACTGCTGCTGAACCAGACCGTCAACGCCACGGTCTCCAGGGTCGACGCGGAGAACGCGGGCACCGGCACCGGTTACGCCGCCTTCCGCATGGCCAACCGCAACGGGCGGATCGGCAGTTCCTACGCCACCAACATCCGCGTCGGCGAGGTCGTCGCGCGCGGCGGCGGGCGCGGCGTGTTCTGCGTCTCCGAGAGCGGCGGCGCGACGATCGACCGGGTGACGCTCTCGAACACCGGCAACAACGCGATCCTGATCGAGAACTGCTACAACGTGAACCTCGCCGCCC
>NZ_MSGP01000912.1:0-602 GCF_002078235.1 Streptomyces viridosporus
CGCCGCCGACCGGGCCGCGCTGAAGGGACTGCCCAAGGTCAGGACGGACATGACCTGGGTGCCGTGGACCCACCGCAGGCTGTCCCGGGCGAGCGGATACGGCGCGGGCATCGACTCCCCGGGCTGGTACGGGCACCTGTTCGAAGCCCCGGACCGGCCGGTCGAGCGGTGGATGACCAAGGTGGCGGGACTGCTGCGGGACGAGGACCGGATCGTGTCGTCCGCACACGTCATCGAGGCCGTACGGCTGGCGGGGACGCTGGCCGCGGTGCGGGGCCGGCCGCTGCCCGGACTGGGCGAGACGACCGACGCGGTGCGGGCGGTGATGTGCGAGGGCTCCGACGTTCCGCTGGCGCTGGTGCACGACCGGCTGGTCGTCGGGGACGTCCTGGGGGAGGTGCCGGCGACGGCGCCCGCCGTGCCGTTGCAGCGGGACCTCGCACGGACCCGGCGCAGGCTGCGGCTGAAGCCGGAGGCCGCGGAGCGGGAGCTGGAGCTCGACCTGCGCAAGGAGATCGACGCCGGGCGCAGCAGGCTGCTGCACCGGTTGCGGCTGCTCGGCATCGCATGGGGCGAGCCGGCCGCCTCGCGCGGGAGCACGG
>NZ_MSGP01000912.1:651-847 GCF_002078235.1 Streptomyces viridosporus
CGACCGGGCCGCCCTGGACACGGACGTCGGTCACCTCGCCCAGGCCCTGCCCGCGCTGGTGCGCTCGCTGCGGTACGGCGATGTGCGCGGCACGGACACCGCGGCGCTGGCCGAGGTCGCCGCCGGGATCGCCGAGCGGATCTTCGTCGGGCTGCCCCCGGCCTGTGCCGGACTGGACGCGGACGCCGCCGAGGAG
>NZ_MSGP01000913.1 GCF_002078235.1 Streptomyces viridosporus
GTGCAGGTCACGGTCGTGGCGTGCAGCCACTGGCTAGCTGCGGTCACCAGGAGGCGCGCGCCACGACCGTGACCTGCACTGTAATCGATCGGGTGTTCGAACACTAGGAAGGCGCGGTCCAAGCGGACGTCGATGGAGGCGGGCTGAAGCATCGCCTCATCGAACGGTTCGATGCCGAGCCGGCCGCCGGATATCGCGGCGAGGAGGTCTTGATCGGAGAGGAGCACGTCAGGAGCCTACGGCCGAGCCGACGGACCCTTCCCACCGCGGGCCCGCCACTCCTCCAGGTACCGGGTACAGAGCACGCAAAGCGGGTTCCCGCCCGGCCCGTACCGGTGCGTCGGATGCTGACAGCCCTGGCACGGTCCTACGTAGGCGGGCGCGCACTCGGGGGCTGGCGGGGCAGGTCTCTCACTGCTGGTCGTGCTCACGTTCGACATCGTACGTCCGCGCGCGGGGAACCTCCGCGCCCGGCGCCGCGACACTGAAGCCACCGCCCCTTCCCACGACCGGAGGCCCTTCCCATGGCCGAGCCCGTCTTCCGCAGCGACGTCACCGTCGAGCTGGTCAAGCAC
>NZ_MSGP01000914.1:0-381 GCF_002078235.1 Streptomyces viridosporus
CCGGCGCGGGCGTAGCGCACCACGTGCCGGGAGATGCCGCGCGGCAGCGGCACCAGGTGTTCCTCCGGCCACTCCTCCAGGGGCAGGTGCCACGGCAGCGCCAACAGGAGAGCGGGGTGCTCCGGGTTGGTCGCGTTGATCTGCAGGGCCATGCCAGGGGTGTCCTCGTCTCGTGGGTGGTCCTCACCCACCCTATTCCGCGCGCTCGCGGGCCAGGCGGGCCGCGTCCCGGACCGGTCCCTCGTGCAGCGGCCCGTGCCCGGGCAGCAGCAGGTCGCCCTCCAGCGCCGCCAGGACGTCCAGCGAGGCCACGGCGGCGGCGCGCTCGTGGTGGAACATGTCCGGCAGCAGTTGCGGCCCCCCGAGCCGCGAGGTGGGATG
>NZ_MSGP01000914.1:457-811 GCF_002078235.1 Streptomyces viridosporus
CGCAGGGCGCGCAGCGCCCAGGGCAGCACACCCGGGCGCCAGCCGTTGCGCAGGACCCGCCCGACGCTCACCTGGTGGAGGAAGTCCCGCCGGACGTGCGGGACTTCGGCCTCGTGGGCGTGGACGGGCGTGCCGTACGCGGCCCGCAGGTGTTCGGCGGAGCCCAGGTGGTCGGTGTGGGCGTGGGTGACCAGCACGGCGGCCACCGCCTCCGGGGAGAAGCCCACCTGCGCCAGCGAGTCGAGGAGCCGCTCGCGGTCGCCGGGGTAGCCGGTGTCGATCAGTGTGACGGCGTCCCCCTCCGTGAGGATCACCCAGTTGGTGTGGGTGCCGTGCACCAGGTAGGTGCCGTCC
>NZ_MSGP01000915.1 GCF_002078235.1 Streptomyces viridosporus
GCGGCCGGCGCCGGGCGCCAGGTCGAAGGCGATCAGATGACCGCGGGCCTGGAGCCTCTCGGTGATGCCGGGCTGACGTTTCCCGTGAAACATCACCCGCCCGGCACCCACCGAGGTCAGCGGAGCGGCCCCGACGGGCGCCGCCGCGTATCCCACGGCTCCTCCGCCCGCCGCACCGAGCACGAGCCCGGTGGCCCCGGCGGTGCCGAGCAACCGTCGTCGGGACAGGCCCTTCCCGGACGCCCCGGTGGTCCCGGTGCTCTGTGCGGTGGCTCCCTCCTGGGCGGCCTCCGGGGTGCGGGCCTGCGGAATGGACTGGTCAGCCATGGTGGTTCAGCCGATCTTCGCGTTCTTGGAGACGGTCACCTGGTCGATGTCGGACGTCCGCACGGTCACCTCGATCTTCCAGTCGCCCGCCATCGGGATCTGCACGCCGCTCGCCGACCAGTGTCCGGTGGCGACGCGGTCGGGGACGACCGGCAGCGGTCCGATGTCCTGGGCGGAGAGGGTGAGGGCGACCTTCACCTCGGGGACGTCGAAGGCCTCGCCGTCCGTGCGCTCCACATAGAGGTGCAGGTCGTTGTCGCCCACCCCCGCGGGGTCGAGGTCGATCGTGACGATGCCCTTGCCGTTGCCGCCACCGGTGTCGAACGGCATGTTCAGGGTCACCGCGCCGGTGCCCTGGCCGGGTGCGGCGGACGACGGGGACGAGACGGAGGCGGCCGCCT
>NZ_MSGP01000916.1 GCF_002078235.1 Streptomyces viridosporus
GCGGCCGGGCCGCCGCCCGGGACACCGGCCCGGCCCGGGTCCGGCCGCGCCCGGAGCGGATCCCGCTGTCCGCGGCCCAGCAGCGCCTGTACTTCCTGGACCGGCTCGACCCCGGCGCGCCCACCTACCTGCTCCCCGCCGCCTGGCGCCTGACCGGCCCGCTCGACGTGCCGGCCCTCACCGCCGCCGTCGCCGACCTGGCCGCCCGGCACGAGCAGCTGCGCGTGGTCTTCCCCGAGCACGAGGGCGTCCCCCACCAGCGGGTCCTGCCCGCGGGCGGCGCGGTCCTGGACGTGACCGAGGTGACCGGCGAGGACGCCGGGGACCGCGAACGCCGGCTGGCCGCCGCCGTGCACGCGGCCGCCCTGCGCCCCTTCGACCTCGCCCGCGAACCCGCCTTCCGCGCCACCCTGGTGCGCGCCGCCGCCGAGGACCACGTCCTCGTCCTGGGCATGCACCACATCGTCTCCGACGGCTGGTCCCTCGACCTCCTCGTCCGCGACCTGGCCGAGCTGTACCGCGCCAGAACACGGGGACGCGCCGCGGAACTGCCCGAACTGCCGCTGGACTACATCGACTACGCGATCCGGCAGCGCGAGGACGACCAGTCCGCCGCGCTGGAGCACTGGCGCACCCGCCTGGCCGGGCTCACCCCGCTGGAGCTGCCCACCGACCACCCCCGGCCGGAGACTCCCTCCGGCCGGGGGGCCGTCCACCGCGTCACCCTGCCGCCCGCCCTCACCGACGCGCTCGCCGCACTGGGCCGCCGCGCCGGCACCACCACCTACATGACCGTGCTGGCCGCCTTCCAGGCCGCGCTCGCCTTCCGCACCGGGCAGCACGACGTCGCCGTCGGCACCGTCGTCGCCAACCGGGAACGCGTCGAGACCGAGCAGCTCGTCGGCTTCTTCGTCAACACCCTGGTGCTGCGC
>NZ_MSGP01000917.1 GCF_002078235.1 Streptomyces viridosporus
AGGACAGAGCCCTACCCTGCTGGCCAACCGGACAGTCCAGGAGCCGCGTTGCCCAGACCATGCTGAGCGACAGCGCCGATCCGAGGAGACTGTCCGGTGAGGGCGGCCCTACTGGACTGGCTAGGATCACTCGCCTAAGACGCCGACGACGAGTGCCTTGCCGTCGCCGAGCGTCATGCCAACGCTGATGACCTCGACGAATATCCAGAAGTGCGTGTTTTCGACCGTGTCGTTTCAGCTTCCTCCTTGCCACCAGTACCAACCGCTACCACCGCAACCGCTGTCTGGACGCACTCAAGAGCTGGGGCTACGAGATCACCGCCTTGGAGAGTCCCGCTGACATTGCCGCACACGCTCGATACGCCCGTGGAGTCTGGACCGGCGGCTGCACGGAGGAACCGCCGTTCTGACCCCGGACGCAACGTGGCCCGCACAGGCGACCGTCTGCCGCTTACGGCCGACGTGCTGCGGCGGATCGAGCAACGGGTCGAAAATCGGTGGTCACCTGAGCCGA
>NZ_MSGP01000918.1:0-186 GCF_002078235.1 Streptomyces viridosporus
GCGGCCCGGGCCGCGGCCTCCCTCTCCGCCTCGAACTTCGCGTCGATCTTCTCGATCTTCAGGTCGGCACCGGCCGCCGGGCCGGTGATGTCGGCCTTGACGTCCTTGATCGGCTCGGTGCTGTACGCCACCTTCGCGGTGGGCGCGGCGACCTCGCTCGTGGTGCTCGTCGACGCGTTGCTCGGC
>NZ_MSGP01000918.1:254-752 GCF_002078235.1 Streptomyces viridosporus
GCCGCAAAATGGTGAGGCAAAGATGTGACGTACGAAGTCGGGTAGTGGATCACGGATGGGCGAATCGGGCATATGGGACTGTATGAGCCGCTTATATGACCGGTATCGTGCTCCTAACCCGGTTCGTACGTGATGTGCGCCCTATGCGAGGCCTCACACCGCCCACCCGTGTTTCTCACTCCTGGTTGCTGGAGCAATGCGGTGTGTGAGGGTCCTCCTCCGGCAGTACCAGGTGGACGTCCCCGAACTCGTGCCACAGGTAGCGCCCGTGCAGCGCCTCCTCGTACCCGCGGTCGACCGCCGCCCGCCCCGCGACCGCCTCCAGCATCAGCAGGTGCGAGGCCTCCGGCTCGTGCAGCCCGGTCAGCAGCCCGTCCACCACCCGCACCCCGCGCTCCGGCGTCACCACCAGATCGGTCCACCCCGCACGGGCCCGCACCACCCCGTCCGCCCCGGCCGCCGACTCCACCGCCCGCACGGCCGTCGTCCCCACCGCGA
>NZ_MSGP01000919.1 GCF_002078235.1 Streptomyces viridosporus
GCACGAGGGTGAGGAGTGCGCGCAGGTCGTCGGGGTGGGTGGCGGGGTTGAGGAGGGTGGCCTTGAGCCAGAGCCGTCCGTCGGCGCGGGCGCGGCCGAGGACGGCGCGGCCGGTGGTGAGGAGGTGGCGTCGTACGGCGGCGACGGCCGTGTCGGTGGCGTGTGCGGGCCGGAAGAGGACCGTGCTGATGGCGGGCCGGTCGTGGAGGTGGAAGCGGGGGTCGTCGTGGACGAGGTCGGCGAACTCCCGGGCGTGGGCGCAGACCTGGTCGACGAGGGTGCCGAGGCCGGTGCGGCCGAGGGTTTTGAGAGTGACGGCGAGTTTGAGGACGTCGGGGCGTCGGGTGGTGCGCAGGGAGCGGCCGAGGAGGTCGGGGAGTCCGGCTTCGGTGTCGTCGTCGGCGTTGAGGTAGTCGGTCCGGTGGTGCAGGGCGGCGAGGTCGTGGGCGTCGCGGACGGTGAGGAGGCCGGCGGGGACGGGCTGCCAGCCGAGTTTGTGCAGGTCGAGGGTGATGGTGTGGGCGGCGTCGAGGCCGGTGAGCTTGGCGCGGTGGTGGTCGCTGAAGAGGAGGGCGCCGCCGTAGGCGGCGTCGATGTGGAGGCGGGCGCCGTGGGCGGTGCAGCGGGCGGCGATGTCGGGCAGGGGGTCGATGAGGCCGGTGTCGGTGGTGCCGGCGGTGGCGGCCACGAGGACGGAGCCGCGGGGGCCGGGCAGTCGGGTGAGGGCGTCGAGGAGCCCGAGG
>NZ_MSGP01000092.1 GCF_002078235.1 Streptomyces viridosporus
GTGGGAATAGGGGGCGAGGGGGAGCCGTTCACGGGTATAGTTGAAGCGTAAACAACCTGGAGGATGAGCGGCCATGCAGTTCGGGATCTTCACCGTCGGGGACGTCACCCCCGACCCGACCACGGGGCGTACGCCGACCGAGCGCGAGCGCATCAAGGCCATGGTCGCCATCGCCCTGAAGGCCGAAGAGGTGGGCCTGGACGTCTTCGCGACCGGGGAGCACCACAACCCGCCGTTCGTGCCGTCCTCGCCGACCACCATGCTCGGCTACATCGCGGCCCGCACCGAGCGGCTGATCCTCTCCACCTCCACCACGCTGATCACCACCAACGACCCGGTGAAGATCGCCGAGGACTACGCGATGCTCCAGCACCTGGCCGACGGCCGGGTCGACCTGATGATGGGACGCGGCAACACCGGACCGGTGTACCCCTGGTTCGGGCAGGACATCCGGCAGGGCATCAACCTCGCCGTCGAGAACTACGCCCTGCTGCACCGGCTGTGGCGCGAGGACGTCGTCGACTGGGAGGGGAAGTTCCGCACCCCGCTGCAGGGCTTCACCTCCACGCCCCGCCCGCTGGACGGCGTACCGCCGTTCGTCTGGCACGGCTCGATCCGCTCGCCGCAGATCGCCGAGCAGGCCGCGTACTACGGCGACGGCTTCTTCCACAACAACATCTTCTGGCCGGCCCACCACACCAAGCAGATGGTCGAGCTGTACCGGAACCGGTACGCCCACTACGGGCACGGCACGCCCGAGCAGGCCATCGTCGGTCTCGGCGGGCAGGTGTTCATGCGGAAGAACTCGCAGGACGCCGTGCGCGAGTTCCGGCCGTACTTCGACGTCGCGCCGGTCTACGGGCACGGGCCCTCGCTGGAGGAGTTCACCGAGCAGACCCCGCTGACCGTGGGGTCCCCGCAGCAGGTGATCGAGAAGACGCTGTCCTTCCGCGAGTACGCCGGCGACTACCAGCGCCAGCTGTTCCTGATGGACCACGCCGGTCTGCCGCTGAAGACCGTGCTGGAGCAGCTCGACCTGCTGGGCGAGGAGGTCGTGCCGGTGCTGCGCGAGGAGTTCGCCAAGGGCCGGCCGGCCGAGGTGCCGGACGCGCCCACCCACGGTTCGCTGCTGGCCGGCGCGAAGGAAGCCGCCGCCCAGAAGAAGGAAGAGGAAGGGGCCCGGGCATGAAGCTCGTCGTCGTATCGGCGGGACTGAGCGTGCCGTCGTCCACCCGGCTGCTCGGCGACCGACTGGCCGCCGCGGCCGCCGGACCGACCTCGGCCGAGGTGCGGGTGATCGAGCTGCGCGACCTCGCCGTGGCGATCGCGCACAACTTCACCAGCGGTTTCCCGGAGCGGGCACTGGCCGACGCGTTCGACGCGGTGGCGGCGGCCGACGGACTGATCGTGGTCACGCCGGTGTTCTCGGCGTCGTACAGCGGACTGTTCAAGTCGTTCTTCGACACGCTGAGCGTCCACGACGAGGAGGCCCTCGCCGGGAAGCCGGTGCTGATCGCCGCCACCGGCGGCACCGCCCGGCACTCGCTCGTCCTGGACCACGCGCTGCGTCCGCTCTTCGCCCACCTCAAGGCCGTCGTCGTCCCGACCGGCGTGTACGCCGCCTCCGAGGACTGGGGCGCCGAGGGCCTGGACGGGCGCATCACGCGGGCGGCCGGCGAGCTGGCCGCGCTGATGGGAGCGTCGTCCGCCGCCCGGCCGACGGGCGGGGACACGGCCGGGGAGGACACGGCCGGGGGACTGACGGTGGTGCCGTTCGAGGAGCAGCTGGCCGCGCTGCGGCCCACCGGGTGAGACCCGGGTAAGAAGCGGGCCCCGGCGTCCTCCGCCGGGGCCGGGGGACGGGAACGGTTGGCACACTGGGCCCGTGCCGCACACCGTTCTGCTCGCCGAAGACGACCGCGCCATCCGCAACGCCCTGGAACGCGCCCTGACCCTGGAGGGCTACCGGGTCACGGCGGTCGCCGACGGCGTCGAGGCCCTGGCCCAGGTCCACCGCAGCCGGCCCGACGTGCTGGTGCTGGACGTGATGATGCCCGGCATCGACGGACTCCAGGTGTGCCGGGTGCTGCGCGCCGAGGGCGACCGCACGCCCGTGCTGATGCTGACGGCGCTGGTGGAGACCGCCGACCGGATCGCGGGACTGGACGCGGGCGCCGACGACTACGTGGTCAAGCCGTTCGACGTCGAGGAGGTCTTCGCCCGGCTGCGCGCCCTGCTGCGCCGGGCCCGGCCCGACCCGGAGAACGGCGGCCGGACCCCCGCCGCCGGGCCGCCGGAGCCGGCGGCCCCCGGGCGCGTCGTCGAGGCGGCCGGGGTGCGCATGGACCCGCAGGCCCGCCGGGCCTGGCGGGGCGGACGGGAGCTGGAGCTGACCCGCACCGAGTTCGAGCTGCTGGAACTGCTGATCCGCAACGCGGGCGTGGTCCTGGACCACGCCACCATCTACGACCGCATCTGGGGCTACGACTTCGGCCCCGGCTCCAAGAACCTCGCCGTCTACGTCGGCTACCTGCGCCGCAAGCTCGACGAGCCGCAGCTGATCCACACGGTGCGCGGGGTGGGTTACGTGCTGCGGGAGGACTGACGTGCCCGCGGGCGCGGGAGGCACCCCGGGCGCTGTGGGCACCCCGGGCGCTGTGGGCACCCCTGGCGCTGTGGGCGCCCCGGGCCGTGCGCGCCGGCCGACGGCCGCCCGGCGGGGGCTGCTGTCGCTGGGCACCACCTTCGCGGTGGCGTTCGCGGTGATCACCGCCACGGTGACCGTCCTGGTCGGCATCCTCTCCTACAACGCGGCCGCCCGGCTGGTGCGGGTGGACCAGCAGTCCGTGTTCGACGAGGTCGTGCAGGACCTGCGCGGCGAGGTGCGGGAGAACCGGATGACACCGGTCGACTTCTCCTCCACCGCCCCCGGCCACGACCTGGTGCGGCCCGCCCGGACCGACGTGCAGGTGCTCGGGCCGGACGGCAGCGTCTTCGACCCGGGCAGCCCGGGGCTGCCGGTGGTCGCCGCCGACCGCCGGATCGCGGGTGCCGCCCCGGCCGGCGAGGTGGTGGTGCACGCGGAGGTCGACGTCGGGAACGACATCTACCGGGTCGCGACCGTCTCCCTGGGCGGCAGCCGGGGCGCGGTGCAGGTCGCGCAGGAGTTCAGCGACACGGAGGACCTGCTGCGGACCCTCCAGCGGCGCACCCTGGTCCTGATGGCGGCGGTGGTGGTCGCCGCCGGGCTGTTCGGCTGGTGGCTGGCCCGGCGCATCACCCGTCGGCTCGTCGTCCTCACCCGGGCCGCCGAGGTCGTCGCCCGCACCCGCCGGCTCGGCATCCAGGTGCCCGTCGCCGGCCACGACGAGGTGGGCCGCCTCGGCCGCGCCTTCGACCGGATGCTGGGCCGGCTCGCCCAGTCCGAGGAGGACCAGCGCCGGCTGGTCCAGGACGCCGGGCACGAGCTGCGCACCCCGCTCACCTCGCTGCGCACCAACATCTCCCTGCTGCGCCGCATCGACGAACTGCCGCCCGGCACCCGGGAGGAACTCGTCGCCGACCTCACCCAGGAGGCCCGCGAGCTGACCGACCTGGTCAACGAGCTCGTCGACCTCGCGGCCGGCCAGTCCGACACCGAGCCGCCGCAGCGGGTCGACCTCGCCGACATCGCCGAGGACGTGGCGGGACTGGCCCGGCGCCGCAGCGGGCGGAAGGTCGTGGTCCGGGCGAGCGGCGACACCACCACCGACGGGCGGCCCGGGATGCTCACGCGGGCGCTGTCCAACCTGGTCGAGAACGCCGTCAAGTTCGACCGGGACGGCAGGTCGCCCGTGGAGATCCACGTCGCCGGCCCCGCCCGGCCGGGCACGGTGCGGGTGGAGGTGCGCGACCGGGGGCCCGGGATCGCCGACGACGACCTGATCCGGGTCTTCGACCGCTTCTACCGCGCCGCCGACGCCCGCTCCCTCCCCGGGTCGGGCCTCGGCCTGTCCATCGTCCGCGAGGTGTCCCTCGCGCACGGAGGAGCACCGTACGCCTTCCGCCGGGAGGGCGGCGGGACGGTGATCGGGTTCACGGTGGGCGGCGGCGCGCCGGACCGGACGGACGCCCCGCGCTGAGAGCGGGCGACCCCGCCCCGGGGTGGGGCCGTCACCGCATGGGGGTGGAGCGGGGTGAGCATGTATGCGTTCGGGGCCGCGTACGTCGCCGCCCCGCGGGACGAGGGGAGGGACGGCGGCATGCCGACGGACGAGGAGGCCGCCGCGCTGGCGGCGATCGACGAGGCGGCTCTGGGGCGCACCCTGCTGGAGCTGATCGCGGTGCCGAGCGTGACCGGGAGCGCCGCCGAGTCGGAGCTCCAGCACCTGCTGGCCGGGCGGCTGGAGCGGCTCGGCCTGGAGACCGACCTGTGGTCGATGGACCTGCCCGCACTGCGCGCGCACCCGGACTTCCCGGGCACGGAGGCGCCCCGCGAGGAGGCATGGGGCCTGGTCGGCACCACCCCCGACGGTGGCGACGGGCCGACCCTGATCCTCCAGGGCCACGTCGACGTCGTACCGCCCGGGGACCCCGCGGCCTGGGACGGCGACCCGTTCGTGCCCCGGGTGACCGGGGACCTCGTGCACGGGCGCGGGGCCTGCGACATGAAGGCCGGCCTCGCGGCGCAGCTCGCCGCGCTCGCCGCGATACGGGCGGCCGGGACACGGCTGCGCGGCCGGGTGGCCGTGCACTGCGTCGTCGGCGAGGAGGACGGCGGCCTCGGCGCGTTCGGCACCCTGCGGCGCGGCCACCGCGGCGACGCCTGCGTCATCGCCGAACCCACCGCCGCCACGCTGATCACCGCCAACGCGGGCGCGCTGACGTTCCGCATCACCGTGCCCGGCAAGGCGGCGCACGGCAGCTCACGGGAGCTGGGGGTGAGCGCCGTCGACGCCTATCTGCCCCTGCACCGGGCGCTGGCCGCCCTGGAGGCCGAGCGCAACCGCGACCCGTCCGCGCTGCTGGCCGAGTACCCGATCCCGTACGGCCTGTCGGTGGGCACGGTGCGCGCCGGGGACTGGGCGAGCAGCGTGCCCGACCTGCTGGTCGCCGAGGGCCGGCTCGGCGTACGGCTCGGCGAGGACCCGGCCGACGCGCGCGCCGAGCTGGAGCGGTGCGTGGCCGAGACCTGCGCCGCCGACCCCTGGCTGCGGGACCACCCGGCCACCGTGAGCTGGCCGGGCGGGCAGTTCGCGAGCGGCCGGCTGCCCGAGGGGCACCCCCTCGCGGACGTGGTCGGGGCCGCGCACGCCGACGCGACGGGCGGCCCGCGACCGCGGGAGCGCGGGGCGACGTACGGCAGCGACCTGCGCCTCTACACCGGCGCCGGTGTCCCGACGCTGCAGTACGGCCCGGGGGACATCGCGGTGGCGCACAGCGAGCGGGAACACGTGTCGCTGCGCGAGACGACGACGGTGGCACGGGCGCTGGTGCTCACGGTGCTGCGGACGGTGGGGACGAAGTGAGGCGGCCGGCGGACGGGGAGGGGAGGCGGCCGACGGGAGGGGAGTAGAGCAGGGAGCGGCGGGCGGGAGGCGAGGGGAGCGGCGCACCGCTCACCCGTCCCCCGCGGCCCCTGTGCGAAACTCGACCGGTGATCGTCGAACGCGCGTACGCACACGGGGGTCCGTACGACGTGGGGGAGTGGCCCTGGTCGCTCCCCTGTGTTCGTGAACTCCTGCGTGACGGACTGCGGTTCACCGCGCCGGTGACCTTCGTCGTCGGCGAGAACGGCTCGGGGAAGTCGACCCTCGTCGAGGCCCTGGCGGAGGGCTTCGGACTGGACCCCTGGGGCGGCTCGCACGAGTGGCGCCACGCGAGCCACCGGGCCACGTCCCTCCTGGGCGAACGCATCCGCTTCGACGCGGCTCCGCGCGGCCGCCGCATGCTCGGCTCCTGGTCCGCCCGCCAGGGCTTCTTCCTGCGCGCCGAGACGGCACTGGACGCGCTCGACCGGGAGGGGCTCGCGCCCGACGCCCGCAGTCACGGCGAGGGCTTCCTCGCCGCGTTCCGGGACAAGTTCCTGCGCCCCGGCCTCTACGTCCTGGACGAGCCGGAGGCGGCCCTGTCCTTCTCCTCCTGCCTCGAACTGATCGGTCACCTCGACCGGTTGACCCGCGAGGGCGCGCAGGTCGTCTGCGCCACCCACTCCCCGCTGCTGACCGCGCTGCCCGGCGCGGACATCGTCGAGGTCGGCGACCACGGCATGCGCAGGACCACCTGGCGGGACCTGGCCCTGGTCGACCACTGGCGCCGCTACCTCGCCGACCCGCGAGCGTATCTGCGGCACGTACTGGAATGACCCCCGCGCTTTTCGTTATCCGGCCCCGGGCGGCGGCTCTCCTGCTGTGACGGGGCAGAACGGTCCGGGACCGAGAAGGAGTGTGGACGAGCGTGGCAGCGAGCAGCGAACCCGGCAGGGAGACGGTCGAGGCGGCACGGCGTGGGGACATGCGGGCC
This sequence comes from Streptomyces viridosporus, assembly GCF_002078235.1. GTDB lineage: Bacteria > Actinomycetota > Actinomycetes > Streptomycetales > Streptomycetaceae > Streptomyces > Streptomyces viridosporus. The sequence goes on from NZ_MSGP01000092.1 coordinate 6,502, forward strand.
CAGGACGAACTCGTCTCCGCCTACCTCCCGTTGGTCTACAACATCGTGGGCCGGGCCCTGAACGGCCACCCCGACGTGGACGACGTGGTGCAGGAGACCATGCTCCGCGCCCTCGGCGCGCTCGGTTCGCTGAACGACCCCGCCCGCTTCCGGTCCTGGCTGGTCGCCATCACCATGAACCAGCTCCGCCACCACTGGCGCAGTGAGCGGGGCGACCGGTTGGTGCCGGTCCCCTCGGGCCTGCACGACGCGTACGACGTCGCCGACCCGGGCGCCGACTTCGTGGACCTGACGATCGTGCGGCTCGGGCTGGAGGGCCAACGGCGCGAGGCCGCCGAGGCCACCCGCTGGCTGGACCCCGACGACCAGGCGCTGCTGTCGCTGTGGTGGCTGGAGGCGGCGGGCGAGCTGACACGGGCGGAGGTGGCGACCGCGCTGGAGCTGTCGCCGCAGCACACGGCGGTGCGCGTGCAGCGGATGAAGGCGCAACTGGAGACGGCCCGGCTGGTGGTGCGGGCGCTGTCCGCGCAGCCGCGCTGCGTGCTGCTGGACGACGTGGTCGCGGCCTGGGACGGTGCTCCCTCGGCCCTGTGGCGCAAGCGCATCGCGCGTCACGCCCGGGACTGCACGGTCTGCGCGGGCTTCCAGTCGGGGCTGGTGCCGGCGGAGGGCCTGCTGGTCGGACTGGGGCTGGTGCCGGTGGGGGCCGGCCTGCTCGGCGCGGCCGGCCTGTTCAGCGGCCTCGGCGCCGGGACGGCGGACGCGGCGCCGCTGTCCTCCACCGGGACCTCCGCCGAGAGCGCGACGGCACCGGGGGACCTGCCGGCGGAGCCGGGAACGGCGACGACGTACGGGGAGTCGGCCCCGGCGGCGGCGTACGGGGAGTCGGCCCCGGCGGCGGCGTACGGGGAGTCGGGTCCGGCGGCGGCGTACGGGGAGTCGGGCCCGGCGTCCGTCGACCCCCCGACCGAGGCCCTCGGGACGGTGGCGGTGGACGGGGCCCGTACGAGCCGCGCGAGCCGTCGCGCGCAGAGCCGTGCGCAGAAGCGGCGGGGCAGGAACATCGCGGCCGTGGCCGCGGCGCTGCTGGTCACCGGCGGCACGATATCCGGGATAACCCTCCTGACACCGGACGACGGAGGGGACAGGACCCGGGCGGCCGCCACGGTCCGCCCCGAGCCCACCGCCTCCACGCCCTCGTCACCGACCCCCTCCGACGCGGCCTCCGCCTCTGCCTCCGCCTCCGCCTCCTCCTCACCCTCGGCCTCCGCCTCGGCCGAGCCGTCGCGGGAGCCGAGCGCCTCGGCCACACCGAGTCCCGGCAGGACCCGCACGACCTCCGCCGCCGCACGCCCCGCCCAGCCCGAGAAGACGCCGGCGCGCCCGGCGGCGCCGCCCACCGCGCCCGCGGCCGCTCCGGGCGGCACCCCGGCCGCCCAGGTCCTGGCCCTCACCAACACCGAGCGGGCCGAGGCGGGTTGCGGACCCGTGACGTTCGACGACCGCCTGGCCAGAGCGGCCCAGCTGCACAGCGAGGACATGTCCGCCAACGACTACTTCTCCCACACCGGGCAGAACGGCAGCAGCTTCGTCGACCGGGCCAAGGCCCAGGGACACCCGAGCCCGGGCGCCGAGAACATAGCCCGCGGCCANNCCGAACACCCTCCCGGGTCGCCGTGCCGGGACCTCCGACCGCCCCGACCGCCCGGTTCGGTCCGGTTCGGCAGCGGCCCCGCGGGGCCGGTGAGGACCGACGACGCCGTGCCGGACGGGCCGCCGAGGGGCTCTCACGGCCGGGCGAAGCCCCTGCCCCGACACGGCCTCCACCCCGACACGGCCTCCGCCCC
>NZ_MSGP01000920.1 GCF_002078235.1 Streptomyces viridosporus
CGCCTCCCGCACGGCCTCGATCACGGCCCGCGTCGCGGGCGCGGGCGCCAGCCCCTCGCGCAGCTCCACCGCGCGCGTGGCGGCGTACAGTTCGACGGCGATGACCCGGGTGAGGTTGTCCACGGCCGTGCGCAGCTTGCGCGCCGCCGACCAGCCCATGGAGACGTGGTCCTCCTGCATCGCGGAGGACGGGATCGAGTCCGCCGAGGCCGGTACGGCGAGCCGCTTCAGCTCGCTCACCAGGGCGGCCTGGGTGTACTGAGCGATCATCAGCCCGGAGTCGACACCGGCGTCGTCGGCGAGGAACGGCGGCAGCCCGTGGCTGCGGTTCTTGTCCAGCAGCCGGTCGGTGCGGCGCTCGGCGATGGAGCCGAGGTCGGCGGCGGCGATGGCGAGGAAGTCCAGGACGTAGGCGATCGGTGCCCCGTGGAAGTTGCCGTTGGACTCGACCCGCCCGTCCGGCAGCACCACCGGATTGTCGACCGCGGAGGCGAGTTCGCGCTCGGCGACCAGCCGGGCGTGGGCCAGGGTGTCCCGCCCGGCGCCCGCGACCTGCGGGGCG
>NZ_MSGP01000921.1:0-270 GCF_002078235.1 Streptomyces viridosporus
GATGTCGTACTCGCCCTTGCCGTCGTCGTCGGTGAAGCCGACGGTCGCGCCGTTCATCCGGGTCTCCTTGAACTTCTCGGAGATGACCATCTGGCCCTCCCACGTCTTGTTCTCGGGCGACCCGGCAGAGATCGGGATGGTCCGGACGGTCTTGCCGTCCTGAGTGACCTTCATCTGCTTGGTCTTGGCGTCGACGTAGGAGACCTGGTTGCGGCCGATCTTGAAGGTGACCGTCTTCTGCTGGACGCCGTAGACGCCCTCGGCACCCTC
>NZ_MSGP01000921.1:365-540 GCF_002078235.1 Streptomyces viridosporus
CGGCCCTCGGAGTCCTCGGCGGCGACCGTCACCTTGTAGGTGGTGGCGCGCTCCAGTTGGGCGTCGGGCTTCCAGCTCTTCTTGTCGGCGGATATCTGCCCGGAGACGGCCGTGCCGTCCGCGGTCGTCATCTTCACCTCGGTGAGCGTGCCCTTGGCCACGGTCACGGCGGCGG
>NZ_MSGP01000922.1 GCF_002078235.1 Streptomyces viridosporus
GGCCGGGCTTGGTGGGGGTGGGCCAGCAGGGGCCGGTGCAGAAGTAGTCCACGCCGGGCTGGACGGCGGCCGCGGCGGCCTCCGACTCGGCGTGCGTGGAGCGGCCGATCAGGACGTCGTCGCCGAGCAGGGCGCGGGCCGCGGGGACGGGGAGGTCGCCCTGGCCGAGGTGGAGGACGTCGGCGCCGGCGGCGTGGGCGACGTCCGCGCGGTCGTTGACCGCGAGCAGCTTGCCGTGCCGGGCGCAGGCCTCGGCGAGGACCGCCAGGTGCTCCAGCTCCTCGGCGGCCTCCATGCCCTTGTCCCGCAGTTGCACGATGTCGACCCCGCCGGCCAGGACGGCGTCCAGGAACTCCGGGAGGTCCCCCTGGCGCTTGCGGGCGTCGGTGCAGAGGTAGAGCCGGGCGTCGGCGAGCCGGGCACGGGCGGTGGTGGCTGCGGTGTCGGGCATGCGGAGGTCCCCCCGGGTGTCGGTGGCGTCGCGGCGTCCGGGCCCGGCGGGCCCGGGCGGGTCGTCGGCGGGCCGCCCCGGCCGGACCGGGCGGTGGCGTGCGCGCCGCAGGGGGACCCTATGCCGGTGCCGCGGGAGACCGCGAGACGCCCCCCGCGCCCCG
>NZ_MSGP01000923.1 GCF_002078235.1 Streptomyces viridosporus
CGTGTCAGTTCTCATGGTGCTCCTCACGATACCGGTGAACGACTCCCCGCGAGACTCTGAAACAACTAACATATCTTTGTAACTCACCTGCTTGCCCGACCTTGACCGAGCCGCCGACCGGCACCCGGATCCCGGAGGACCTGATGGGCAGTCGACTCACCGAAGAACAGACCGCTTTCGCCGCGGCCGTGCGCGATTTCGCCAAGCGCGAGTGCGGTACCCGAGAGCAGCGTGACGTGCTGACAGGGGGCGGCCGCGAGGCCCACAACCCCGAGTTGTACGGACGGCTCGCCGACCTGGGCTGGCTCGGGGTGTGCCTGCCCGAGGAGTACGGAGGCTCCGGCGGCGGGCTGGCCGACGCCTGCCTCTTCCTGGAGGAGACCTCGTACGGGATGGTCCCGTGCGGGGGTTTCATCACCACCGTCATCACCGCGAAGGCGTACGAGCGGTTCGGTACAGAGCGGCAGCGGCAGGAGGTGCTGTCCGGTGCCACACGCGGCGACGTCCTGGCCATCGCCATGTCGGAGCCGGGGGCCGGGTCGGACGTCGGCGCACTGCGCTGCCGAGCCCGGCAGGAACGGAACGGCACGTGGGTGATCGACGGTCAGAAGACCTGGATCTCCAACGCGCACTGCGCGAAGAGCATTCTGCTGGTGGCTCG
>NZ_MSGP01000924.1 GCF_002078235.1 Streptomyces viridosporus
GGCACCGCCGCCGTCGCCCGCTGCCGGTGCGGCCTTCCGCGCCGTGCCCGCGGCCGTACCCGAATCCGAACCCGTACCCGAATCCGAACCCGGCCCCGAACCCGGCCCGGTGGAACCGGCGGATCCGGCGGCCTCCGTCTCCCGGGGCGCCGGGTGGGTCCCGGACGGCGCGCCCCGGTCCGACGCCTCGCCCATCACGCCCAGCCTTCCCAGCAGCGCACGCAGCTCGGACGGGTGCTCGGCGCGGTGCCAGCGGCCGTCCGACGCGTCCGTCAGGCGCTCCGCCGTGTGGATCCACACGGCCCCGCCGTCATGTGCCGGGTAGACCTGGTCGACCCGCCAGGGCTGCACATCGTGCACCATCCAGGTCATGGTGATCAGCCGGGCCGAGACCAGGTCGGCCTCCGGCGGCTTCCCGCGGGTGCCGGCGCCGAGAGGGCCGAGCAGCCGCTCCAGCTCCCCGTACTCCTCGTCCTCGTAGTGGAGCGACGCCGTCTCCCCGCTCCCCGGCGAGACCACCAGCACACTCGTCGGTCCGCCCGCCGAGGCGGGCGGACCGACGAGTGT
>NZ_MSGP01000925.1 GCF_002078235.1 Streptomyces viridosporus
GCGGGCTGCCAGGTCGTGGCGGTGCCCTCCGTGGCCCCGATCGCCCCGGCCGTCCGGCGCACCGTCGTCCCCTCACTGGAAGTCGTGGACCTGACATTTCTGCGCGGTCTGATGACGGAAATGCTCTAGGCGTTCACCCAGTGTGCAAAAAGGTTAGGGGTGGAATTCCCGCCGTCGGTGTCCGGGTCCACCGGCCCGTGTCCGAGGGAATTCGCTCCGTTGCCGATGGCTGAATTCCGGGGCCGACGAGCTCGTTTTCACATGTGAGGTTCAACACGCCGTAGGGGGTCGACAGGGAGGGCGGCATGTGCTGTCCGTCCCTTATCGGCGGTCGTCGGCGTGCCCTTGTGTCCCGATTGGGGGGACGCTGCACTAATCCTTCCCCGGTCACATCTTCCGGTGCGTTCACACCCGGTTCCACTGCGTGATGACGCCTCAACTCCGCTGGCTGCGGGCCTTCCTGCGGGCGCGGACTAATCTCATCGCGAGAACATCACCCCTACCCCGTGAGCCGTTGCGACACCCTGCGTGCCGGGTACACGGAGTCGACAGTCCTGGAGAAACTCGAGCATGAACCGCAAGACTTTGGTGCTGGCGGCCGCGATGGGCCTGCTCGCACCGGTGCTCGCTGCCTGTGGTGACACCGGGGGCGGAAGCAGCAGCGGCGACGCGATCGTCGTCGGCACCACGGACCGGTTCACCGCATCGAAGGACCACCCCGCGCCCCTCGACCCGGCCTTCGCCTACGACGTCGGCACCTGGAACATCCTGCGCCAGACCGTGCAGACCCTGATGGTCCAGCCGCGGGGCGAGGGCGATCCGGTGCCCGAGGCGGCCGAGTCCTGCGGCTTCACCGACGCCGGCAACGAGCGGTACAGCTGCACGCTGCGCGACGGCCTGAAGT
>NZ_MSGP01000926.1:0-422 GCF_002078235.1 Streptomyces viridosporus
CCTGCCCGGGGCCGGCACCCTGCCGGAGCTCCTCGCCGGCCTGGCCCTCCTGGACCGGCTGCGGGCCGGTCACGTCCCGGGACTCGGCGTCGAGCCGGACCGCGAGGCCCGGGCGGCCGCCGTCGCGGAGCTGCTCACGGAGGCGGCGGTGCGGCAGGTGGACGGCCTGACCGGGTCCGAGGACCCCGCCGACGCCCATGCCCTGCTCGAGCTCTCCCACCGGGCCGACCTGTCGGGCGGCATCCGGCTCGCCGACGCCCTGGGCCGGCTGTCCGCCGACGGCTCCCCGCTGATGCGCGGTGCCGCCGGGGCCGTGCGCGTCCTGCTCGGGCACGAGGACCCGCGGGCCTTCGGCGACCGTGTGGCCTCCTGGGTCGACGGGGCCACCGACCCCGACTCCCGCGCCGGGCTCACCGCCCGGC
>NZ_MSGP01000926.1:444-693 GCF_002078235.1 Streptomyces viridosporus
CGGCGGACTGCTGACCGCCGCGGGCCCGCTGCTGGAGGCGGCGGCGTCCGTGCTGGAGCCGCTGCTTACCCGGGTGTCCGAACTGCCCGACCGGGCGTTCCTCGACCGGCTCCCCGCGCTGCGCGGCGGCTTCGACACCCTGAGCCCCGCGGCCCGCGACCGTCTCCTCGCGGCCGTCGAGGAGCGCCTCGGCACCGCGCGCGTCGCCGACACGGACGGTGTCGACCCGGCCGCGCTCGCCGCCTGGAC
>NZ_MSGP01000927.1 GCF_002078235.1 Streptomyces viridosporus
CTCTTCTACCCGGGCCGGATGAACAGCGTCGCCAGCGAGTCCGAGGCGGGCAAGACCTGGTTCGCCCTGATCGCCTGCCTCCAGGAAATCAACGGCGGCAACCACGTCCTCTACCTCGACTTCGAAGACGACGCGGGCGGCGTCGTCGGCCGGTTGCTCTGCCTCGGCGCCAACCCGGCCGACGTCCTGGAGCGCTTCCACTACGTCCGCCCGGAGAACAGCCCAAGCGACATCGACATCATCGACCTGGGGACCGTCCTCGACCACGAACCCACTCTCGCGATCGTCGACGGCGTCACCGAGGGCATGAGCCTCTTCGGCCTGGAGCTGAAGGACAACACCGACATCGCCAAGTTCGGGCGGATGCTGCTGCGCCCTTTGCAGAACTCGGGGGCCGCCGTCGTCACCCTCGACCACGTCGTCAAGTCCTCGGAGAACCGAGGCCGGTACAGCATCGGCGGCGTCCACAAGCTCAACGGGCTCAACGGCGTGATGTACATGCTGGAGAACCGGCGGCCCTTCGGCATCGGCGTGACCGGCAAATCAACCATCCGCGTCGCCAAGGACCGGCCCGGCCAGATCCGTAAGAACGGCCTGTCTCACTCCAGCGGCATGCACTGGTACGCCGACCTCGTCGTCAAGTCCGAGACCCAGGAGTACGCCGAGGCCCACCTCTACGCGCCTGTTCAGCGCGACGAGGACGACCGCGAGGCCAGCGAGGAACAGCAGCGCATCAACGCCCTCAAGCGCAGGGTGTTGGACGCACTGACTGGCGCCCGCGACCCGCTCACGGGCAAG
>NZ_MSGP01000928.1 GCF_002078235.1 Streptomyces viridosporus
GTCCCCCTACGGGCCCGGACCCCCACCCGAGAGAGAGAAGCGATGACTGACGATGCGGCTCGCGCCGACAGCGTGGTGACCGAGGAGGACCTCCGCCTCCTCCGGGAACTGAAGGTCAAGGACCGGCTGCACGACCTCGAAGTCGCCTACTGCCGCGGGATCGACCGGCGCGACCCCCAGTTGCTGAAGTCGATCTTCTTCGAGGACGCCTTCGTCCGCCTGGGCGACATGAAGGAAGGCGGCGTGGACGAATGGGTGGACTGGATCATCGACGAGTTCAAGCCCCGGTTCGAGAACACCACCCACTACCTGCTGAACGAGTGGTACAAGGTGGACGGGAAGTCCGCCGAGGGGGAGACCCACCGCCTCTCGTACCACCGGTTCGGGGACCCGGCACGCGAACTGATCGCCGCCAGCCGCACGTTCAACCGGTACGAGGAACGCGACGGCGTGTGGAGGATCACTTTCCGCGAGGTGATCCGGGACTGGATCCACGAACGCCCCGTGGACCGGGACCTGTTCACCGGCGGGTTCGCGATGGAGATGAGCGAGCCCGGCCCCACGGACAAGAGCTACCAGGTGCTCTCGATGTTCGGCCGCGGACCGCTGCGGCCCGAGTGACCCCTCATTCCGCGTCCGGCCCCGACCCCGCCGCCCGCGGGACGGGCCCCGTGGGGAGACCCGCACCCCCGTGAACACCGATGACCTCGCCCTTTCCCCTGGGGGCGAGGTCATCGGCTTCCCGGCCGCCGGGGTCGGGGCGGGGGTGGAGA
>NZ_MSGP01000929.1 GCF_002078235.1 Streptomyces viridosporus
CCCCGATGCCCCCGCCGGACACCACCGGCCATGTGCCGCTGCCGCCCGGCGGCCCCGTCGCCGTGCCCAGCGCTCCGCAGGCCGCCGCGCCCCCCGACCCGGCCGGCACGACCATCGCCGTGCTGCTCATCGGGCCCGCGGGCGCCGGGAAGACCAGCGTGGCCAAGTACTGGGCGGGCCACCGCCGGGTCCCGACCGCGCACATCAGCCTCGACGACGTACGCGAGTGGGTGCGTTCGGGCTTCGCCGACCCGCAGGCGGGGTGGAACGACCACTCCGAGGCCCAGTACCGCCTGGCCCGCCGCACCTGCGGCTTCGCCGCGCGCAACTTCCTCGCCAACGGCATCTCGTGCATCCTCGACGACGCCGTCTTCCCCGACCGTCCGGTGGTCGGTCTGGGTGGCTGGAAACGGCACGTGGGTCCCGGTCTGCTGCCGGTCGTCCTCCTGCCGGGTCTGGACATCGTCCTGGAACGCAACGCGGAACGCTCCGGCAACCGCCGCCTCAGCGACGAGGAGGTCGCCCGCATCCACGGCCGCATGGCCGGCTGGTACGGCTCGGGGCTCCCGATCATCGACAACTCCCAGCTCGGCATAGCCGAGACGGCGAGGATCCTGGACGACGTCCTGGCCAGGTCGATCGCGAGCCCGCCGGCCTGGTGAGGCCGCTGCCCCGCCCCGGGC
>NZ_MSGP01000093.1 GCF_002078235.1 Streptomyces viridosporus
CTCCCACCCCGACGACATCGTGATCGGCCCCCTCGACCTCGCCGCCCACGTCGACGCGGCGCTGGCGGTCCAGGCGGTGGCCTTCGGACTCGGCCCCGACGAGGTGGCCGTACGGCGGCAGATCGTGCTGCGCCACATGACCTTCCCGGGCGCCAGGGCCTTCGGCGCCACCGTCAAGGGCCGCCTGATCGGCTTCGTCTACGGCATGCCCAACGACCGCACCCACTGGTGGTCCACCGTCGTCGAGCCCTATCTGCGCGCCCAGGGCCACGACGACTGGCTCGACGGCTCCTTCGTCATCACCGAGCTGCACGTCCACCCGCGCCACCAGGGACACGGCGTCGGCCGCGCCCTGATCACCACCATCACCGACGGCGCCGACGAGCCCCGCTCGATCCTCTCCGCCATCGACGTCGAGAGCCCCGCCCGCCGCCTGTACCGCTCCCTCGGCTACCGGGACCTCGCCCGGCAGGTGCACTTCCCCAGCGCCGTCAAGCCGTACGCCGTCATGGGCGCCCCCCTGCCGCTCCCGCGCGGACAGCTCCGCGGATAGCGGAGAACCGATTTCCGCCGTCCCGTCCCGCCCGGCTAACCTCCTGTCATCACCCAGACATAGCAGGAGTACGAGAACCATGGCGAACGCACCGGTCCAGCGCATGTCCCAGTTGATGGCGAAGACGCTGCGCGACGACCCGGCGGACGCCGAGGTCCTCAGCCACAAGCTGCTCGTCCGCGCCGGTTACGTGCGCCGCACCGCCGCCGGCATCTGGACGTGGCTGCCCCTCGGCAAGAAGGTCCTCGCCAATGTCGAGCGGATCGTCCGCGAGGAGATGGACGCCATCGGCGCCCAGGAGGTGCTGCTGCCCGCCCTGCTCCCGCGCGAGCCCTACGAGGCGACCGGCCGCTGGGACGAGTACGGCCCCGAGCTGTTCCGCCTGCAGGACCGCAAGGGCGGCGACTACCTCCTCGGCCCCACCCACGAGGAGATCTTCACCCTGCTGGTGAAGGACCAGGCGTCCTCCTACAAGGACCTGCCGGTGATCCTCTACCAGATCCAGACCAAGTTCCGGGACGAGGCCCGCCCCCGGGCCGGCATCCTGCGCGGCCGTGAGTTCCTGATGAAGGACTCCTACTCCTTCGACCTCGAGGACGAGGGTCTCGCCCGGTCCTACGCCCTGCACCGCCAGGCGTACCAGAAGGTGTTCGAGCGCCTCGGCCTCGACTACCGCATCTGCGCGGCGACCGCCGGTGCGATGGGCGGCTCCAAGTCCGAGGAGTTCCTCGCCCCGGCCGAGGCCGGCGAGGACACCTTCGCGGACTGCCCGAACTGCGACTTCGCCGCGAACACCGAGGCGATCGCGTACGAACTGAAGCCGGTCGACGCCTCCGGCGCCCCGGCCGCCGAGGACATCCCCACGCCCGACACCCCGACCATCGAGACCCTCGCCGCGTCGCTCGGCGTGCCGGCCTCGGCCACGCTGAAGAACCTGCTGGTCAAGGTCGGCGGCGAGATCGTCGCCGTGGGTGTGCCCGGTGACCGCGAGGTCGACATGGGCAAGGTCGAGGCGCACTTCGCCCCGGCCGCGGTGGAACTGGTCACCGAGGCGGACTTCGCCGCCCGCCCCGATCTGGTCCGCGGTTACGTCGGCCCGCAGGGCCTGGACAAGGTGACCTACATCGCCGACCCGCGCGTGGCGCCGGGCACCGCGTGGATCACGGGCGCCAACAAGGCCGACACCCACGCGAAGAACGTGGTCGCCGGACGCGACTTCGAGGTCGACGCGTACGTGGACGTCGTGGTGGTCGAGGAGGGCGACCCCTGCCCCCGGTGCGGCACCGGCCTCAGGCTCGACCGCGCCATCGAGATCGGCCACATCTTCCAGCTGGGCCGCAAGTACACCGACGCCCTCAAGCTCGACGTGCTCGGCCAGAACGGCAAGCCGGTCCGCGTCACCATGGGCTCCTACGGCATCGGCGTCTCCCGCGCGGTGGCGGCCCTCGCCGAGCAGACCGCCGACGACAAGGGCCTGTGCTGGCCGCAGGAGGTCGCCCCGGCCGACGTCCACGTGGTCGCCGCGGGCAAGGCCCTCCAGACGGAGCTCGCGCTCGACGTCTCCGAGAAGCTGGCCGCGGCCGGCGTCCGCGTCCTGGTCGACGACCGCCCCGGCGTCTCCCCGGGCGTGAAGTTCACCGACTCCGAGCTGATGGGCGTCCCGCGGATCCTGGTCGCCGGCCGCCGCGCGGCCGAGGGCGTCGTGGAACTCAAGGACCGCCGCACGGGCGAGCGCGAGGAGCTGACCGTCGAAGAGGCGATCGCCCGCCTGACCGCTCACTGACGAGGCACCCGGCCGGCCTCCGGACGGCCGGGGCGGAGCGCGGCCGGCGCGGTCCTCGCGCCGGCCGCCGGCCCCGGCCCCGAGAGGGCCCACCACCTGTGTCCGGTGGCCGGCGTCCGTGCCCCGGGCACCCCGCCGGCGACCGCGCCCTCCTCGCGCACGTACCCCTGCGCGCAAGCCGCCGCCGCGCACCGCGTCCCCGACGGCGACACCCCGGGCCAGGACGCGATCACCCGTCGGCACACACGGCCGCCGGCCCGCGAAGGGAACGTGCCGTCCGGTTCCACCGGGGCACCTCGCACCGGGGCGACCGGACGGGAGCCGCCGGAACCCCCGGTCGGCCTCCGAACCGCCCCGGCGACGGACACGCGGGACTCCGGTCGGCAAGCCCGGGAGGCACACCGACCGGGCCGCCGGAGCCCCCTCGCCGCCCCGGCCGGCGGGGGCGCGTCCGCCCGGTCGCCGATCAGCCGTGTGAGCGACGCCTCGGGCCCGCACCCGGCCGGCGCCCCCGGAGCCGTCCCGCGCCTAGAGCCAGCCCGCGAACTCCAGCAGCAGTTCCGCGTCCTGCGCGCGGCCGACCCGGCGGGCCCGTACCCCCGACTCCACCGCGCGGAACAGGGTCCAGCCGCGCAGACGCTCCCGGTCGACCTCCAGGGACTCCGCGAGGCGCTTCACCCGGCGGCGGGTGGTCGCCGCGCCGGAGGGCTGGGCGATGAGGTCCTCCACACGGTCGCGGACCAGCCGGGCCAGGTCGAAGGCGTGCTCGCCGACCACCGGGTCCGGACCCACCGCCAGCCACGGCAGCCGCTTCCCGGAGAGCACCTTGCTCTGCCGGAACGTGCCGTGCAGCAACCGGTGCTCGGGCGGCGCGGCCAGCAGCTCCTCGCGGGCCGCCAGCGCCGCCTCCACCAGCGGCGCCACCTCCGGGTCGGACGCCGCGCTCGCCCGCATCGCCCCGGCCTGCCGCCCGGTCCGCTCGGCGACGGTCTCGAACGTGTGGTCCTCCGGCGGTTCCACCCACAGCCTGCGCAGCGTCTCCGCCGCCTCCAGCAGCGCCCTCGCCTCCGGGAGCGACCGCACCGAGACATCCGGATGCAGCCGCTCCAGCAGCAGGACGCCCTCGGTGGACGGGGATGCCTCCCCGCTCACGGGGGCGCCCCCGCTCGAGCGGAGCCGGGAACTCGGGGGAGGCTCCAGCAGCCGCACCGCTCCCCGGCCGCCCCAGTGGGCCAGCGCGGCCCGCTCGCTCTCCGGACGGGCCCGGCGCGGGGCCAGTTTCAGCACGGCGGGCGTGCCGTCGGCCGTCCGCACCAGCACGACCAGGCTGCTGCGCCCTCCGGGCACCTGCACCCGCTCCACCGTCAACTCGCGCCGGGCGACGGCCTGCCGCGCCAGTTCGGGCAGCCTCTCCAGCCAGTCGTCCCCGTGCGGCGCCGTCTCACCGAGCGCCCTCACCAGACGCTGCGGCGGTTCGAAAACCATGCGCGAGTCGTTCCCTTCGTGCTGTACGCGGTGTCTGCCGCCCCGTCACGCCGTCGGCGGGGAAGCCGGAGCCTTCGAAGCCGGACCGGCCCGCTCGGCGAGCCCAGGGAAGGCTACGCTCCTGCCGCTCCACCGCACCGACCGCACCGCCGCCTCCCGCATCGCCTCGGCAGCCCCCCGGCGCCGCTCGCCCCCGCTGTCGCGCACCAGATCGGCGTACACCCCGGCCACCCGGCCCTCCAGCTCCGCGGCGAACCGGACCGCCGCCGCCGCGTCCGGCACCGGGAACGGCAGCGCGTACCCCGCGGCCGCGGCGACGGGCTCGCCCCCCGCGTCTCTCACCTCGCGCACCAGCGCGTCCCTGCGCGCCCGGTGCGCGTCGTACGCCGTACGCGCCTCCGTACGCCGCTCCTTGCCGATCCGCCCCCCGACGACCCCGTAGCCGTACACCGCCGCGTGCTCCGCCGCCAGGGCCGCCTGGAGGGCCCGCAGCTCCCGGTTCTCCGTCTCGCGCGCCTCGTTCACCGTCATGCCTCCGTCAGCAGGTACACGTGGGCCGCGCCGGCCGCCGCCACCGAGGCCAGCAGCCGGGCCAGCTCGCCCGGCGCGTCCACCAGCGCCCGAGTCCGCCGGTCGGCGACCTCCCGCTCCGTGGCGGCGAGTTGGGCCAGGGCCTCCTTCTCCCCGGCGGGCACGGCGGCGCTCCAGGCGGAGGCGGAGGCAGAGGCAGATGCGGAGGCGGAGGGCGCCGTCCCGGAGGGCGTCGGCGCCGCCGCCGTCGCACCGCCGAACGCCTCCGTGTGCCGGGCGGTCTCCGCACGCAAGGGGGCCAGCCGCTGGGCCAGCTTCGGGTGCGCGGCGATGACCGCGTCGTACCGCCCGGTCAGCTCCCGGCTGTCCCGGGCCGCACGCGCGCGTACCCGGTCGGCGGCCGAGGGGCCGCTGCCCCCGGTGGAGTCGGGGCGCTCGGACTCGGCGGAGCAGCCCGCCACCAGCAGGGCCGCCGGAGCGACGGCGAGCAGGCTCCTTCTGCGCGGCCCCGGACGGACGCGCAAAGACGGGGGGAACGGCACGGCAGACGTCCTCGGGGGGTTCGTACGAACGTGGCGACGGGAGAAGGGCCCCGGGGTGCGCCGGCGACCTCCGCCCGCCCGGCGGGAGGCGGGGAATCGTCGGACAGGCCCTCGGCCCGGGATCACGGTACCCGGGCGTCCGCCCGGCAGCGGTCAGCGGCACCCTCCGCGACCGGGTGGACGGCAACACCCTCCGCGACCGGATACCCTTTGACCAGACACGCGCCCCATCCCACAACAGCACACGCGGCCGAGGAGTCACCCGGATGAGCACCACCCAGAGCGAGAGGCTTCGAGAACTTCTGGAACCGCTCGTCAGCTCACAGGGCCTCGATCTCGAGGAGATCGCCGTGGACTCGGTCGGCCGCCGACGTGTGCTGCGCGTCGTCGTCGACTCCGACACCGGTGCAGACCTGGACCGGATCGCCGATGTGAGCCGTGTGCTCTCGGCGAAGCTCGACGAGACGGACGCGATGGGCCAGGGGGAGTACACCCTCGAGGTGGGGACCCCGGGCGCGGAGCGCCTCCTCACCGAGCACCGGCACTACGTGCGCGCCACGGGCCGCCTGGTGCGGTTCCAGTTGGCCGAGGGCGGCGAACTGGTCGCCAGGATCCTCGAGGCCGACGACGACGGCCTCGACCTCGAGGTGCCCGGGGTGAAGGGCCGCAAGGCCACCGCACGCAGACTCGCCTTCGACGACATCACCAGGGCGCGCGTCCAGGTCGAGTTCAACCGCAAGGACGACGCGTCCGACAAGAAGGACGACGAGAAGGAAGAGGAGGCGTAGCCGTGGACATCGACATGAGTGCCCTGCGGGGCCTGGTACGGGAGAAGGAGATCTCCTTCGACCTGCTGGTCGAGGCGATCGAATCGGCCCTCCTCATCGCCTACCACCGCACCGAGGGAAGCCGCCGGCACGCGCGCGTGGAGCTCAACCGGGAGACCGGGCATGTGACCGTGTGGGCGAAGGAGGACCCCGAGGACCTCGAGGAGGGCCAGAAGCCCCGCGAGTTCGACGACACCCCGTCCGGCTTCGGCCGCATCGCCGCCACCACGGCCAAGCAGGTCATCCTGCAGCGCCTGCGCGACGCCGAGGACGACGCGACGCTCGGCGAGTACGCCGGCCGCGAGGGCGACATCGTCACCGGCGTGGTCCAGCAGGGCCGCGACCCGAAGAACGTGCTGGTCGACATCGGCAAGCTGGAGGCCATCCTGCCGGTGCAGGAACAGGTCCCGGGCGAGAGCTACCCGCACGGCATGCGGCTGCGCAGCTATGTCGTCCGGGTGGCGAAGGGCGTGCGCGGTCCCTCCGTCACGCTGTCGCGCACGCACCCCAACCTGGTGAAGAAGCTGTTCGCCCTCGAGGTGCCGGAGATCGCCGACGGCTCCGTGGAGATCGCCGCGATCGCCCGTGAGGCCGGTCACCGCACGAAGATCGCCGTCCGGTCCACCCGGTCCGGCCTCAACGCCAAGGGCGCCTGCATCGGCCCCATGGGCGGCCGGGTGCGCAACGTCATGGGCGAGCTGAACGGCGAGAAGATCGACATCGTCGACTGGTCCGACGACCCGGCCGAGATGGTGGCGAACGCGCTGTCGCCGGCCCGCGTCTCCAAGGTGGAGGTCGTCGACATGGCGGCCCGGTCCGCCCGGGTGACCGTGCCGGACTACCAGCTGTCCCTGGCGATCGGCAAGGAGGGGCAGAACGCCCGCCTCGCCGCCCGTCTGACCGGCTGGCGCATCGACATCCGGCCGGACACCGAGCAGGCCGGGGAATAGATCCGAGCCGCAGGCCGCTGAGATCACGACAGGTTCCCGCGCGGCGTGCGTTCGATCCTTGCCCCGGAGGGGTGAGGTCGGTCCGGGGAGGTAGACTGAGGAGTGTCTGGCCGGACACGTACCCGCGCATGCCCTGAGCGCACCTGCGTGGGGTGCCGGGAGCAAACGCTCAAGAGCGAGCTGCTGCGCATCGTGGCGATCGAGGACGCGTGCGTCCCCGACCCTCGCGGTACGCTGCCCGGCCGGGGCGCCTATGTACACCCCGTCCAGGTCTGTCTCGACCAGGCGGTGCGCCGCAGGGCGTTCCCCCGGGCGCTGCGCGTCCCGGGACCGCTCGACGTAAAGGCGTTGCGCCGCTACGTCGAGCAGGCGCAAGGTTGCTGACAGCGACTGACAGCAACACGGTAAGGAAACGTGCCGCACGGAAGCCCCCGTGCGGTCTGGTACCTCGCGAGTCGAAAGCAGGTCGAGATTGCGATGAGCACTCGATGAGTACGCGATGAGTACGCCCATGAACTAGCGACGGTCCGGACGCAACCCGGACCTCAAAGGAGCGAAGTGGCTAAGGTCCGGGTCTACGAACTCGCCAAGGAGTTCGGTGTGGAGAGCAAGGTCGTCATGGCCAAGCTCCAGGAACTCGGTGAATTCGTCCGTTCGGCGTCTTCGACGATCGAAGCGCCCGTAGTACGCAAGCTGACCGACGCCTTCCAGCAGGGCGGGGGCAACGGCAAGTCCGCCGCGAAGCCCGGCGCGCCCAGGAAGGCGGCCCCCAAGCCCGCCGCGCCCTCTCCGGCGCAGGCGGGAGGCGCCTCCCGCGCCGCCAAGACACCGGGGGAGCGTCCGGCAGCCCCGAAGCCGCCGGCCGCGCCCAAGCCCGCTGCGGCCCAGCCGCCCGCGGCCCCGTCGGCGCCCGCGCCGACCCCCGGTCCGCGTCCGACGCCGGGTCCGCGGCCCGCGCCGCGTCCGGCTCCGGCGGCCCCGGAGTTCCAGGCCCCGCCGTCGGCTCCGGCCCAGCCCGGTCCGAAGCCCGGCGCGCGTCCCGGTGCCCCCAAGCCCGGCGGTCGTCCCGCCGGTCAGGGCCAGGGCGGCCAGGGCCGTCCGGCCGGCCAGGGTCAGCGTCCCGGTGGCGCCGCACCGCGTCCGGGTGCCCGCCCGGCCGGTCCGCGTCCCGGTAACAACCCCTTCACCTCCGGTGGCTCCACCGGCATGGCCCGCCCGCAGGCGCCCCGCCCGCAGGGCGCGCGTCCCGGCCCCGGCGCCCCCGGTGCCGGTCCGCGTCCGCAGGCCCCCGGCGGCCAGAGCGGCGGCGGCCCGCGTCCGCAGGCTCCGGGCGGTCCGCGCCCGACCCCGGGCTCGATGCCGCGTCCGCAGGGCGGTCCCCGTCCCGGCGGCCCGCGTCCGAACCCCGGCATGATGCCGCAGCGTCCCGCTGCCGGCCCGCGTCCCGGCCCCGGCGGCCGCGGTCCGGGCGGTGCGGGTCGTCCCGGCGGTGCCGGTCGTCCCGGTGGCGGCGGCTTCGCCGGTCGTCCCGGTGGCGGTGCCGGTGCCGGTCGTCCCGGTGGCGGCGGCGGCTTCGCCGGTCGTCCCGGCGGTGGCGGCGGCTTCGCCGGCGGCGGTGGCCGTCCCGGCTTCGGTGGCCGTCCCGGCGGTCCCGGTGGCCGCGGTGGCACGCAGGGCGCCTTCGGCCGTCCCGGCGGTCCGGCCCGTCGTGGCCGCAAGTCGAAGCGGCAGAGGCGCCAGGAGTACGAGGCCATGCAGGCCCCGTCGGTCGGCGGCGTGATGCTGCCTCGCGGCAACGGCGAGAGCATTCGCCTGTCGCGCGGTGCGTCGCTCACCGACTTCGCGGAGAAGATCAACGCCAACCCGGCGTCGCTCGTCGCGGTCATGATGAACCTCGGCGAGATGGTCACCGCGACCCAGTCCGTCTCCGACGAGACGCTCCAGCTCCTCGCCGACGAGATGAACTACACGGTTCAGATCGTCAGCCCGGAGGAGGAGGACCGCGAGCTGCTCGAGTCCTTCGACCTGGAGTTCGGCGAGGACGAGGGCTCCGAGGAGGACCTGGTCGTCCGTCCGCCGGTGGTCACCGTCATGGGTCACGTCGACCACGGCAAGACCCGCCTGCTCGACGCCATCCGCAAGACGAACGTCGCCTCGGGCGAGGCCGGTGGCATCACCCAGCACATCGGTGCCTACCAGGTCACGACCGAGGTCAACGAAGAGGATCGCAAGATCACCTTCATCGACACCCCGGGTCACGAGGCGTTCACCGCCATGCGTGCCCGTGGTGCGAAGTCGACCGACATCGCGATCCTGGTCGTCGCGGCCAACGACGGCGTCATGCCGCAGACGGTCGAGGCGCTCAACCACGCCAAGGCGGCCGACGTGCCGATCGTCGTCGCGGTCAACAAGATCGACGTCGAGGGCGCGGACCCGACCAAGGTGCGCGGTCAGCTGACCGAGTACGGCCTGGTGGCCGAGGAGTACGGCGGCGACACCATGTTCGTCGACATCTCCGCCAAGCAGGGTCTGCACATCGACAGCCTCCTCGAGGCCGTCGTCCTCACCGCCGACGCCTCGCTCGACCTGCGGGCCAACCCCAAGCAGGACGCGCAGGGCATCTCGATCGAGTCCCGGCTCGACCGCGGCCGCGGTGCGGTGGCGACCGTCCTCGTCCAGCGAGGCACCCTGCGGGTCGGCGACACGATGGTGGTGGGCGACGCCTACGGCCGCGTGCGCGCCATGCTCGACGACAACGGCAACAACGTCGCCGAGGCGGGTCCGTCGACGCCGGTCCAGGTCCTGGGCCTGACCAACGTCCCGGGCGCGGGCGACAACTTCATCGTCGTCGACGAGGACCGTACGGCCCGTCAGATCGCCGAGAAGCGCGCCGCCCGTGAGCGCAACGCCGCGTTCGCCAAGCGCACGCGCCGCGTGTCGCTGGAGGACCTGGACAAGGTGCTCAAGGCCGGCGAGATCCAGCAGCTGAACCTGATCATCAAGGGTGACGCGTCCGGATCGGTCGAGGCCCTCGAGTCCTCGCTGCTCCAGCTGGACGTCGGCGAAGAGGTCGACATCCGCGTCCTGCACCGCGGCGTCGGTGCGGTCACGGAGTCCGACATCGACCTGGCGATGGGCTCGGACGCCATCGTGATCGGCTTCAACGTGCGCGCCGCCGGGCGGGCACAGCAGATGGCCGAGCGCGAGGGCGTGGACGTCCGCTACTACTCGGTCATCTACCAGGCGATCGAGGAGATCGAGGCGGCCCTCAAGGGCATGCTCAAGCCGGAGTACGAGGAGGTCGAGCTCGGCACGGCGGAGATCCGCGAGGTCTTCAAGTCGTCCAAGCTGGGCAACATCGCGGGTGTGCTCATCCGCTCCGGCGAGGTCAGGCGGAACACCAAGGCCCGCCTCATCCGCGACGGCAAGGTGGTCGCGGAGAACCTCACCATCGAGGGTCTGCGTCGCTTCAAGGACGACGTCACCGAGATCCGCGAAGGCTTCGAGGGCGGTATCAACCTCGGAAACTTCAACGACATCAAGGTCGACGACGTCATCGCGACGTACGAGATGCGCGAGAAGCCGCGGGCGTAACACCCCACGGCGTGTGCCGGCCGGCGGGACCGCGGTCCCGCCGGCCGGTCCGTGTGTCCGGGGACGAAGGACCGGGCCCGGAGCCCACGGAGCGTAATATCCGTCGAGCGGCGCGCCCCCTTCGTTGTACGGTTCTGATGTCCCTGCCCAAGACGGATGGCGGGGCCATCGATCCCGGACCGGCGGGTGAACCGGTTGCACACATGTATGTGGGGACGCTGTCCTTCGACCTCCTCCTCGGCGACGTACGGTCGCTGAAGGAGAAGCGCTCCGTCGTCCGCCCCATCGTCGCCGAGCTCCAGCGCAAGTACGCGGTGAGCGCGGCCGAGGTGGATCACGTGGACCTCCACCGCAGGGCACTCATCGGCCTGGCCGTGGTGTCCGGCGACCCGGGGCACCTGACCGACGTGCTGGACCGGTGCGAGCGACTGGTCGCCGGGCACCCGGAAGTGGAGCTGCTGTCCGTCAGACGGCGCTTCCACGGCGAAGACGACTGACGACCACAGCTCATCGATACGCAGACAGGAAAGAACGGGAGACGGACCAGTGGCCGACAACGCGCGGGCGAAAAGGCTGGCGGACCTCATCCGAGAGGTGGTGGCCCAGAAGCTGCAGCGCGGGATCAAGGACCCGCGGCTCGGCACACACGTCACCATCACGGACACCCGGGTCACGGGTGACCTGCGGGAGGCGACCGTCTTCTACACGGTGTACGGGGACGACGAGGAGCGCAAGGCGGCGGCGGCCGGCCTGGAGAGCGCCAAGGGCATCCTGCGCTCCGAGGTGGGCCGGGCGGCGGGCGTGAAGTTCACGCCGACCCTGACCTTCGTCATGGACGCGCTGCCCGACACGGCACGCAACATCGAGGACCTCCTCGACAAGGCGCGCCAGTCCGACGCGAAGGTGCGCGAGGCGTCCGCGGGCGCCACGTACGCCGGGGGTGCCGACCCGTACCGCAAGCCGGGCGACGACGAGACGGACGACACCGCCGAATGACCCAGAAGCACACCGCGCCCGACGGCCTCGTCATCGTCGACAAGCCGTCGGGCTTCACTTCGCACGACGTGGTCGCCAAGATGCGCGGCATCGCGCGCACCCGGCGCGTCGGCCACGCCGGCACCCTCGACCCGATGGCGACGGGCGTCCTCGTCCTCGGCGTCGAGAGGGCGACCAAGCTCCTCGGCCACCTGGCGCTGACCGAGAAGGAGTACGTGGGCACCGTCCGGCTCGGGCAGAACACGCTCACCGACGACGCCGAGGGGGAGGTCACCTCCTCCACCGACGCCTCCCGCGTCACCCGCGAGGCCATCGACGCCGGCGTCGCCGAGCTGACCGGCGACATCATGCAGGTGCCGTCCAGGGTCAGCGCCATCAAGATCAACGGCGTGCGCTCCTACAAACGCGCCCGGGAGGGCGAGGAGTTCGACATCCCGGCACGGCCGGTCACGGTCTCCTCGTTCTCCGTGTACGACGTGCGGGAGGCCGTCGCCGACGACGGCACCGCCGTGCTCGACCTGGTGGTCTCCGTCGTCTGCTCCTCCGGCACCTACATCCGCGCCCTCGCCCGCGACCTGGGCGCCGGCCTCGGCGTGGGCGGGCACCTCACCGCGCTGCGCCGCACCCGGGTCGGCCCGTACAAGCTGGAGGCGGCCCGCACGCTCGACCAGCTCCAGCAGGAGCTGACCGTGATGCCGATCGCCGAGGCCGCCGCCGCCGCGTTCCCGCGCTGGGACATCGACGCCCGGCGGGCCCGGCTGCTCACCAACGGCGTGCGACTGGAGATGCCGGACGAGTACGCGGGCTCCGGTCCCGTGGCCGTCTTCGGCCCCGAGGGGCGGTTCCTGGCCCTCGCCGAGCAGCAGAAGGGCAAGGCCAAGAGCCTGGCCGTCTTCGGCTGACCGGCCGCCGGTTCCGCCCGTGGAGCGGCGCCACGGGGATGGACATGCCGCCGCTCCACGGTCCCCCTCGGTTCCCCCACCCCTAGGGTTATCCATCCGTCCCCGCCTGTTCACCCGTAAGTGCGGGCGCTCGGAGTGAACCGGGGGAGTGGAAGGGGGCGCGTTCGCCGAGCGGGTTGCCCCGCTGATCATTCCGGCCCTACCGCCGGGCGCAAGGGCACGGAGGTACGGCGGAGGACTCGCCGATGAGGTCGCGGAACCGGTCCCGTCACGGACGGGACACTCCGGAGACGTTGCGCACCCTCACCGCCGCCCCCGACTGGCCCGGCCGGTCGCCGTACTGGTGCGGGAGGCGGCGGCACGGCGGCCGGAGCTCGCGGGACGCCTGGCCGCATACGCGGACCGGCGCCTGGACCGGGACGCGGCACCGGCCGCCCGTGTCGTACTCCGCCCCCTGCTCGCCGGCCTGCTGGACGGCGAGCAGGGGGCACTGCGGGCGGGCCCTCGCCGAGGTGCTCGCCGCCCCCGGGACACCGGCCTTCCGCCCCCTGTGCCGCGAACCGCTGGACGTCCTGCTCGCCCGCGAGTCCGACACCGGCGTCCTGGACGCGGTGCTGCGGACGGCCACCCGCAGCACCGGTCCCGAGCTGCGTTTCCTCGTCCACCGCACCGGTCTGCTTCCCGTCCGTGCCCCGGAGGGCGCCGCCCGCTTCGACCGCGCTCCGGTCGACCCGGCCCACCACGTCCCGGGCTTCGCGGCCGCGGTGGCCGACTGGTCGGCGGAGGCCCCGCGGGAATGGGCCGTGGTCGTGGGGCCCGGCGCCCGCCGGACGATCGAGGACCTGACGGGCGCGGGCACCCCCGGCTGAACCCGCACCGCGCGTGTACCCGGTCACAGCTCCATGCCGATGCGGGCCGCGGGTCTGCGGCATGGCACTCTTAGACCTGCGCAGGAGAAGTCCACGGGAGTCCACGGACTCGGGTACGACGAGGTTTCGACAAGGAGCAGGGACAGTGCAGCGCTGGCGTGGCTTGGAGGACATCCCCCAGGACTGGGGGCGCAGCGTCGTCACCATCGGCTCCTACGACGGAGTCCACCGTGGGCACCAACTGATCATCCGGCACGCCGTGGAGCGCGCCCGCGAACTGGACGTCCCCGCGGTCGTCGTCACTTTCGACCCGCACCCCAGCGAGGTCGTCCGCCCCGGCAGCCACCCCCCGCTGCTCGCCCCGCACCACCGGCGCGCCGAACTCATGGCCGAGCTGGGGGTGGACGCGGTCCTGATCCTCCCCTTCACCGCCGAGTTCTCCAAACTGTCCGCGGCCGACTTCGTGGTCAAGGTCCTGGTCGACAAACTGCACGCCAAGGCGGTCGTCGAGGGCCCCAACTTCCGCTTCGGCCACAAGGCCGCGGGCACCGTGGACTTCCTCACCGAGCAGGGACGGATCTACGATTTCGCGGTCGAGGTCGTCGACCTGTACGTGACGGGCGAGGCGGGCGGCGGCGAGCCGT
This sequence comes from Streptomyces viridosporus, assembly GCF_002078235.1. Classification (GTDB taxonomy): domain Bacteria; phylum Actinomycetota; class Actinomycetes; order Streptomycetales; family Streptomycetaceae; genus Streptomyces; species Streptomyces viridosporus. The sequence goes on from NZ_MSGP01000093.1 coordinate 13,677, forward strand.
TCTCCTCCACGCTCACCCGCCGCCTGGTCGCCGAGGGCGACGTCGACGGCGCGGCCGAGATCCTCGGCCGCCCGCACCGCGTCGAGGGCGTGGTCGTCCGCGGCGCCCAGCGCGGCCGCGAACTGGGCTTCCCCACCGCCAACGTCGAGACCCTCCCGCACACCGCGATCCCCGCCGACGGCGTCTACGCCGGCTGGCTGCACGCCCAAGGCGAGGCCATGCCGGCCGCCATCTCCGTCGGCACCAACCCCCAGTTCGACGGCACCGAGCGCACGGTCGAGGCCTACGCCATCGACCGCGTCGGCCTCGACCTGTACGGCCTCCACGTCGCCGTCGACTTCCTGGCCTTCGTCCGCGGCCAGGCGAGGTTCGACACGCTCGAGGCGCTGATGGAGCAGATGGCGCGGGACGTCGAGCGCTGCAAGGAACTGGTGGCCGCGGCCGAGAACCCGTAGAGGCGGCCGGATCCCGCCCCGGACGCGAAGCGGCCCGCGCCGAGTACGGACGGCGCGGGCGGGGAGGGGGACCGGCCCCTCGGAAGGGACCGGTCGGTCGGACGGAGACGCGGGCGCCCCGGCCTACTGCTGCGCGGGCGGCTGCTGACCGGACTGGGGGTAGCCGTAGCCCGGCTGGGGTTGCGGCTGCGGCTGCGGCTGTGGTTGGGGTTGCTGCTGCGGCTGCTGAGGTTGCTGCGGCGGCTGGCCGGGCTGGGGGTAGGGCTGGCCCGGAATCTGCGGATACGCCTGCCCCGGAACCTGCGGATACCCCTGGCCGGGCTGGACCGGCGGCTGCCCCGGCATGGGCTGGGCCGGCGGCTGCCCCGGCTGGGCGTACGGCTGACCGGGCTGCGGCTGCGGTTGGGGCTGCTGCGGGTACGGACCCGGCTGACCGGGGACGGGTTGTCCCGGCATGGGCTGGACCGGCGGCTGTCCCGGTACGGGCTGTCCCGGCAGCGGCGGGGCGGCGACCGGCGGCGGATTGCCGTCGGAGGTCCACAGGCCGTGCGACTGCTGGTGGCGGACGAAGTCCTCGGCGACCAGCGCCGCGAGGTTGAAGTACGCCTCCCGCACCTTCGGCCGCATCATGTCGAGGTCGACCTCCGCACCGGCGGCCAGATGCTCGTCGAACGGCACGACGACCACACCGCGGCACCGCGTCTCGAAGTGCGTCACTATGTCCTCGACCTTGATCATCTTTCCGGTCTCGCGCACGCCGGAGATGACGGTGAGGGACCGTGAGACGAGATCCGCGTACCCGTGCGCCGACAGCCAGTCCAGCGTCGTGCTGGCGCTGCTCGCACCGTCCACGGACGGCGTGGAGATGATGATGAGCTGGTCGGCGAGGTCCAGCACCCCGCGCATGGCGCTGTAGAGCAGACCCGTGCCGGAGTCGGTGAGGATGATCGGGTACTGCTTGCCGAGCACGTCGATCGCGCGCCGGTAGTCCTCGTCGTTGAACGTCGTCGACACGGCGGGGTCGACGTCGTTGGCGATGATCTCCAGGCCGGAGGGCGCCTGCGAGGTGAACCGCCGGATGTCCATGTAGGAATTGAGGTACGGGATCGCCTGCACGAGGTCACGGATGGTGGCCCCGGTCTCGCGCCGCACGCGGCGGCCGAGCGTACCGGCGTCCGGGTTGGCGTCGATCGCGAGGATCTTGTCCTGCCGCTCGCTGGCGAGGGTGGCGCCGAGCGCGGTGGTCGTGGTCGTCTTGCCGACACCGCCCTTGAGACTGATGACGGCGATGCGGTAGCAGGACAGCACCGGCGTGCGGATCAGTCCCAGCTTCCGCTGCCGCTCGGCCTCCTCCTTCTTGCCGCCCAGCTTGAACCGCGACCCGCCGGCCGCGGGACGGCTGCTCTTCGCCTTCTGCTTCCTGCTGTTGAGCAGCCGGTCCGACGACAGCTCCACGGCCGCGGTGTAACCGAGCGGCGCCGCACCGGGGTTGGTCGGCTGCCGCTGGTCGTGCTGCACCGGCTGCGGCCAGGCGGCCCCGACACGCGGATCGACGGGCGGCTGCGGCGGCTGGCCGGCATGCGGGGGTTGGCCGGCGTGCGGGGGCTGCGGCTGCACCGGTTGCGGCTGCGGGCCGGCGCCGTGCGGG
>NZ_MSGP01000930.1 GCF_002078235.1 Streptomyces viridosporus
CTGCACTGCACCGACACGGCGATGAAGGTCACCACGGACGCCGTCCAGATGATGGGCGGCTACGGCTACACCACGGACTTTCCCGCCGAGCGCTACATGCGCGAGGCCAAGGTGCTGCAGATCGTCGAGGGCACCAATCAGATCCAGCGGATGGTCATCGCCCGTCACCTCGCCGGTCCGGAGACCCGCTGAACTGACCCGGCCTGACCAGGGGCGCCGCCAGCCGGACCCACTCCGGGTCGTGCCGCCCCGGGAGGGTACGGCCGCGGGTGGCCCAGGCGTGCAGCAGGTCGCGGTAGATCGGCGGGTCCTGGAGCGGTGAGGAAGCGGGCGGGGACGGAAACGGAACCGATTCTGCGACGGTCGGGACGAACAGTGGACGGCGCCCGGTCGTGGAATAGGTGACGGTCATACCAGGGCAACGCGGCGCCGGGCGGACAGGTCACCCGCGCACGGAATCGGGCGTGAGTTCACGGGGCGCCCGACCGGCGCACGGCGTCCTCCCCGTGCGCGGCGTCCTCCCGGCGTGCGGCGCCCTGCCTGATCCGTTCGGCGGGTGGCCGCCCGCCCGATCAGCGCGGCGCGTGGGCCAACAGCCCCCGCGCGGCAGGTCATGACGAACCGCCCAGCGCATCGAGCCCGGCGCATGCGCTGGGCGCACCCAGGCCCACGGCACCCAGGCCCACGGCA
>NZ_MSGP01000931.1 GCF_002078235.1 Streptomyces viridosporus
GCCCCGGGGCCCGGTGACGTGGACCGCGACCATCGGTCCGGACCGCGAGTACTTCATGGCGATGATGCAGCGCTCCGGTCCCGAGGCCGCGGGCCTGAACCTGCCCGCGTACTCGCCCGAGCAGCAGCGCACGCTCACCGGCAACCAGATCACCATCGGCCGCCGCCGGCACTCCACCGGCGACACCCCCGACATCGACCTGTCCACGCCGCCGGAGGACCCGGGCGTCTCGCACCAGCACGCGGTGCTGGTGCAGCAGCCGGACGGCGGCTGGGCGGTCGTCGACCAGAACTCGACGAACGGCACGACGGTCAACGGCTCGGACGAGCCGATCCAGCCGTTCGTCCCGGTCCCGCTGCAGGACGGCGACCGGGTCCACGTGGGCGCCTGGACGACGATCACGATCCGCCGGGGCTGAGGCTCCTGAGGGAGGGCGCCGCCCCGTGCGGCCCCCGGGAGGGCGCCGCCCCGGCGGGCGCGCCCTCACCGCCCCCGGCCGGCGCGCTCCCTCGGGAGGGCAGCGGCCGGGTGTGCGGCCCCCGGGGGGGCGTCCAGCCAGGCGCGGACGCCCTCGTCGTCGACCGTGGGGCCGTGGCGTTCGCGCCGCGGCCCGTCCCCGCGCCGCCGCAGGGCGCACGCCTCCCGCGGGTCGAGGGCGTCGGCGGTCAACGTCGGCAGGAACCGGAGCAGGTCGCTCCCCCGGGCCGGACTGCCGTGTCCGGCCCGGG
>NZ_MSGP01000932.1 GCF_002078235.1 Streptomyces viridosporus
CCACCGACCCCCTCGCCGGCATGCCCCCGCTCGCCGACAGCGCCAGGCGCACCCTCGCCCGCATCATCGACATGGTCCTGGTGGGCCTCGTCGTCTGGCTGCTCACCTGGCCGTTCGGCATCGGCGAGTACAACGTCGACGGCAACGACGTCAACGTCGGCAACTCCCTCTGGCAGTCCTTCGTCGCCGCCGTCCTCTTCATCGCCTACGACACGTTCATGACGGCACGCTTCGGCCAGACCCTGGGCAAGAGGTGGCTGAAGCTGCGGGTGGCCAACCTCTCCGACGGCGCCACCCCCTCCGTGCAGACCTCGCTGCTCCGCGCGGCCGTGCTGTGGCTGCCGTTCGCGTTCTGCTGCGCCTGCGTCTGGATCGTGATCACGGGTGGCTGGAGCTTCTTCGACCGGCCCTACAAGCAGGGGCTGCACGACAAGGCCGCCAGGACGGTCGTGGTCAGTACCGGCTGACCGGGGCCGGACCGGGGGCGGGGAGCGCCGGACCGGGCGCCGGGGGACCGGACCGGGTGCCGGGAGGACAAGGGCCGGGCGTCGGGAGGACCGGACGGGGCGTCAGGACGCCGCCCGCTCCCGCACCGGCTCGCGGACCGGCTCCCGCACCGACGCGCGGACCGGGGCGGAGACGCCGGTCCGCACCGACCGCAGGGGAGCGGGCTGCCGCACCGCGGCGGAACGGGGCCCGGCCAGCGGAGGCGCCA
>NZ_MSGP01000933.1 GCF_002078235.1 Streptomyces viridosporus
ACAGCTACAAGCTGATGGACAACCTGGACATGCTGGTGGCCGCGCTGGACGGGGTGAAGCAGTCCGGGCACCCGACCCAGGTGACCGGGTGCGACCTGACCGACCGGCGCATGTACGTGCGGGTGGAGTCCGAGACGGTCGCCGTTCAGGCCCGTGCGCTGCTGCGCGAGTACCGGTCGCCGTTCGACGGGCGCAGCGGTGACGAACTGCCGATGATCTCGGCCGGTTTCGTCATCACCAACAGCGAGGTCGGTTCCGGGGCATACACCATCACCCCGCGCGCGGTCATCCAGGTGTGCCGCAACGGCCTGACCATGGCACAGGACATCATGCGCGCGGTGCACCTGGGAGGCAAGCAGGACGAGGGCGTGATCTCCTGGTCCGGCCAGACGCAGCGCAAGACGCTGGAGCTGATCACGTCCAAGACCGCCGACGCCGTGCGCACGTTCCTGTCCCGGGAGTACGTCGAGGCCAAGGTGCGCGCGATGGAGGACGCCGCCGGTAAGACGCTGGCCGAGCCGACGAAGACGATCGAGCACGTCACCAAGTCGCTCAGCATCGGCACCGAGGCCAAGGACATGATCCTGGCCCACTTCGTCCGGGGCGGTCAGATGACGGCCGGGGGCGTGATGAACGCCGTCACCTCCACCGCGCAGACCCTCACCGACGCCGACC
>NZ_MSGP01000934.1:0-325 GCF_002078235.1 Streptomyces viridosporus
GGCAAGTCGACCCTGCTCAAGGCGCTCACCGGTTACCGGCCGGCCGACCAGGGCGAGGTCCTCTACGACAACCGGAACCTCTACAAGCAGTTCGCCGAGCTGCGTCAGCGCATCGGTCTGGTCCCGCAGGACGACATCCTGCACAAGGAGCTGACCGTCAAGAAGGCCCTGAAGTACGCGGCCAAGCTCCGCTTCCCGGCCGACACCACGGCCGCCGAGCGCGAGGCCCGGATCGACGAGGTGCTGCGCGAGCTGAAGCTGGACATCCACAAGGAGAAGAAGGTCACCTCCCTCTCCGGCGGCCAGCGCAAGCGCGTCTCGGTGG
>NZ_MSGP01000934.1:343-919 GCF_002078235.1 Streptomyces viridosporus
GGCGCCCGGCGGATCCGTCGCCTACTTCGGCCCGCCCGAGGAGGCGCTGAACTTCTTCGGTTACGACACCTGGGCCGACGTCTTCTCCGCCTTCGAGAACTACCGGGACTACGACTGGGCGGGCCGCTGGAAGGGCTCGCAGCACTACCAGATGTACGCCGCGGACATCGACGCCGTCGCGCCGCAGTCCGTACAGGTCCCGGCGATGCAGGCGATGAGGCCGCCGAAGCCGCAGGGCTGGATGTCGCAGTTCGCCACGCTGGTGCGCCGCTACCTCTCGGTGATCGTCTCCGACAAGGGCTTCCTCGCCCTGATGGTGATCCTGCCGGCCGTGCTCGGTGCGGTCAGCCTGCTGATCGACGCGGACAAGGGGCTGCTGCCCAACCCGCCCAACCCGCAGACCGGCCGGATCGTCCCGAACGGCACGGCGACCACGGTCCTGCTGATCCTCGCGGTCGGCGCCTGCTTCGCGGGTGCCGCGAACTCCGTGCGCGAGCTGATCAAGGAACGGGTCATCTACGAGCGGGAGCGCGCCACCGGCCTGTCCCGCTCGGCGTACCTGATGTCCAAGGTGTT
>NZ_MSGP01000935.1 GCF_002078235.1 Streptomyces viridosporus
GTGTCCGGGGTGCACACCGATCCGGCGCTCACCGCGAGCGGATCCGTGCCCTCGGCGACCGCCCGGACCGTGATGTCACGGTCGGTGAGCAGGCCGACCACCCGCTGCCCGTCGGCCACCACCACGTCGCCGATGTTCTGGCTGCGCATCAACTGCGCCACCTCGACGAGCGAGGCGCCCGGGCGTACGGCGACCACGCCCGGAGTCATCACGTCCTTGACCAACTCGGCCATGACCGAGGCCTTCCCTCCNNGGCCGGCTAGGCGTTCTCCGTCTCCCGTGACCGCGTCAGCGCCTCGGCCAGCTCCTGCACGTTGGCGTAGCGGGCCTGGCGCGGCAGTCGTTCCAGCGCCTCGACAAGCGCGTCGGGCGCGTTGCGCCGGTCCAGCGCGCGCATCAGCTCGCGCGGCCCCGCGGGGAACGCCCCACGGCCCAGGATCCTGGCCAGCTCCAGTCGGAGCGACTCCATCGACGTCGGTCCGCGGCCCGGCGTCACCGGGCCGTACGCGACCTCCGGGTCGTCGTCGGCGAACGGCTCCGGGTCGTTCCACTCCTCGGTGCGGGTGGGGTGCCCGGACCTGAGCAGACCCTGCAGTTCGTGCTTCATCTCGTCGTCGCGGTGGACGCTCAGCCGGTCACTGCCTCGCTGCATGTCTCCCTCCAGACCTTCGG
>NZ_MSGP01000936.1 GCF_002078235.1 Streptomyces viridosporus
TCCCCACCCCCGCCGAGCTGGCGCGCCTCTGTCTGCCCCCCGACGACGACCTCGCGCCGAACCGGCCCGGCGAGGGGGACCGGGGGCGGGCCGACCGCGACCGGGCCGGTCAGGAAGGGTCCCAGCGCTTCGAGGACGTCCTCCTCGCGGTCCGCGCCGAGCAGGTTGACCCGGGCCGCCTCACGGTCGTACCAGGCGATGTTCCTGCCGTCCGGGAGGCAGACGTACAGCCGTTCCCGGCCGTTCCGCCAGGTCGGTATGACGCGCAGTCCGTCCATGCACCATCACCCCACGACCATGGGAACAGGCGTGATGCTCCAGGGCAAGAACCCGAAAAACCCGGTTACCGTGGAGATGAGTTGGGCATGCCCACGGGCGGGATGGTGGGGAGGCGCCGTTGCGTACCCGCAGGAAGCAACCCGACGTACCGGCCCCGGACAGCCCGTGGAACGAGGTCGTGCCCGGCCTGTGGATGGGCGGACACGAGTTCCGGGGCTCTTCCGGAGGGCTGGAGTTCGCGGTGGTCGGCCAGGAGTTCGATCTCGTGCAGACGCTGCTGCGGCTGCCCGGGCACGGGCCCGGACCGGGCGTGGAGCACCAGGTGTGGCCGATCCCCGACGGGCCCCTCGACGGGACGCAGCTCGCGGGCGTCATCCGACTGGCCGAGGCCGCGTGCGAGGCGCTGGACGGCGGCCGCACGGTCCTCGTCCGCTGTTACCACGGGTACAACCGCTCCGGCCTGGTCGTCGCGCACGCGCTGATGCGCCGGGGCAGCACCGCCGAGGCGGCGATCCGGCTGATCCGGGCCCGGCGCTCGTCCTGGGCCCTGCACAACGAGCTGTTCGTCGACTACCTGCGGACGGGGCTCGCCACGGCCCGGCTGCTGGAGGAGCTGGCGGAGTAGGCGGTCCCGGCGGGC
>NZ_MSGP01000937.1 GCF_002078235.1 Streptomyces viridosporus
GTTCCCCCATTTCCCCCTGTTCCCCGCAGTGCGCAGCCCCCACTGCGCACGCGCACCAGCATGCCCCGGCCGGACGCTTGAAACCTTGACGGTCCGTGCAGGGACCTTGTCGATTCCCGCAGGGCCCGGCCGGCGCGAGGGAGCCCTACGCGCTCCGGCCCGTGTGGTGGTGGCGGTGGTCCGTCGGGGTCATCCCGTACGCGCGGCGGAAGACGCGGCTGAAGGTGGCCGGGTCGGTGAAGCCCCACCGCGCGGCGATGGACCGCACGGAGCGGCCCCGCAGCCGGGGGTCGGCCAGGTCACGGCGGCAGCGCTCCAGGCGGCGGTGGCGGACCCAGGCGGCCGGGGCCTCCCCCTCCGCCGCGAACAGCTGGTGCAGGTGGCGCACCGAGATGCCGTGCGCCGCCGCGACGGTGGCCGGGGACAGCGACGGGTCGCCGAGGTTCTGGTCGATGAAGTCCCGTATCCGGGTGTGCAGGGCACGCCGGCGGGACTCCGGTGGCAGCGCGTCCTCGGAGTCCAGGCAGCCGCCGAGCACGGAGGCGAGCAGGTCCGTGGTCACCGAGGCCAGCGCCGGTGCGTCGGCCTCGGTGAACTCGTCGGCCCGCCGGGCGACGTCGGCCAGCCAGCGGTACAGCGTGCCGCCCATGCCCCGGTCCACCGGGACCGGCACGGCCAGCAGCCGCCGGACCGCGCGGGGCGGCAGCGGCAGCCGGGCCCGCGGCACGCTGACGACGACCGTCGTGGTCCGCTCGGACGTCCTGTTGATCCGGACGTCGTAGGGGAGGCTGCTGTCGGCCACGACGAGGTGCCCCGCCCCGAACACCGACTCGTTGCCGTCCTGGGCCATCCCGCCGTCCCCGGTGAGCTGGCAGTTGACCTGGTAGACCTCGGGGTCGAACCGCCGGATGGTCCGCGGGGTGCGCACGGTGTCCAGCTGCGGCAGGTCCAGCTCGGCGATCTGCAGCTCGCCGAGCGGCAGGACCCGCATCGTGGCCCGGAAGTCGTCGCTGCGCTCACTGCGCAGCAGGTTGGGCACATGCGTCCGCGTGGCGACGTCCTGCCACAGGTCCCACCGCTCGGCGGGCGGCACGACATCGGTCCGGAACTCCTGCACCAGCATCGCCACACGGCTCCCCACGTGTACCGGACGGCTGCTCCCTGCCCGGAGAACATCGTAGGAACCGGGCGGGAAAAAAATCCGGGAGACCGTGCAACCCTCCCCGCCCTTCACCGGTCGTACTCTGCGTCAGGACTTCTGGAGGGGGACCCGGGGGGGGCTTGAGG
>NZ_MSGP01000938.1:0-213 GCF_002078235.1 Streptomyces viridosporus
CGAGTGGCACCGCGTCTTCGAGCGCTTCAACCGCGGCAGCGCCGACCGGCCGCACGGTCCCGGCAGCGACGGCGGCACCGGTCTCGGCCTGGCGATCGCCCGCTGGGCCGTCGACCTGCACGGCGGACGGATCGGAGTGGCCGAATCCGAGCGGGGTTGCCGAATCCTTGTCACTCTTCCAGGGGCGTCTTCCGTATCAGGTTGACGTACAGT
>NZ_MSGP01000938.1:264-536 GCF_002078235.1 Streptomyces viridosporus
CAAGCGGGGAAGAACCCCGCTGCGGCCTTCGGTGCCAACGAATGGCTCGTCGACGAGATCTACCAGCAGTACCTCCAGGACCCGAACTCGGTGGACCGAGCCTGGTGGGACTTCTTCGCCGACTACAAGCCGGGCGCGCCTGCGACCTCGGCTCCGGCGGGTACCGCGGCCGCGGGGGCCGCGGGGACCACCACGGCCCAGCCGACCGCTCCGGCCCAGCCCGCCGCGCCCGCGCCCGCCCGGGCCGACGCGCAGCCCGCGCCCGCCGCTCC
>NZ_MSGP01000939.1 GCF_002078235.1 Streptomyces viridosporus
GTCGTACGGCAGCCCCGACAGCAGGCGCGAACCCGGCCCGGTCAGGCCGAGTTCCGTCGCCTCCGCCCGGGCCCGCTCGACCACCTCCGCCCCGGTGAACTCCCGCCCCGCCACGATCAGCGCCGGCTCCTCGGGGTCGACCGGCGCGTACGGCACGAACCGGTCGCTCTGCCCCGGCACCTCGACGGCGTAGTCGGCGAAGCCCTCCGGGGGCTGCGGGAAGCGTCCGCCGAGCGGCCTGAGCGCCAGCGCGATCCGCGCGCCCGAGCACGCCCGCGCCGCCTCGAGCGCGTCCGGGCCGCTCACCGCGACATCGGCCGCCGCCGNNGCGTCGTCGTAGAAGGTCACCAGGGGGCGTCCCGGGTCCGCGGCGAGTGCGGAACTCAGCAGGTCGGCGGGGGTGCGATCGGTGGCGTTCACCCGCGCAAGCGTACGCGGCCCCGCCGCCGCGCACCGAGCGCCCGGAGCACCGGTTCGGGGGAACGCGCCCCCGACGCCCCGTCACGTCCGCGATGGACAGATTTGTCTGACCATGTCCAAGATCAGGGGCATGCGTGGAATTCTTGCTCCCTCGATCGGTGCCACCTGCGCCGCCGC
>NZ_MSGP01000094.1 GCF_002078235.1 Streptomyces viridosporus
GGTTCGGCCCCGCCTACGCCAACGCGCTGCGCCGGCGCCGCCCGAAGCCGGGCGACAAACGGCATATCGACGAGGTCTTCGTCAAGATCCAGGGCCGGCAGCGGTACCTGTGGCGCGCGGTCGACGCCGACGGCAACGTGCTCGACATCCTCGTCCAGAGCAAGCGGGACACGGCCGCGGCCAGGCGCTTCTTCCGGAAGCTGATGAAGAAGACCCGGTCGGTGCCGCGGGTGGTGGTCACCGGCAAGCTCCGCTCCTACGGTGCGGCGCACCGCGAGGTGATGCCCTCGGTCGAGCACCGCTCCCACCAGGGGCTGAACAACCGGGCCGAGAACAGCCACCAGCCCACCCGGCAGCGCGAGCGCGCCATGAAAGGCTTCCGCTCGATGGGTGCCGCGCAGCGGTTCCCGGTCGCGTTCAGCGGCATCTCACCCCACTTCCGGCCACGCCGCCACCTGATGACCGCACCCGGATACCGCACCCGGATACCGCACCGAGATGACCGTCCGCTTCGCCGTCTGGGACCAGATCACCGGAACCACAGGCCGACCCGCCGCAACCTGAACCACCGTCACCATCACGGCCAGCCCCGTCCCGAAACCGCGCGCATCCCCAAGTACTCACTCAACCTGACAACGCCCGTGCTCGCGGTACCGGTTGCGCAGGTGCCGTTCGGTGACGGGGGCCAGGTAGTCGGCATCGGCCTTCGAGGCGTGCCGGGTCAGTGTTTCCTCGAGGGGATGTCGAGGTAGTAGCAGCGGGAGATGCCCCGGCAGTCGGCGACCAGGCCCGTGAGCATGTCGCCGTACAGGATGTCCTTGACCACGACGGGGTAGTCGGCGTCCAGTGCGTAGCGGGCGACGGTCTCGACCAGTCCGATGTTGGCGCCGCCGGGGACGTCATGCTCCCGCAGCACGGTCCGTCTCAGGTTGTCCTGGCCGACCAAGGCCAGGCCGCGGCCGAACCGGTCACGGATCTTCGCTGCCACGCAGGACTTGCCGGACGCCGAGTTGCCTCGAACGACGATGAGCCGGGTGACTTCGCTTCCCGCCATCACCCGGTCACGCTACTGGCCTGCAGGCAAACCGCGGATGCGCTTCGGCGAGGTCACGGGTACGGGCCGTGCCCATGGAGGTACTCAGCCCAATGGGGGGCAACTCACGTCCACGGTCTCGTTTCTACCGTTTCTCGGTGGGAGGTCAGCGCCCGCTCCTAGTCTCTCTGCCATGACATCAGCGAGGCCCAAGCGGCCGGTCAGTGAACTCCCGGGCGACCCCGCCCGTCTCCACCTTCACTACGGTCACGGACACCCCGCAGTGCCGTACGACTACGAGGACACCTTGGAATCCTGGCATGTCGCGGTCACCTACGGGACGGCGGGAGACGAGGAGTGGGAAGACGAAGAGGACAGGGACAGCCGCGCTCCGGCTGCGGGCACCGAGGTCGGGCACCTCATCCTGTGGAGGCTGCGTGACTACACCGGCGACAACCGGTGGGAGGCGGCGGACGCCGAATCCGGCGACCTTGAGGTCATCGTCTCCGCCGTCCTTGGCCGATCCGGACGCACGGGCTACAGCCCCGTGTTCGAGAAGGCGGTCACACATCCCGTCGGTGACCTGTTGATCCTCGACCGTGTCAGCCTCGACAAGGCGTGGAGGGGCTTCGGGCTGGGCCCGGCCCTGGCTGGCGAGGCGATCCGCCGCCTGTCCGGGGGCTGCTGCGCGGTAGCGGTGTTCCCCGGTATGGGCGAGTACCCTGAAGACCGCGAGGAGGTCACCGAGGCCTATCGCCGCCAGGCGAAGAAGAAGATTGCCGCGCTGTGGGAGAACATCGGCTTCCAGCCATTCCGCCGCGGGGTGTGGCTCCTGGACACCGCCCTGCGCGGGCCGGAGGAACTCATGCTGGCCCGCCGTGCCGAACTACGCGCGCTCGGCGCAGCCTTCCAGCGGTCCGGTCCGTCTGAGAGCGACCTGGCGGACGCCATGGCTGTCGCAGAAGGCGACACCAAGGTGTCGGCGAGGCCGCGTACGACCTGACTTTTCCTACAGGTGCTGCGTCACGCAGATGGACAGGAACCCCGAAGGAAAGAGGGGGAGCGGGGAGTCATGGGGGAGAGGCAGCCGGTGGGCGAGGACATCCAGGACGCGCTGGACTGGGCACGGCAGCGCCTTGAGGAGATGGGCGTCTTCGCAACGGAGGACGGACTGCGGTGGGCAGCGGCCCACGGGCTCGTCCTGTCCGTGTGGCGCAACGGCCCGATTGAGGACGCGCACGCTTCCCGGCCGACCAGCCGACGCAAGGCATTGCACGACGGAACGACGTTCGCCCGCAACACCTGGCTCACCCGGCAGGCATTCGACGTCCTGGGCTCCGACGACCAGTTCCGTCTCTATGCGCTGGAGGATCTGGTCCTGGACCGAGACACGGTTTGGCCGGGATGCGAGGGGACCCTGACGGACTTCGGCTGGGGATTCCTCGGAGAGATCAAGAAACACGTGAAACAGCGCATCGACATGTTCAGGCACTTCGAGAAGAGACTGCCGCCTGACGACTTCCTCGTCTTCGCCGGTGCTCCACAGATCGGGACCCACGACGACCACTACGGTATGCCGAAGTGGCCTGCCTGCGTGGAAACGGCGATGCGCCGGCTGCGTGGCGAGGACGAGGAGTTCCTGCACGCGTGGGACGACTTGATGGCTCGTATCGGCCTCGCTCCTGCTCCCGTCACCGCGGACCTTGAAAGAACCCGGAAACTGCTGCTGGAGGCTCCGTGGGAACTGGGTGCCGGGAACCTGGACTGGTTCGCCTGGAACCCGATCCTGCAACCACCGGGCACGACACCCTAGGCGCGAGTGAGCAGCAGTTGCCATGGCCGCGTATGCGGTTTCGCTGGGACGGTGATGGCCCTGCACGAAGGAGCGGTGATCGCAGCACGCTGCCCGGCTCGCCCGGTTCCTGCTCGGATCCCGTCCAGACCGAATCCGGACCGCCCTCGCCACGGCCCGCGCAGCCGTCGCCCGGGACACCACCGAGACCGCGCCGCAGGTCTGGCACAACAACGCCGAAACCCTCCGGGAAGCCCGCGAAGCCGCAGGACTCGACCTCCACGACGCCGCCGGTCACCTCGGCATCAAGCCCGCCACACTCCAGCGCTTCGAACAGGCAACCGACAAGCTTCCAGGACGCCCGGTCTCCCTCGGCTACCTCCAGCTCCTCACCCTGAGCTGCGTCCAGGCGGGCCACACCGCCCCCGCCTGCATCCCGCAGGCTATCTCCCAGCCGATGATCTCGCTGCCGATCACCCTGTAGTACGCCACCGCGCCCACACCCTGCCTCACCCCACCACCGTGTAGCGACCGCCACCCGACACCAAGCCAGAAACCTCAGTAAGCAACCACTTCAGAAAGACGCCTGACGGAATTACCGCCTTCGGGGTATATCTCATGCATCGGTTATGACGCTGCACGGGACGACGTCCGTGGCGGATGGCCGACGGGGGGGGGGCGGATGGGTGTGCGAAGGATACGGAACCACTTGGCTGTCGCGGGGGCTCCACACCGGTTGGCAGGCGACAGCCGCATCTGGGCGATGATCACCCTTCTAGTACTCGTGACCACGAGCGCCTGCGATACGGGGAACACGGGCAATGACAGCGGGAAGGGCCTCGACCTCGGCAGCGTGACCGCTGGGTGGGGCCCGGACCGACCGACTTTCACCGAGGCCGGCCGTCCTGACCGCGCAACGCTGAACTCGGTGACCGACAATCCTCGGCACGGGGACGAGCGGACCTTCTTGTCCGTCACCGAAGTCGCCACTGGTCAGCGGCATGTGGGCGGTGACGTCGCGTTGCAGCCGGGCCAGACCTACGAGGCGACAGTCTTCTTCCGCAACGACGTCGCCCCCGGCACCCAGGCAGGGGCGAGTACCGGTACCCGGGTGCGCGCGACACTGCCTGCGACGGTGAAGGGCCGTGAACTCATCTCCGCGTTCCTTCAGTCCGACAACGCCGAGCCCGCGCTGTTGTGGCAGTCGCTGGCGCTGGCGGCCCCGGCGGACTCGCCGGTGGCCGTACGTATCGTCCCTGACTCCGCTCGCGTCTATACCGAGGCGGCACCCAAGGGCGTAACCCTGCCGACGGAGGAACTGTTCTCCGAGGCAGGAACACTCATCGGCTGCTCGGCGCAGGACGGTGTTCTCACTGGGGCGCGCCAGTGCGAGGGGCGGGTGCAGTTCCGCTTCGTTGCCGACCAGCCCAACTTCGTGATCAGCCAGGCTGTTTCGCGTGCAGGAGAGACGGGCACGAGCGGCCTTCGATTCGAGGCGGGGACGCGCGTCACGTTCAAGATGCACTACCGCAACACCGGCACCACGCAACAGGACAACGTGGTGTTGCGTAGTGAGCTGTCCGCCTCATTCCGGTATGTGTCCGGCAGCACCAACGTCTCAACGTCGCGCACTGACGGCAAGTGGACGAAGGTCGGGGACGGAGTCACAGAAGACGGCTTCAATCTTGGTTCCTACGTCCCGGGCGGGGGCGCATATTTGAAGTTCACGGCTGTCCTTCCCGACGCGGAAGACGTGGACTGCGGGCTCACCAGCACGAAAAGCACGGCCATGGCGAGAACAGAGAACGGTACAAAGTCGGTCAAGTCAGCCATTCTCGTCGAGAAGAGGTGTGGGTGACCTGCCGTGGCTGACGAGGAAACCGGCAGCGCAGCAAACTCCAAATGGAAGTCGCTGCTGGAGAACCTGAACTTCGTTGTCGCCGTGATCAGCCTTGTGGTTGGCCTGGTGGCGTTCTGGGTCCCGATCAGGATGGACCGGCAGGCTCAGGAGCGCGAGCGGTCGAGGACCTGCGTCGATGCGGTCATCGACCTCAGGGCTGCACTCAGAACCATCGAGAACGGATACGCGACCGACCCGGATCATAAATCGGAGCGCACCGTGGACTGGGCCGCAGGTAAAGCCGAGATCGAGCGCGTGCGGGCATCATGCCTCGACGCCCCACTCTCGTCAGCGAATGGCGTCGAGCAGTCAGAGATGCTGTGGCAGCAATACGACACCGAGCAGAACGCCGCCCGGCATAGCCCGCCACCGCTCGAAGCCGTCCGGGCCCTGGACGCGTGGACGCTCGACGCGATCGCTGATCTGACGCAGCGATGACCTTAACGGGAACGCGCCATGAGGGGCTTCCGCTCCGTCGGCGCCGCACAAAGATTCCTGGCCGCGTTCAGCGGCATCTCACCCCACTTCCGGCCCCGGCGGCACCTCCTGACCGCCATCGAATGCCCCGTGTCACATCCCGGCCGACGCCGCTGAGGAGGTCCTGCTCGACGTGGACACTCACAAGGACGTTCACGCCGCGGCTGTCATCACCATGCTCGGTGCCGCCCTGGACGGCCGGAGCTTCCCGGCGACCGCGCAGGGATACCATCAACTCGTCGCCTGGGCCCGCTCGTGATGACCGCACCCGGAACTACCTGCAGCGACGCCTTGCCGAGGGCAAGACGCGCCGATAAGTCATCCGCTGCCTCAAGCGCTACATCGCACGGGAGGTCTACCGGCTCATCGCCACTCCGAGCCCCGCACGTGCCGCAACCGCTACTTGACATCCATAGGGGCATCAGTGCCCTTTCCACGCTATTTCCACGAGGTCGGGCGGAGTGCCAAGCGGTTCTTCAGGCGTTGGATCTGTGCCGTCCGGTGCTGGGTCTCGTAGAGAGCGAGCGCTTGCTGCCACGCTTCTCGGGCCTGATCGGGGTGGTTCATGGCGTGGTGCGTGTCGCCCAGGTTGGCGAGGGTGTCGGCCTCGTCGTGGGTGTTGCCGAAGTCCCGGAAGAATGCCAACGCCTGCTGGTAGTGGTCCAGGGCGTGGGTGTGATGGCCGGTGTGGTGAGCGATGTAACCCAAGCTGTCGAGGGTTGATGCCTCGTCGCCAGGACGGCCGTACGTGCGGAAGAGCGCGAGTGCCTGTTCGCAGTGGGTCCGGGCTTCGGGGTACAGGCCGAGTTGGGCATGCATCCAGCCGACTGCGTTGAGTTGGTTGGCCTGCCAGATGGGGTTGTCGAGCCTCTGGTATAGGTGCAGGGCGCGGATGGCGTGGTCGAGGGCGCGCTGGTCGTCTCCATGCTGCTCCCAGGCCCGGCCGAGGGTGCGGCAGATGTGCGCCTGGGCGGCGATGTCACCGGTCTTTTCGGACAGGGTAAGAGCGCGGTGCAGGTGGGCGAGGGCTTTGGCGTGTTCTCCGGTCTGCGCGTGGGCGTGCCCCAGTCGCCAGTGGGCGAGAGCCTCGGGGGCGGGGGTGGCGCCGTCTTTCTCGGCGGAGGTGAGGGCGGTGCGCCAGACGGCGAAATAGTCCCGCAAGTGGTGACCGCTCAGGTGGTAGGAGATCAGGGTCCAGGCCAGTTGCCATACCTGGGCATGCCATCCCTGGGCCAGGGCGAGGCTCTGGGCGGTCAGTAGGCAGCGGTGTTCGGTGGTAAACCACTCCAGCGCTGCTGCTGCATCCGCCAGTGGGAGCGGTGTGCAGCCAGGGGCGGGGGAGGCCAGTTCCGGCTGGAAGGGAGTATGCGGCCCGTCGAACAGCTGGTTGGCGATGAAGGCGGTATGCAGGTAGAAGTCGACCAGCCGGGTCAGGGCAGCGGCGGTGTCCTGCTCGGGGCAGCTGAGTTCGGTGGCGAACAGACGGACGAGGTCGTGCATCTGGTATCGACCTGGGCGGTGCTGCTGAATCAGATGGGCGGACTCCAGTTCGGCCAGGAGTACGCGAGCCCGAGCCGGGGCGAGTGCGGCCAGGCTCGCGGCGGCGGCCAGGCTGATGTCCGGGCCCGGCGCCAGCCCCAGCAGGAGGAACAAGCGCCTGGCCGGCGGGGTGAGAGCGCGGTGAGAGGTGGAAAAGACCGCACGCAGGTTGACGGTCATATCGCCGGCATCCAATGCGTCGAGACGGTTGGCCGCCTCGCCCAGTTCCTGGGCCAGCACAGCGAGCGGCAAAGCGGGGTGGGTGGCGGCGCGGGCAGCCACGATGCCCAGGGCGAGAGGGAGGCCCGCACAGTACTCCAGCAGGGCGGCGACCGCCTCGGGTTCGGCGACCACCCGGTGCACGCCGAGATGACGGGTGAGCAGCTCGCGAGCCTCGGCTTCCTGGAAGACGTCGAGCATGAGAGGACTGGCACCGTGGGTGGTGACCAGGGCAGTAAGACGGTTACGACTGGTGACCAATACCGCGCAGGAAGGGCTTCCCGGCAGCAGGGGGCGGACCTGATCGGCATCGTAGGCGTCGTCCAGCACGATCAACGTGCGCCTGTCGGCGAGCAGGCTGCGGTAGAGCCCGGACTGCGCCTGTGGATCCTTTGGGATGGCGTCAGGGGCGACACCCAAGGCATCGAGGAAACCGCAAACGGCGACTGAGGCGGGCAAAGGCTCCGCGGACGGGGCGAAGCCGCGCAGGTTCACATACAACTGTCCATCGGGGAAGCGTCCCAGGTTTTCGTGTGCCCACCGCACGGCCAGCCAGCTCTTGCCGACCCCGCCGAACGCTGAGATCACTACGGCGGTGCTCCGCCCGGTCCGGTTGTCGAGGGCATCGGTGAGCTGCTCGAGCTCCTGGCTCCTGCCGGCGAATACTGGCGGCGACGCGGGCAGCTGACGCGGCACCACTGTTGATATCGGCTCCGTCAGGGCGACGGTATCGGTAGGGGCGGCCAGTGCCGTGTCCGCGGTGAGGATCTGCTGGTGCAGGTGCTGCAGTGCTTGGCCGGGATCGACTCCCATTTCCTCGGCCAAGCCGTGCCGGACACGCTCGTAGCACTCCAGTGCCTCGGCCTGCCGCCCGCATCGGTACAGCGCCAGCATGAACTGGCCGGCCACCCGCTCATCCAGCGGATAGGCCTCCGCGCGCGCCGAGCATTCAGCCAGTATCCGGGGGTGCTGCCCTAACTGCAGTCGTACCTCTGCCAGATCCAACTGTGCAGCCAGCCGCTCCGCGTCCAGAAGAGCACGCTGGGCGTTGAACCATGGAGTGTCCGCCCCGGCGAACGCCTCCCCTCGCCACAGCCCCAGAGCTTCCTCCCACAACGCCACCGCCCGCTCCTCCGCACCCGCCCCCTTGGCCTGGTCTGCCAGGCCACGGAATTGGTACAGATCCACCGCTTCCGCCTCCACCACGAGCCGGTAGCCGCCCTGTTCCCGCACGATGTCCACCCCCACTGAGGTCAGCGCCTGCCGCAACCGGGACACATACCCGTACAGTGCCCCCCGGCCCCGCCGCAGCATCAACTCTCCCCACACCCGCTCCACCAGCACATCCGTCGGCACCACGCGGTCGACGTCCACCAGCAGTGCCCCCAGCACTTGCCGCTGCCGCGCATGGCCCACATCCACTGACACGCCGTCGGCCCACGCCTCAACGACGCCAAGAACCTTAAATCGCACAGCCATCCCGCCCCCAGCCCTGGTCGTGAGCACGTCGCCCCAGTTTTATCCACCGCTGACCAGGGGCCCAAGCCCGATTCAAGCTTTTCCGAAGGTTTCCCGACGGCCGTCACAGCACGGTGTGACTGCAAGTGTCTGGGGGCCCGTGCGGAGGCAGGTGGCTGTCATTTGCAATTGCTTGCGGACCAGTGCAATCCATGGACAAAGACTGAGCTTGAGATTTAACCCAGCAGATTCGAACACCTCTGATCGGCGCTTTCAGACGCGATCAACGCGCCCATAGCGGGATCGAATCGGATGAAAATGCCCAGTCGGCACGGCGGAAGGTCGTGTTCGAACGGCGAGGTTAAAGCTCAAGCTGAGAAGCCGTCTCTCAACCGAACGTGATCCGTTGATTTTTGCTGGTCAGACATCCCATGCCGTTGTGGTGTCAAGTAGCGGCCGAGAGACACCTCATGGTGCTAACTCGTCAAGGCGCCGGCTGCGGTATTCGAACAGTGACCACTCAGAGAGCTTCTCGATGAGTGCGAATCCGCCGCGACTCACTCCAGGTAGAGAGCAGCCAGACGCGGCAGGCGGCGAGCCATCTCGTCTGAGTCCGAAAAGTCGAAGTACCAGACAGGGTCCAGCTGCGGGTAGCGGATGGTGGGTGCGTCCGGTGGAAGCTGATCACCGATCGCCGTGATGTGCGCGTTCCAGGCGATGACCAGCATGTCTTCGCCCTCCAGGTCGGTGCCGGCGGCTGCGGCGGCTTGGACTGTGGGCAGACTCGCCAGGGCGTCAGGATCAGCGACGACGCGCTCGAAGACCTCACGCCCCTGAGCGATCAGCCAGCCGCGGAAGTAGTCGAAGCCGTCGTCGGAGCACCCACCGTTGGCGATGTAGGCGGCGGCCCACAGACGATTGGTGTAGGACTCAACCATCAGGTCCCACAGCACCTGCTCAGCGGCGACAATCTCCTCAGCCGGCCGGGCGGCCAGCAGCGCGGTCGCTTCGCGGGCGACCGCTGCGCTGTCGTGTGGGGTGATCGCCCGGTCGCGGGCCGCCGCGATGAGTTCCCAGAACTGCTCCTTGTTCATGGCGGGGAGCATGCCATCTCGTACTGACAGAAGGAGTTCTCGACCGTGGGAGATCAGGCTGCCGCCTTCTCCGCCTCCAGGCTCGGAGTCGGAAACGCGACCAGTTCATCGAAGGGCGTGTGCTCCTGGAGGCAGCGATAGAGCTGGCCGAGCATCCGGTTGAAGAGGTTACGCAGGGCGGCCGCGTGCCAGTCTCCGTGGACGTCACGTCGGCGCCGGTAGAGGGCCTTGGCCCCGGGTGATCCGTTGGGGGCCGCGAAGGCCCACAGATAGCCGGCATGGTTGAGCCGGTCGTTCTTCACCCTGCGCCGGATGATGCTCGACTTCTTGCCGGAGGCCCTGGTGATCGGCGAAGCGCCGGCATAAGCCTTCAGGCCGCGGGCGTCGGCGAAACGGCTCCGGTCGTCGCCGATCTCGGCCAGCACCCGGGCACCGAGCTGGACGCCGGGGCCGGGAAAGCTGAGGATGATCTCCGCGTCCGGGTGCTGAGGGAAAACCTCCTCCACCGCCTTCGCGAGGTCGTCGGCGGCCGTGCAGGCAGCGTCGAGCTGGATGAGGAGGGCGAGCATCTGCTTGCCGAGCGCGTCCTCCACCAGCTGGGGCTGGTGGGCCCACTCGGCGCGGAATACCTCGCGGATCCGGTCGGCCTCGGCCTCGATGCCCCGCTTGCGGCCGGCCCGCTTGAGCGCCGCCTGGATCTGCGTCCGGCTCAGCCGCGCGGCCTGGGAGGGCGTGGGAGCGAGCCTGAGCAGTTCGCGCGCCTCGGGCCGGCAGAGGCCGTTCCGCCAGGTGGCGAAGGCGTCCGGGGCGGACGGGTAGTACTCGCGCAGCAGAGATCGGAGCTGGTTGGAGTTCTGCTGCCGGTTCCACGTGGCGTCCTGCTGGGCGCGGGCGAGGACGGCGACGGCGCGGGCCAGGTCGCTGTCCTGCGGCAGGGGCCGGTGGGCGTGCATGTGGGTGCGGAGGATGTTCGCCAGGACCAGGGCGTCGCCGGGGTCGGACTTCTTGCGGGAGACGGAGTGGCGGTCACGGTAGCGGGCGGCGGCCATCGGGTTGATCGCGAAGACCTGGCGCTTGCCGGTCCGCAGCACGGCGACCAGCAGGCCGCGGGAGGTCTCGAGCGCGATCGGGATCGGGGCGTCTTCCGTGTCGCCGTACTCGGCGAGCAGGTCCGTCAGCAGTTGGTAGCCGGCAGCGCCGTCGGTGATACGGCGTTTGGCGAGCAGCTCGCCGGTGTCGTCGACGAGAGCGGCGTCGTGGTGGCGTTCGGCCCAGTCGATGCCGCAGTAGATCAAGTTGTTCCCTCCCCATTGGCGTGGGTGTTTGCGCTGGTCACGAGCGCATGCGGGCCACGCAGCGACCTAATCCCAGGACTCAGCCACCGGACCTCATCAGCCGTGTTCGTGGCACCAGCGCACCTCACGGGCCTCGGTCTGCTCGGGAGCTCGGACCGGCTCGGGTTTTTCAAGAGGTCACCGTGCGGGGGCTCGCACCACCAACTCCAACGAGTGATCAAGCTGGCGGTGTTGACGGTGGTGGTGGTCGCGAGGGCACCGGACGCCGCACGGTCTACAGCTAGGCGTCGAAGCCCGGAGACGTGTAGGCGTCCGTCCGCCGCCCATGCGACCGCCACCACTATCAGAGCCGGGACCGCCCACCGATCCACGGAAAGGTTTCGGGAGCCTGGATGGAACCAGACGCCACGGTCCCGGCGTTCTCGAACGGCTCGTCCGTGTTCCCGATCCGGCAGACCGTCCGTACCCACGGATTAGGAGACGTGGAACTTCCGCCCGATCAGCGTGCGCACCCTCGCGGCGGTCCACACCTGGTCGTCCGTCCAGCCGTGCGCGGCCGGTCCCTCCTCCAGCCACGTCGCAAGCTTGGCCTGCAGGTGTGGGCCGAGGCGGCAGTCGTAGCCGGAGGGGCCCTTAGAACGCAGCGTCTCGCGTCCGCCCGTCCTCCAGCTACGGCGCCACTGGTAGACCGGCTTCTCACTCACCCGTAACTCTCGGGCGATGCGCGGGACTTTCCTGCCCTCCTCGAAGAGGTCGGCGGCCCGCATCCGTACCTCTTCGCGGCGCCTGCGCTGTTCGGCGGTCAGCCCGCCTCCGTCCGGATACCGCATGCCTCCGGCGTACCAGCCGGCGTCACCGGTCCCGGCACAGATCCAGATCCCGAAACGCCGAAAGTCGGTATCTGTGCTTGTACGCTGTCTGCGCTCGTGCGCGGCCCGCTCTGCGGGGCGGGAGTGCCGCGTGCTCCCTGACGGGCGGCCGGGGAGCAGCAGCCCGATGTCAGTGTGCGGAGTCCTTTGCACGGGCGTCCGAAGTCGTCCGTATCGAGGTGGCGGCCACCAGCAGTGCAGCGAACGCGATGGGCGCGGCCGTCTGATACCCCATCCACACCTCACCCCCGGCGCTGCTGCCCCGCCGTGCCATCAGTAGGCCGGCAAGCGCCGTCAGCACCCAGCCACTGTCGTAGGCGATCATGAGCCGCGTGTAGGTGCGCATCGGGCGGCTGCGCACATACCTGATCTCGATCCCGCCGCCGATGAGCAGGGCCACGCCGGAGGCGATCATCAACCAGGCGGGCACGCCGAGCAGGTCGCCGAGCCGGGTTGCGCCGATGACGAAGGCTGCACCGAGCAGCACCTTGACGACGCCGTCGGCGACGATCCCTACCATCCGGTAGGTCGCTGCCGTCACGGTGGCCTGGGTCTGGGCCTGGGTCACGAGCATTCCTCCCCGCTGCCTGTCCTGACTCCGAAGGACATAACTCGATTACTAGAATAATGAGATTATGAGAATGACGAGAGCGGAAACGAAGGAACGCAACCGCCGCGCCCTGTTGGAGGCTGCGTTCGAGGTCGTCTCCCGAGCCGGGCACCGCGCCAGGCTCGAGGAGATCGCCGAACAGGCCGGCCTGACCACCGGCGCCGTCTACTCCCTGTTCGGCAGCAAGAACGGCTTGGTGGTCGCCCTGGTCACCGACTACCTGCGGCCGCACTACGAAGAGATCGAGCAGGCTGTTCCCGCTGGACTGGATCTGCTGGAAGCGGTCGACGCCGTTGCCCGGTATTACCGGCGTAGCTGTGACGCCTCCGACGCGTTGTCCGGCCTGTCGCTGCAGGTCACCTTGCTGGACATGGCCCTGCACGACCCAGAACTAGGGTCCCGGCTCGCCGCGTCCGTCCGGGCACAGGAGAGCCACCTGGTCGCGTTGTTCGCCGGAAGATCACACGAGGGGAGCGTCGTGAGGCCGCATCAGGCGCGGCGCTTGGCCGTCGCGCTCAGGGCACTGTTCGTCGGCCTCAGCCAGGGCGTCATCCTCGGCCTCGCCCCCGGTGCCGACGAGCAGTACTTCGCCGATGCCGCCTGCGCCCTGGCATCCGGTATGGCCCACGTCGATGACGATGCGGACGCTTCTGAGTCATGCGGTTCAAAGTGACTGCGGAGCTCGGTGCCCGCCCTGACCCCGAAACGCCGAAGTCAGTAGTACTCCAGCCGTATATCGTGATCTTGTTGCTGGAGCGGGGCGGAGAGGGGGCCGTCGTCGGCCATCGTGGAGATGGGGGTGGGCTGTAGAGGCGTCCGCTACTCGTCGAGTCCTCCGAAACGGCGGGCATCTTTGACCTCGTGGAGTCTGGCAGCCGTCATCGGGGTCCACTCCCTCCTCTGTCCAGCGGTATGGAGGGCCTTTCCAACCTCGCTGAGCTTCGCGGAGGACAACACGCCTGCCCGCTCGATCAGGTCGTCCCGGGCCACGGTGGTCAGCCATGTGCAAGGAGTAAAGCCTGGACGCGGGAACGCGAACCGCAGCACGCCTTCGAAGGGCAGTCCTTCCAGGATGCCTACGGCCACTTCAACGCCGAGGCCGCTGATGTCGACGCCCGCTGGAGCGACGACCTGCATCGCCTGGAACCCGGATGACTCCTCGTCCGATAGCAGCACGACCGGGCGTCGCTCGTCGAAGTCGACCCACCAGACTTCACCGCGTTGCATGTGTCCTCCTGGCATCAGTCGGCGGGCGAACGCTGCGCGCCCCGAGCGGGACGCGGAAGAGATGCGGCCCCGTCTTCGCACGTCGTGACCGAGGGATGGTGAAGACGGGCGCGGCCACCGGTGATCATCGGTGTGTGAAGACAAACGATCATACGGTGGCCGCAGGTCGCAGCGTAGACCCTGCCCGCTGGCAGGATGGGTTCGAGGCCCTGATGTCTCGGATAGCGGTCCGGTTCGCGCGGGTCGAACCCCGGCGTCGGGTACGGGAACCGGTGCTGGGAGTGCTGTCGGACCTGCCGCGCAAGAACTGCTGGAGCATCGCCGAGTGGACCGGACAGGCCACGCCGGACGGCATACAGCACCTGCTCGGCCGGGCCAAGTGAGATGCCGACATCGTGCGCGATGACGTGCGCGAGTACGCGCTGGAACATCTGCACGGCGAGGATGCGGTGCTGGTGGTCGACGAGACCGGAGACGTGAAGAAGGGCATGCACACCGTGGGTGTCCAGCGCCAGTACACCGGCACCGCCGGGAGGATCGAAAACGCCCAGGTCACCGTCTACCTCGTCTACGCAGGCCGCCGCGGACACGCGGCGGTGGACCGTGAGCCGTACATCCCGCGCTCGTGGACGTGCGACCCGGACCGCTGCCGGGCAGCGGTCCGGGCGAGGACGTCGTCTTCGCGACCAAGCCGGAGCCGGCCGCCCACATGATCGGCCGGTTCCTTGACGCCGGACACCGCGTGGGCTGGGCCGCGGGCGACGAGGTCTACAGCGGCAACCCGA
>NZ_MSGP01000940.1 GCF_002078235.1 Streptomyces viridosporus
GCGCCCAGGGGGACCGGGCCGTGAACGGGTCGTCCCCCGCGACGAATCCGGGCGCGGTCCCGGCGAACAGCACCAGCCCGAGCACACCGACCGGGACGGCCGCGCGGCGCGTCGCCCCACGGACCCGTTCGTCGTCGGCGAGGGCGAACCCGTGGAGGAAGAACAGCAGGTACGCCCAGCGGTTCCAGCCCGCGAAGCCCTCCTCCATGCCCAGCAGCGCGTTGACCGCGGCGAGCGGCAGCGCGGGCAGCAGGAGCAGTGCCGGCCGGCGCCGCAGCGCGGGGGCGGCGCGCCCGGCGGCGGCCGCGAGCCGGGCGGCGACCGGCGCGAGCAGCAGGCAGAAGGTGAGCAGGAGCACCACGAACCACAGGTGCCCGGTCTCGAAGTGGTCCCCCTCCAGGACGAAGGGGAAGTCGGCGAGGTCCGGGCGGACGGCCAAGAAGCGCGGCCAGAACCGCCCGTACGGCTCGTCGTACCCGGGATCGGCGGCGCGCAGCCGCAGCCAC
>NZ_MSGP01000941.1 GCF_002078235.1 Streptomyces viridosporus
AGGCCGCGCCGCTGGGCGAGGCGGAGGCGGCGGCGTTCGCCGACCGGGTGG
This sequence comes from Streptomyces viridosporus, assembly GCF_002078235.1. Lineage (GTDB taxonomy): Bacteria > Actinomycetota > Actinomycetes > Streptomycetales > Streptomycetaceae > Streptomyces > Streptomyces viridosporus. Next base: position 52 of record NZ_MSGP01000941.1, read on the forward strand.
AGCAGGCGCTGTACGCGTCGAAGATCGTCTCGTACACCCAGGGCTTCCACGAGATCGCCGCGGGCAGCGAGGAGTACGGCTGGGACATCGACCTCGGCGCGGTCTCCGCGATCTGGCGCGGCGGCTGCATCATCCGGGCGGCCTTCCTGGACCGCATCCGCGCCGCCTACGACGCGCGGGCCGACCTGCCGAGCCTGCTGTCCGACGAGACGTTCGCGCGGGAGATCGCCGAGGCGCAGGNNGCCTACTACGACGCCCTGCGCGCGGAGCGCCTGCCGGCCGCGCTCACCCAGGGCCAGCGGGACTACTTCGGCGCGCACACCTACCGGCGCACGGACCGCGAGGGCTCGTTCCACACGCTGTGGGGCGGGGACCGGTCGGAGGTGACCGGGTGACGGACCGCGGCCGGGTGCGCTGACCGGCGTGCCGCGCGGTGAAGGGCGGTGGACGGCCCCGAGGGTCGTCCACCGCCCTTCCCGTGCGCGGGGCCGGTCAGCTCAGCGGCGGCCCGGGCTCCGGGTTGGGCACCGGTTCGGGCCCCGGCGGGATCGGCGAGGGGGAGGGCTCGGG
>NZ_MSGP01000942.1 GCF_002078235.1 Streptomyces viridosporus
CGCGTCGAAGTCCCAGATGAGGAAGAGCAGGAAGGCGATCAGCGCGGAGAACAGCCCGGCGAGGACCAATTCGCGGGTGGTGCGCCGGATCTGCAGCGCGAAGACCATCCCGATGGTGACGAGGGCCCCGGAGATCAGGCCGAACCACACCACGCCCGGCATGGTCTCCCCGGTCGACTCCGCCCGCGCGCTGCGGGCCTGGTCGGCGGCGGCCACCTGGTCCACGAGCGGCTGGTAGGCCTGTGCCTCGAAGTCCGTCCGCGGCTCGTAGTCGGTGACGTCCCGGCGGACGCGGTCGAGCAGCTCGGTGCCGTGCTCGGTGACCCGGCCGTCGTTCGCCATGGTCCGCCACTCGGTGGTGACGACGTGTCCGACATAGGCGTTGACATCGTCCCGGATGCGGTCACGCACCTCGGCGGGGTAGACCCGCACCCGCTCCGAGATCTCGTGCAGTGCCACCGCCTCCGCCCGCACGTGGTCCTCAGCGGCGCTGCGCCCCTCCCAGACGCCGGCGATGGCGAGGCCCAGGACGATGGCGTACACCACACCGATCCACATCGTCATGTACTCGATGACGTCCGGGGTCTCGGTGGGGTCCTCGTCGTCGGCCGCCCGGCGGTGCCGTACGAGGGTGATGACGACCACGACGACACAGGCGGCCAGCATCGCGAGGGTGAGAACAAGCCATTCCGGCAAGAGGTGCCTCCTGGAGC
>NZ_MSGP01000943.1 GCF_002078235.1 Streptomyces viridosporus
CGGTGCGCCCGCGCAGCGGTCCAACCTGATCGTGCATCACCTGGACGAGGACCCGGCCAACAACCGCGTCGAGAACCTCATCCTGCTCTGCTACACCTGCCACGCCGTGCACCACAAGTCTGCGGTGACGCCGTATCCATGGTTCGCCGAGTACACGCGCCGGGCGTCCGAGTCCATGACATCCAAGTGGAAGGCAACAGCAACTTCTTTGCTGACGGTGTACTCGTCCACAACTGCCTCATAGTCGATGACCCCTTCAAGGGATCCGACGACGCAGAGTCCCAGACCCAGCGCGACCGGGTCTGGGACTGGTGGCAGTCCGTCGCCCTCACCCGCCTCGAACCCAACGGCAGCCTGGTCGTCATCAATACCCGATGGAACCCCGACGACCTCTCCGGCCGCCTTCTGGAAACCGAGGGCGACGAATGGACTGTCCTCGACCTCCCCGCCCTCGCCATGGCAAAGAACGACCCACTGGGACGCGCCACCGGCGAAGCGCTTTGACCCGAGCGGTACAACACCGAAGACCTCGCCCGCATCCGCAAAGGCGTCGGTGAACGCGTCTGGTGGGCCCTCTACCAACAGCAACCCCGTCCCCTTGAAGGCGGCGTCTGGCAATGGTCGTGGATCACGGGCAACCGGATCAGCCCCGTCGCGTTCCGCGGCGTCGACCTCACCCGTGTCGTTGTCGCCCTCGACACGGCAGGCGGCAGCAGCGCCAGCCATGACGAATCCGGCATCGTCGCCGCCGGCCGCTCCATCGACGATCACTACTACGTGCTGGCCGACCGATCCGCACGACTGTCCGCCGAGGCCCGCGGCCGGGAGACATGCCTGCTGGCCATGGAACTCCAGGCGGACGCCATCGCTGTAGAGATGAACTACGGCGGTGACTCGGTAAGCCAGGTCGTCGTCCAGGCGTGGAGGGAACTGGAACGGGAGGGAGCGACCAAGGGCATGGTGATGCCGCGGATCGTTCCTGTGGACGCCAAGAAGGGCAAGAGGTTGCGGGCCGAGCCCATCGCCCAGCTCTACGAACAGGGCAAGGTGCACCATCTGGCAGAGTTTCCCGACCTGGAGCGTCAGATGTGTATAAGAGACAGTTCCTGTGGACGCCAAGAAGGGCAAGAGGTTGCGGG
>NZ_MSGP01000944.1 GCF_002078235.1 Streptomyces viridosporus
CGGGCCGAGGGACGGGTCGGTGCTCGGGGCCGAGGTCCCGGTGCTGCCCGGCCGGGCCGGGTCAGGACCTCCGGCCGCCGCGCAACTCCAGCCGCTCCCCGGGGAACCGCTCGCGAAAACCGCAGTCGTGCGAGACCGCGACCACCGCGCCCGGGTACACCGCGAGCGCCGCCTCCAGGTCCTCGACCAGGTCGAGCGCGACGTGGTTCGTCGGCTCGTCGAGGACGAGGAGGTCCGCGGGCCGGGTCACCAGGCTCGCGATCTGCAACCTCCGCTGCTGCCCCGCGGACAGCGCCGCGACCGGAACGTGCAGGTCCTCCGCACGGAACAGGCCCAGCGCCAGCAACTGCTCGGCGTGCTCCTCCGGCGGCCCGGACCGCCCGGCCGCGAAGGCGGCGAGCAGCGGGAGCCGTGGGGAACGCGCGGGCAGCTCCTGCGCGAGGTACCCGATCCGGGCCGGGCGGCGCACCGTGCCCGCGTCCGGTTCCAGGTCGCCCGCCAGAACGCGCAGCAGCGTCGACTTGCCC
>NZ_MSGP01000945.1 GCF_002078235.1 Streptomyces viridosporus
GAGCGGACTCGGCACGGCGCTCGCGGCATGGCTGGCGGCGGCGCGGGCCCGGACCAGCGCCGCCGCCAGCCATGCCGCGAGCGCCGTGCCGAGTCCGCTCACCGCGGAGACCAGGTACCTCGCCGCCTCCCCGCCGAGGGAGCCGGGCAGCACCTGGAACAGGAACTGGAACACGCCGTACCCGGCGGCCACGCACCCGAGCCCGCCGAGCCAGCCCACGAACCGGACGGGACGCGGGGCGCCGTCGTCCGGCGGAGCGGGTTCCGGGTCCGGGCCGGCGGGACTCGAGGGCCCGCGGCCGAGCCGCTGGTGAGACATGGCGCGCTCCCTCCCCCTGGGCGGCGACACACGGTTCCCGCTTTCCGCGAAGCCCCCATCCTAGGAAAACGGCTCCGACTCAACGTCCGTACCGCTGTTTTCGCCCTCTCACACCCGACACCGGCGTCGGACGGCCGACAGCCCGGTTTCCGGGGCCGGATCTCCGGGGTGAGGCGCGGAGTCCCGACCGCTTCGTCCCGGGACCCGCCCGGTGACCCGGGGCCACGTGCGGCCGCGGTGGC
>NZ_MSGP01000946.1 GCF_002078235.1 Streptomyces viridosporus
CTCTGACCTAGACAGCGAGCGCCCCGGTGCCAGCCGGAGTTCAGCTGCTGCTGAAGCAAGTTAGCGCAAGGGAAAGCCCCGCCCCTCCAAAATTCAGGCGGGGCTTTTCCGTTCCCTAATTCAGTCGCAGAAAAATCACCCAATAAATTAAATGTATAACACATTCAATTTCGGGCGCGTAATCCGATATCGTAAGTGCAAGGACTTTTCATCATGCTTCAGACCCAAAACCGGCCGTCAATAAAGAGAAACTGATAAGCCAATCACTGAATAGAGGCGCCTCGCCGATTGGCAGTTTCTACTGAGCCCATCGTGTATAAACGACTGCGCCTCGCAGCATCGCGACTCTCTTCTCCAGAGAACATTTACTGCCGGCCGCCCCGTCCAAGGGCAGATCCTCGAGTTCTAATTTTGGCCGAACGAGATCAGGGCAGGAGGATAGAGCCAGAGCGCAGCAGACCGCTAATAAGTTGTGGAGCAGGTCTGGCGTCAGGGTTCGGTCCCCCAAGCATTCGATGGACTAGAGGAAGCGAAACCAAACGTTAGAGCTGCAACTAACTCTGCAACGGCCCTAACAAGCAGCGAGCGCCCCGGTGCCAG
>NZ_MSGP01000947.1 GCF_002078235.1 Streptomyces viridosporus
CCTCGGCACCTCCTACATCAACGTCCAATACCGGAAGGTCGAGTCCAGCCTCCAGCCGGCCTTCAAGCAGGCCCGCGGCGGTGTCGTCGACTACTACGCCCAAGGCGGCATCCGCGCGTACGCCGACGGCGGCATGGAGGCGGGAGACCGGCCCAACCAGCACATCGCGCAGATCGCCCCGGCCGGCTCCTACCGGGTGTGGGGAGAGCGGGAGACCGAGGGCGAGGGCTACGTGCCTTTCCGCAGGTCAGCCCGCGTCCGCTCACGCGCGATCACGGAGGAGATCGTCCGCCGCCTGGGCGGCGACCCGTCGACAATCCAGTGGAACGCCGAAGGATCGGTCACGGACTGGCGCTACGACCCGCAGACCGGCAGCCTCTACTCGCCGTCGGATGCCGGGCAGGCCGGCCGGAAGACGAAGAAGGTCAAGGGCAAAGACGTCAGCTACTTCGACCTGGGAGCGGTCGAGAAGAAGCTGAAGAGCGCGTCGAAGGCGACGCAGTCGTGGAACCGGGACCTGGAGAAGGTCGCAGAGCGGGTCGGCGGTGATGTCGCCGAAGCCCTCGCCTCCATGGGCGTGGAGGGCATGAAGCTCGCCGACAAGATGGCCAACGGCAGCACGAAGTACATCAACGAGATGGCCGCCGCCCTGAGAGGGCTCCAGGCCACGGCCAAGGCCACCCTCGGCGACTACACCCGCCAGCTCACCTCTGCGAACAAGGTCAACCAGAAGTTCGCCAGCGACCTCGCCCGGCTGTCCGCGCTCGGCTACGACGACCTCGCCGCGCAGCTGGCCGCGCAGGGCGACGAAGCCGCGCAGCAGCTCGCCGCCGCCGCGGTGAAAGACCCGTCCAAGGCCAAGAAGGCGGACGCCGCGGCGAAGACCGCGAACAACGCGCTCACGGCCGATCAGGTGCAGTCCCTGGTGCAGATCATCGCCGCGATCACCACCAAAACGACCGGCATCCACGACGTCGCCGCGAAGACCGGCATCGGCGAGGACCAGATCATCGCCATCGCCAACAAGTCCCGCGGTCAGATCAAGACGTCCCTCGGTGCGCGGGCGGACCGCTTCCTCGAGGACCTACGGAAGGCCAACGCGGGCAAGGCGTACGCGGACGGCGGCATCCGCGCCGGGATCTACGCCACCCAGGGCGGCATCATCCGCTTCGCCGAGCCCCAGACCGGCGGGGAGGCCTACCTGCCTCTCAGCCCCGCCAAGCGGCGCACCGCGATGCCGGTCCTCGCCGACGTCGCCCGCCGCTTCGGCGTCGGCCTCACCGACGCCCAGGCCGGACGCCCCGTCGTCATCGTCCAGAACGGCGACACCATCACCGTCCCCGTGACCACCA
>NZ_MSGP01000948.1:0-144 GCF_002078235.1 Streptomyces viridosporus
CGACCGGGACCCCGGGGCCCCGTCCTGGAAGTTCCCCGAGACGGCGGCCGACGCGGAGAAGGGACCCGCGCCGCAGAGCCTCGCGGGGATGCTCGTGCCGTACGGGGACGACGGCTGGCTGCGCGGGCCGGACCTCGGTGAGTT
>NZ_MSGP01000948.1:164-656 GCF_002078235.1 Streptomyces viridosporus
TCCCGGCGCATGCGGCTGGAGAAGGAGATCGACCGGTGGCGCATCACCGGCATGGCGATGCGCAGTTACGTCAGCGGGTCGGTCAGCCTCTACCAGAAAACGGACCTCTACACGGTGGGCGTCGTGCTGACCCGGCTGGAGAACCGGGCGGCCGTGCGGGACCTGGCGCGGTTCCGGAGCGAGTTCCCCGGCCCCCTGGACGACTTCCCCGGCCCCCGGGACGACTCCCGCGAGGGACCGAGGATCAAGGGCCACGAGAACGCCCGGTGCTTCCTGCCGCCCGAGGACCCCGAGGACGAGGACGAGGCCATCGACACCATGTCCTGCTCCGCGCACGTCGGGGACGTTCTGGTCACCCTCACCGCGAACGGTGCGAAGCCGCTCGACACCGAGGGCGTCGCCACGCTGCTCCGTGAGCAGCTCGACCGCATCACCGAACCGGGGAAGGCCGTATGACCGGGCAGCAGACCCTCGCACCCGACCCGCCCGAGG
>NZ_MSGP01000949.1 GCF_002078235.1 Streptomyces viridosporus
GTGACCGTGCTCGCCGTCGGGACCTGGCTCGACGAGCATCCCGAGATGGCCCGGCGGATTCTCGACGGGGGGCATGACCTGGGGAATCACACGCAGCGGCACCTCGGGATCAACGACATGCCCGAGGCCGAGGCGCGTGCGGAGATCGATGCGTGTGCCGAGCGGCTCAAGCGGCTGACCGGCGGGATCGGGAACTGGTTCAGGCCGTCGCGGGCCGCGCGCGCCTCCCCGTTGGTGGTACGGCTCGCGCGGGAGGCCGGGTACCCGCACGTCCTGTCGTACGACGTCGACCCGCTCGACTTCACCTCCCCCGGCGCGGACCAGGTCGCCCGCGCGGTCCTCGGCGACGCCCGCGCGGGCTCCGTCGTGAGCCTGCACTTCGGCTACCGCGACACGGTCGCCGCCCTCCCCGTCGTCCTCGAAGAACTCGGCCGCCGCGGGCTGCGCGCGGTCACCACCACGGAGCTGCTCAGTTGAAGAGTCGTCCTGCGTTCGTCGCCCTCCTCCTCGCCGCGGCGCTCGCCGCCTGCGGCACCCAGAGCGGGGACCAGAAGA
>NZ_MSGP01000095.1:0-352 GCF_002078235.1 Streptomyces viridosporus
CGGTCCCGCAGTTGCTGCGGGGTCACGTCGGCGGTGGGGGTGCGCCGCTTCATCAGGTCGGCCAGGGCCGCCATGTGGTGGTCCATGGCGTTGGACATCGGGATGTACTCGGCGAGGTGGGAGTCCGGGGTGACGCCCAGCAGGGAGCGCCGGTTGTCCACGACGAACAGCTTGCACTCGTCGCCCGGGTAACGCGTCGTCAGCTGATTGATCAGCAGGCGGAGCAGGTTCGACTTGCCGGACTCGCTCTCGCCGAAGACGAGGAAGAACGGGTCCTGGTCGAAGTCGACGAAGACGGGCTCCAGGTTGTCCTCGTCGAGCGCGAAGGCGATGCCGCGCTTCGGGAAACGGT
>NZ_MSGP01000095.1:385-16894 GCF_002078235.1 Streptomyces viridosporus
ATGCGCGGCACGGCCGCCATGAAGTGCAGCTTCTGCGGCGACAGACCGCGGCCGGGCACACCGGTGGGGACGTTCGCGGCCACCTTGCGGTCCAGCTCGGAGTCCATCGGGTCGCCGAGCCGCAGCTCCAGCCGGTTCAGCAGGTTGTCCTTGAGGGCGGAGCGGACCTCCATCGAGCGGGAGGCCGACAGGATCAGGTGGATGCCGTAACCGAGGCCGCGGGCGGCGATGTCGAGGATCACCTGATCGAGTGCCTCGTAGTCGGCGCGGAAGTTGCCCCAGCCGTCGATGACCAGGAAGACGTCGCCCCACGGCTGATCGGTGGCAGAGATGTCGCCGCGGGCGCGCCGGGTCCGGAACTCGGCGATGGACGAGATGCCCGACGTGCGGAAGTACTCCTCACGGCGGGTCAGGACGCCGTAGACCTCCGCCACCGTGCGCCGCACCTTCTCCGGGTCCAGACGGGAGGCGATGCCGCCGACGTGCGGCAGTCCGGCCAGCGAGGACATGCCGCCACCGCCGAAGTCCAGTCCGTAGAACTGCACTTCGTGCGGTGTGTGGGTGAGGGCGAAGGAGCAGATCAGCGAACGCAGCAGCGTCGACTTGCCGGACTGCGGGCCGCCGAGGAGCTGCATGTGGCCCGCCGCGCCCGAGAAGTCCACCCACAGCGGGTCGCGGCGCTGCTCGTACGGCTTGTCGACGAGGCCGACCGGGACCACCAGCCGTCCGGCGCCCTCGTAACCGGGCTGGGTGAGACCCCGGCCCTCCACGGCGGTGAGGCCGGGCAGCAGCCCGTCCAGCGACGGCGGGCTGTCCAGCGGCGGCAGCCACACCTGGTGGGCCGCCGGACCCTGGGCCTCCAGCCGGCGCACGACGACGTCCAGCACGGTGTCCGCCAACGCGTCGTCCACCTCGCCGGCGCCGTCCGCCGCGTCCGTCCGCTGCCGCGGCACCGGGGCGTACCGCACCGGCACCTCCGCCGCCGTGAACAGCACCGGCCGCCGGTCCACCGGCAGCGGGCCGCCCGCGGACGCGTCCCGCTGACCTCCGGCACGGTAGACGCCCGAGACGTACGCCGCCTTGAACCGCACCATCTCGTCCGTACCGAACTTCAGGAACCCCGATCCCGGCACGTTCGGCAGTTCGTACGCGTCCGGGACCCCCAGGGCCGCCCGCGACTCGGCGGCGGAGAAGGTGCGCAGACCGATGCGGTACGACAGATACGTCTCCAGGCCGCGCAGCCGGCCCTCCTCCAGCCGCTGCGAGGCCAGCAGCAGGTGCACGCCCAGCGACCGGCCGATGCGGCCGATCTGCACGAACATGTCGATGAAGTCCGGCTTCGCGGTGAGCAGTTCGCTGAACTCGTCGATGACCAGCAGCAGGGAGGGGATGGGCTGGAGCGGCGCGCCCGCCGCGCGCGCCTTCTCGTAGTCGTGGATGTTGGCGTAGTTGCCCGCGTCGCGCAGCATCTCCTGGCGGCGGTTCAGTTCGCCGCGGATGGAGTCGCCCATGCGGTCGACCAGGGTCAGGTCGTCCGCCAGGTTGGTGATCACGGCCGCCACGTGCGGCATCTGCGCCATGCCGGCGAAGGTGGCGCCGCCCTTGAAGTCCGCCAGGACGAAGTTCAGGGTCTCGGAGGAGTGGGTGACCGCGAGGCCCAGCACCAGCGTGCGCAGCAGTTCCGACTTGCCGGAACCCGTGGCACCGACGCACAGGCCGTGCGGGCCCATGCCCTCCTGGGCCGCCTCCTTGATGTCGAGCATCACCGGGCGGCCGTCCTCGCCGACGCCGATCGGCACCCGCAGCCGTTCCGCCTGCGACCGCGGCCGCCAGGTGCGCCGGGTGTCGACGGAGGCGGCGTCGCCCAGGTTCAGCAGGTCCGTGAACTCCAGGTTCGCCAGCAGCGGTTCGTCGTCGTCCCCGCCGGACGCCATCCGCAGCGGCGCCAGCTGCCGGGCCAGTGCCTCCGCGGACTCGTACGACAGGACGTCGGGTGTTCCTTCGTAGACGACGCCGTGCGCCGACTCCAGGTGCAGCGAACGCGGCCGTACGACGACGGAGAGGTCGCCGCGCGCACCGGACGGCTCCCCCTCTGCCACCTCGACGACCGTCACGCCCTGCAGGCCCTCGGGGCTCGCCAGCAGGGAGTCCGGGGGCAGGGACACACCGTCGAGCACGACGACGACGTGCGGGGTGTCCGGCAGGGGCGCGGTGTTCGGATGGAAGCGGGGGCGTCCGGTCAGGCGCGGGGCCAGCAGGTCCTCGAGCTCACGGGGGTCGCCGCTGATCAGGCGGCGGGAGCCGGCGCCGTCCGTGGTACCGGGAAGCTGCACGTGCGGCAGCCACTTGGCCCACTCCCAGTGCGGCAGCGCCTCCCGGCCCGCCGCGACCGCGACGACCAGGTCCTCGGGGGAGTGCAGCGAGGCGAGCGAACCGGTCAGGGCGCGGGCACAGGACCGTACGGACTCCGGTTCGCCGCCGAGCACGACGTGGTAGAAGGCGCGCAGGGAGACCGCCATCGGCAGGTCGTCCAGGGTGCCGTGCACCGCGACGAACCGCTGCATCGCGCCCGCGGTGAGCGGCTCCAACTGGTCGACCGGGCCCGTCTCGGGGGCGACCAGCGGGGTGGCCAGGGACTGCGGGCCCAGACCGATGCGCACCTGCGCGAAGTCCTCGTCGCCCGGCCGCCGTTCCCACACCCGGCTGCCCTCGGCGACCAGCGCCCACAACTGCTCGGGGGAGGGGTGGAGGTAGTACTGGGCGTCACGCTGCGCCCGCGCCGTCTCCTGGGTGGTCCGGCGGGTCCGCGACAGGTAACTCAGGTAGTCGCGGCGCAGATCGGCGAGCTGGCCCTGGGAGCCGCGGCGGAAGCGGACCACCATGGCGATCGACATGGCGATCGTCGACGCGATCATCACCATGCCCATGATCCGCATGAACGGCTGTCCGCTGGTGAAGAAGAAGACGACCGAGCCGCCCATGCCGAGCGTGGGCAGCAGCTGCATCAGCACGCTCTCCTGGTGCCCCCGCGGCAGTTCGGGCGGCGGCTGCACGACGACCTCGCCCGTGGGCACCTCCGGCGGCAGCGCTCGCGGCGGACGCTTCACGACGATCTGGCTCACTGCTCACCAATTCCCTTGCCGGCCCGCCGGGTTTGTCGTCCGCCACCCCGTGTCAGGCGGACGAGGGCCGCCGCGTGATCCTACTGATCCCGCCACGCACCGGCGGGCGGTAGGGTGCCGGATGTTCGCGTGAGCACAGGTGAACCGGACGGATGTATGGGGCATTCCGTGAGATGCGGCGCGGCACGGAGGCGCCGGGCTCTGCCGGACGGCCCCCCGTCCGTCCCGTACCGCCCCGTCCTGCGGCGGACGCCGGGAAAGAGGCGCAGGACCTTCACACCGCAGACACAGCAGCAGCACTGAGGGGGAGCAGCAGGTGAGCACGACGGCCACCACGGCGGCCACCGGCACGGGCGGACCGGGCCAGGGAGCCCTTCCCGGGGCGGTGACGGGGCTCGGCTTCTGCCGGGTCACCATCGTCGCGCCCGACAGCCGGATCGATGTGGCGCTGCCCGACGACGTACCGGTCGCCGATGTTTACCCCGAGATCCTCCGGCTCTCCCGGCAGACCGCCGCCGAGGGCGCCCCGGTCGGCTACCACCTCGTCCGCCGCGACGGGACCGTCCTCGACAGTTCCCGCTCCTTCGCGGCGCAGCGCATTCTCGACGGTGAACTCCTCACCCTCCGCCCCTTCTCCGAATCGCTGCCGCCGGCCGTCGTCGACGACGTCTCCGAAGCGGTCGCCTCCGCGGTGACCCGGGACCGCTCCCTGTGGCGCGGCGACCTCACGCGTGCCGCGGGCCTCGTCGGCGGCGGGGTGCTGCCCGCCCTGCTCGCCTTCGTCGCCTGGTCCGCCGACCCGCGGCACGACATGCACGGCCTCCCCGGCATCCTCGCGGGCATCGCCGGGGTCCTCCTCGTCGTTTTCGGCTGCGTCCGCGCCCGCGTCTACGACGACCGGGCCGCGGCCGTCGCGCTGGGCCTCGGCGCACTCCCCAACATGGGCGTGGCGGGCTCCGGCCTGCTGTCGCTCTCCGAGGGGCAGGGCGTCGGGAAGCTCCAGTTCCTGCTCGCCTGCGCGGCGGTGCTGGTGGCCTCGGTGATCCTCACCCTGTGCTCCCCGCGCGGCGACGGCCCGTTCGTCGCCTTCGCGGTCGCCTCGGGTCTCGCCCTGGTCACCGCCTTCGTGGCGCTCCTGAGGAACTGGACCCCGGCCGAGAGCGCCGCCCTGTGCGCCCCCGTCGCCATCGGCGCCCTCGCCTTCCTGCCGGGCATGTCCCTGCGCTTCGCCCGGCTGCCCATCGGCTTCGAGGCACCGAACACCGCCCCGCGCAGCGTGTACGGCGCCGACCCCGAGCCCCACGAACCGGTGGACGCCGAACGCATCGAGGCCCAGGCCCGGCGCGGCCACGAACTCCTCGTCGGCCTGGTCGGCGGCTGCTCGCTGGTCGCGGTCGGCTCGGCCCTGGTGCTCGGCTTCTCCGACGACCTCTGGGCGCAACTGCTGGCCCTCGCCACCGGAATCGCCCTGCTGATGCGCGCGCAGCTGTTCCGCTACACCGCGCAGGTCGCCACCGTCCTGGCCGCGGGCCTCGGTTCCCTGGTCGCGCTCGGCCTCGGCCTGGCGCTCAACCCGCCGAACGCCCTGGTCCGCGAGGCCCTGGCGGGGGACCGCACCGACCTCGACATCCGCACGGTCTGGCTGGTCGCGGCCATCGCGGCGGCGGCCGCGCTGATCACCGCCATCGGCCTGATGGCCTCGCGCAGCGGACTCACCCCCTTCTGGGGCCGCTTCCTGGAGATCGCCGAGGGCTTCGTGCTGCTGACGCTGGTGCCCCTGGCACTCGCCGTCTTCGACGTGTACGCGACGGTGCGGTCGATGACCGGCTGACGCGGCGCGACGCCCGGCAGGCCCCCCGCACGGGTGCGCCTGCCGGGCGTCGCGCCGCGGTCACTTCGCGTCGGGACCCGACGGCTCCAGGTCGAACTCCCCGTCCCGCGCGCCCAGCACGAACGCCCGCCACTCCGCCTCCGTGTACCGCAGCACGGTGTCCGGGTCGAGGGACGACCGCATGGCCACGGCGCCGCCCGGCAGGTAGGCGATCTCGACGCGCTCCTCGTGCTCCTCCGTACCCGGCGCGCCGTGCCACTCGACGCCGGAGATGTCGAGTGCGTACAGCTCGTCCCTCTCCCGCTCCTTGCGCGCCTTGATCTCCTCGGCCGTCTCCGCCATGCCGCAGCGTTCCCTTCCGTCGTTTCCGCCGTACGAACGACTCCGAGCGCTCACCCTAGTGGCCGCCTCCGTCCGACCCGGGCGGTTCGGCGGACCCGGGAAAAGCGCCCGCCGCTGCCTGGTACTCTGGCTGACGGCCGTTTGTGTACGCACCCCCGGAGCGCCCGCTCTGGAGGCCGCGCTCAGCGGATCCCCGCCTTCCGAGTCATGGAAGATCCCCCGAGACGAAGACCGGGGGCACTCGGTGGCCCTTTATCCAGACCATGAGGAGTACGCGTGTCGCTCGACGCCGCCACGAAGAAGCAGATCATCTCCGAGTTCGGTACCAAGGAGGGTGACACCGGCTCCCCCGAGGTCCAGGTCGCTCTGCTCTCCCGTCGGATCTCCGACCTGACGGAGCACCTCAAGACCCACAAGCACGACCACCACTCCCGCCGTGGTCTGCTGATCCTGGTCGGTCAGCGCCGCCGGCTGCTGCAGTACCTCGCCAAGAAGGACATCCAGCGCTTCCGTGCGCTGGTCGACCGCCTCGGCATCCGCCGTGGTGCGGCGGGCGCCAAGTAAGACGCCGTGAGGGGAGCGGTTCCCGTGACGAGGGGGCCGCTCCCTTTGCTGTACGTGCGGAGTGCCGCCGCATCTTTGTAGTGTGGTAGCACAACGCATGACGTACGACTCAGTGTGATGACCCGTGCCGCATCGGGTATGCGGTTCCACGGGCGTCACGACGGACGTCCTCCGGACGTCAACGACGCACGAGGAGAAGCGCGCCTCGCCGCCGGTCCTCGGTAGTGGCCCCCGGGAGAGTGAACCCGGGTGCTTCGATCGAAGACCGGCCCGCACCAGTGGAGCGCTTCTCCGCCACCGTCCCCCCGCCACACGGGCGCGGCGGGACCAAAGACGACAAGTAACGGAGAAAACGCTAGTGGAGAACGAGACCCACTACGCCGAGGCCGTCATCGACAACGGCTCCTTCGGCACCCGCACCATCCGCTTCGAGACGGGCCGCCTCGCCCGGCAGGCCGCCGGCTCCGCCGTGGCCTACCTGGACGACGACACCATGGTGCTGTCGGCCACCACCGCCTCCAAGAACCCCAAGGACCAGCTCGACTTCTTCCCGCTCACGGTGGACGTCGAGGAGCGGATGTACGCGGCCGGCCGGATCCCCGGCTCCTTCTTCCGCCGTGAGGGCCGGCCCTCCGAGGACGCGATCCTCACCTGCCGCCTCATCGACCGCCCGCTGCGCCCGTCCTTCAAGAAGGGCCTGCGCAACGAGATCCAGGTCGTCGCCACGATCATGGCGCTCAACCCCGACCACCTGTACGACGTCGTGGCGATCAACGCCGCCTCCGCGTCCACGCAGCTGGCCGGCCTGCCCTTCTCCGGCCCGATCGGCGGCGTCCGCGTCGCGCTGATCCGCGGTCAGTGGGTCGCCTTCCCGACGCACACCGAGCTCGAGGACGCCGTCTTCGACATGGTCGTCGCGGGCCGCACCCTGGAGGACGGCGACGTCGCGATCATGATGGTCGAGGCCGAGGCCACCGAGAAGACCGTCAAGTTGGTCGAGGGCGGCGCCGAGGCACCCACCGAGGAGGTCGTGGCCGCCGGTCTGGAGGCCGCGAAGCCCTTCATCAAGGTGCTGTGCCGCGCCCAGGCCGACCTCGCCGCGAAGGCCGCCAAGCCGACCGCCGAGTTCCCGATCTTCCTGGACTACCAGGACGACGTCCTCGAGGCGCTGACCGCCGCCGTCAAGCCCGAGCTCGCCCAGGCGCTCACCATCGCCGGCAAGCAGGAGCGCGAGGCCGAGCTGGACCGCGTCAAGGCCCTCGCCGCCGAGAAGCTCCTGCCGGAGTTCGAGGGCCGCGAGAAGGAGATCTCCGCCGCGTACCGTTCGCTGACCAAGAACCTGGTCCGCGAGCGCGTCATCAAGGAGAAGAAGCGCATCGACGGCCGCGGTGTCACCGACATCCGCACCCTGGCCGCCGAGGTCGAGGCCATCCCGCGGGTGCACGGCTCGGCGCTGTTCGAGCGCGGCGAGACCCAGATCCTGGGCGTCACCACCCTCAACATGCTCCGCATGGAGCAGCAGCTGGACACCCTCTCCCCGGTGACCCGCAAGCGCTACATGCACAACTACAACTTCCCGCCGTACTCCACCGGCGAGACCGGCCGCGTCGGCTCCCCGAAGCGCCGCGAGATCGGCCACGGCGCCCTCGCCGAGCGCGCCCTGGTCCCGGTCCTGCCCACGCGCGAGGAGTTCCCCTACGCGATCCGCCAGGTGTCCGAGGCCCTCGGCTCCAACGGCTCGACGTCCATGGGCTCGGTCTGCGCCTCCACCATGTCGCTGCTGAACGCCGGTGTGCCGCTCAAGGCCCCGGTCGCCGGTATCGCCATGGGCCTGATCTCCCAGGAGATCGAGGGCGAGACCCACTACGTCACCCTCACCGACATCCTCGGTGCGGAGGACGCCTTCGGCGACATGGACTTCAAGGTCGCCGGCACCAAGGACTTCGTGACCGCCCTCCAGCTCGACACCAAGCTGGACGGCATCCCCGCCTCCGTCCTCGCCGCGGCCCTCAAGCAGGCCCGCGACGCCCGCCTCCACATCCTCGACGTGATGATGGAGGCCATCGACCGGCCCGACGAGATGTCCCCGCACGCCCCGCGGATCATCACCGTCAAGATCCCGGTCGACAAGATCGGCGAGGTCATCGGCCCCAAGGGCAAGATGATCAACCAGATCCAGGAGGACACCGGCGCCGAGATCACCATCGAGGACGACGGCACCATCTACATCGGTGCCGCCGACGGCCCCTCCGCCGAGGCCGCCCGCACCACGATCAACGGCATCGCCAACCCGACGATGCCCGAGGTCGGCGAGCGCTACCTGGGCACGGTCGTGAAGACGACGACGTTCGGCGCCTTCGTCTCCCTCCTCCCCGGCAAGGACGGCCTGCTGCACATCTCGCAGATCCGCAAGCTGGCCGGCGGCAAGCGCGTGGAGAACGTCGAGGACGTCCTCGGCGTGGGCCAGAAGGTCCAGGTCGAGATCGCCGAGATCGACTCCCGCGGCAAGCTCTCCCTGGTCCCCGTGATCGAGGACGAGGAAGGTTCCGAAGAGAAGAAGGACGACGCCGACAAGTGACGTCCCACGGTTTCAACACGACGGCCCGCACCTCCTCGGAGGCGCGGGCCGTCGCCCGTACCCAAACCCTGATCAAGGGGGAGAACGGCATCGGCACCGTCCGCAAGACCACCCTTCCCGGGGGCCTGCGGATCGTCACCGAGACCCTGCCCTCGGTCCGCTCGGCGACCTTCGGCATCTGGGCGCACGTCGGCTCCCGCGACGAGACCCCGGCCCTGGGCGGCGCCACCCACTACCTGGAGCACCTGCTCTTCAAGGGCACGGCCCGCAGGTCCGCCCTGGACATCTCCTCCGCCATCGACGCGGTCGGCGGCGAGATGAACGCGTTCACGGCCAAGGAGTACACGTGCTACTACGCGCGTGTGCTCGACACCGACCTGCCGCTCGCCATCGACGTGGTCTGCGACATGCTCACCGGCTCGGTGATACGTGAGGAGGACGTCGACGTCGAACGCGGCGCCATCCTCGAAGAGATCGCGATGACCGAGGACGACCCGGGCGACTGCGTGCACGACCTGTTCGCGCACACCATGTTCGGCGACAACCCCCTCGGCCGCCCGGTGCTCGGCACGGTCGAGACGGTCAACTCCCTCACCGCGGACCGCATCCGCCGCTTCTACCGGAAGCACTACGACCCCACCCACCTCGTGGTCGCCTGCGCCGGCAACATCGACCACGGCAAGGTCGTACGCCAGGTCCGCGCCGCCTTCGAGGCGGCCGGCGCCCTCAAGGACCCCGGCGCCCGGCCCATCGCCCCGCGCGGCGGACGGCGCGCACTGCGCACCGCGGGCCGCGTCGACCTCGTCGACCGCAGCACGGAACAGGCGCACGTCATCCTCGGCATGCCGGGCCTGTCCCGCACCGACGAGCGGCGCTGGGCCCTCGGCGTGCTGAACACCGCCCTCGGCGGCGGCATGTCCTCCCGCCTGTTCCAGGAGGTCCGGGAGAAGCGCGGACTGGCCTACAGCGTGTACTCGTACACCTCCGGCTTCGCCGACTGCGGCCTGTTCGGCGTGTACGCGGGCTGCAGGCCCTCGCAGGTCCACGACGTGCTGAAGATCTGCCGCGACGAACTCGACCACGTGGCCGAGCACGGACTGCCGGACGACGAGATGGAGCGCGCAATCGGTCAGCTCCGGGGCTCCACCGTCCTCGGCCTGGAGGACACCGGCGCGCTGATGAACCGCATCGGCAAGAGCGAGCTGTGCTGGGGCGAGCAGATGTCGGTGGACGACATGCTGGCCCGGATAGCCTCGGTCACTCCGGACGACGTCCGCTCGGTCGCCCGCGACGTCCTGGGACAGCGGCCCTCCCTGTCGGTCATCGGCCCGCTCAAGGACAAGCAGGCGTCCCGGCTGCACGACGCCGTCGCCTAGCCGTGGGACCTGCCGGCAGGTCCCACCCCTCCGACAAGGAAGCAAGGAAGATGAGCAAGCTGCGCGTGGCGGTCCTCGGTGCCAAGGGCCGGATCGGGTCCGAGGCGGTCAGGGCGGTCGAGGCCGCCGAGGACATGGAACTGGTGGCCGCCCTCGGCCGGGGCGACAAGCTGGAGACCCTCGCCGAGACCGGTGCCCAGGTCGCCGTGGAGCTGACCACCCCGGCCTCGGTCATGGGCAACCTCGACTTCTGCGTACGCCACGGCATCCACGCGGTCGTCGGTACGACGGGCTGGACCGACGAGCGCCTCGCGCAGCTGAAGGGCTGGCTCGCGCAGTCCCCGGAGACGGGCGTGCTCATCGCGCCGAACTTCTCCATCGGCGCCGTGCTGACCATGAAGTTCGCACAGATCGCCGCCCCGTACTTCGAGTCCGTCGAGGTCGTCGAGCTGCACCACCCGAACAAGGTGGACGCCCCCAGCGGCACCGCCACCCGCACCGCCCAGCTCATCGCCGAGGCCCGCCGCCGGGCCGGCAGCGCCCCCGCCCCGGACGCCACGACCACCGCCCTGGACGGCGCCCGCGGCGCGGACGTGGACGGGGTCCCGGTGCACGCGGTCCGGCTGCGCGGCCTGCTCGCCCACCAGGAGGTCCTGCTCGGCGGCGAGGGCGAGACCCTCACCGTCCGCCACGACTCCCTGCACCACAGCAGCTTCATGCCGGGCATCCTGCTCGGCGTCCGCCGCGTGGTGACCACTCCCGGCCTGACCTTCGGCCTGGAACACTTCCTCGACCTGAACTGAGCCCGAGCCGACCCCATGCGCGCCAAGATCTCCTACGCCGTCACGGCCGCCGTCCTGGTCGTCTACTTCGTCCTGGTCGGCAGCCGCGGTGTGCTGCTCATCGAGACCGGTACGCCCCTCACCGTCGTCTTCGGCGTCGCGGTGCTGATCCTGCCGGTCATCGGTGTGTGGTTCCTGTGGAAGAACACCGAGTTCGTCCGCAACGCCAACCGGCTCGCCGCCGAACTCGACGCCGAGGGCGGACTGCCCGTCGACGAGCTGAAGCGCCTCCCCAGCGGCCGCATCGACCGCGACTCGGCCGACGAGGTCTTCGCCCGGCGCAAGGCCGAGACGGAGGCCGCCCCCGACGACTGGCGCAGCTGGTTCCGGCTCGCCGTCGCCTACCACGACGCCCGCGACACCCCGCGCGCCCGCAAGGCCATGCAACGGGCGATCACCCTGCACAAGACCTCCCACTGAGCGTGGGCGCACCATGCGTCGGGGCCCGGTCCGTACAGGCGGACCGGGCCCCGACGCATGGTGCGGGCTCCGCGTGCTCAGCTCCGTCGGTACTCGTCGGCCCAGGCCTCCACGGAGTCGGCCGCCCGGTCGAAGGCCAATGGGTCCCGCCCCAGGAAGTCCGCGTTGTGCGAGGTCAGCAGGGGCGGCAGGGTCTCCGCCGCCCGCCCCCGCCGGACGAGGAGCAGCGCTTGCCCCTGCACCGTGCGCGGCAGCCCCAGCCAGCGCACCGGCTGCTGCACCGTGCGCACGGAGACCACCTGCTCCCAGGGCGTCGTACGCGTGTTGAGGAAGGCCACGTGGCGCAGGCCCCGCGCGCTCACCCAGACGCCCATGCGCAGCATCCTCAGCGCGCAGCCGACGACGGCCAGTGCTATGCCGAACACGGCACCGGCGGACGACAGCGTCGCCGTCGCCGCGATGACGACCCCCGCGAACAGCACGAACGAGGCGAGCAGCAGCAGAAGCGCCGCCGCACCCACCCGCCACGGCCCGGGACGGTACGGGCGCCGCCAGCGGTCACGGTCGTCGTACGGCAGAGCGACGTCGTCCGTCGTGTCGAACGCGCGGTCGGCCGTCAGGAAGGGCAGGGGCACGGCTGGTCCTCACTCGATCCATGCGTGGGCAGTGCCCGGTGAGGCTACCGACCTGTGTTCGAGGTCACCACCTTCGGGGTCCGGATGGGACCGGTGCGGCCGACCCGGCGGCTCAGCGCCCGTCGCTGGCCTGTGACTGCTGGGTCCCCGCGCCCGAGGGATCGGTGGACAGCGCGGGCGTCCCGATGATCAGAGAGCCCACCAGCCCGGCGACGACGGTGAGCCCCAGCAGACAGCGCCCGGCTATCTGACCGGCGGTCGCCCGTTCACGGGGCGGGGGAGTGACATTGCTGCGGAACCTCTCGGCCTCGGCGAGGAAGGCGAACGGTACGGGCTCGCGCCGACCGAACATCAGGGGTACCTCTCCCTTCGGGGTCGAACGAATCACTGTCACCAACACAGACGAACGGACGCCCCGAAAAGTGCCCACTTTCGCCGAGTACGCAGAAGTTCGATGCTGTTCGCAGCCGTTCGGTGGCGTATGTCGTGGCCCGGCGTCGAACGTTCCGTCGAACGATCCGCTGTCGGAGCCGGGACGTAGAGTGGGCGCCGCCCGCGAGATGTGATGGAAGGACCTCCGCGCCGTGACCGACACCCCCGCCGACGACCTCAAGCCCGACTTCCGCAGCGATGTGACCGTCGAGCTGGTCAAGCACACCGCGTCCGACGCCGACGTGCTGTTCGCCGCCCGCGTCTCGACCCTCGGCGAGCAGTCCCTGGACGAGCTGAACAAGGACCCCGAGCGTTCCAAGGGCTTGATCAACTACCTGATGCGGGACCGGCACGGCAGCCCCTTCGAGCACAACTCGATGACCTTCTTCGTCAGCGCTCCGATCTTCGTCTTCCGGGAGTTCATGCGGCACCGCGTGGGCTGGTCCTACAACGAGGAGTCGGGCCGCTACCGCGAGCTCCAGCCGGTCTTCTACGTCCCCGACGGGTCCCGCAAGCTGGTGCAGGAGGGCCGCCCCGGCAAGTACCGCTTCGTCGAGGGCACCGAGGCCCAGCAGGAGCTGGTGGGCCGCGTCATGGAGGACTCCTACCGGCAGGCGTACGAGGCGTACCGGGAGATGCTCGCCGCCGGCGTCGCCCGCGAGGTCGCCCGCGCGGTGCTCCCCGTCGGCCTGTACTCCTCGATGTACGCCACCTGCAACGCCCGCTCCCTGATGCACTTCCTCGGGCTGCGCACCCAGCACGAACTGGCGAAGGTCCCGTCCTTCCCGCAGCGGGAGATCGAGATGGTCGGCGAGAAGATGGAGGCCGAGTGGGCCCGGCTCATGCCGCTCACCTACGCCGCCTTCAACGCCAACGGCCGCGTCGCACCGTGAGGAACCCCCCGTTCGCACGCCGGACGCACACCTGCGGGTCAGTCCTCCGCGGTGTCCGTATTGCAGCATTTCGAGAAGTTCATCTAGCCTGATCAAACGGGCCCGGCACTGCCTGAACCCCCGAGCGGGCAGTGCCGGGTCCCCCTTTTGCCCCAGTTTGCCGTCTCCCCCGAGGGCAGACCCCGACCTGAGCAACGAGTAGCGTGTAACCCATGGCTCCGACCTCCACTCCGCAGACCCCCTTCGGGCGGGTCCTCACCGCCATGGTCACGCCCTTCACGGCGGACGGCGCACTCGATCTCGACGGCGCACAGCGGCTCGCCACCCACTTGGTGGACGCAGGCAACGACGGCCTGATCATCAACGGCACCACCGGCGAGTCCCCCACCACCAGCGACGCGGAGAAAGCGGATCTCGTACGAGCGGTCCTGGAGGCGGTCGGCGACCGCGCCCACGTCGTGGCCGGAGTCGGCACCAACGACACCCAGCACAGCATCGAGCTGGCCCGCACCGCCGAGCGCACCGGCGCACACGCTCTGCTGGTCGTCACCCCGTACTACAACAAGCCCCCGCAGGAGGGCCTCCACCGGCACTTCACGGCCGTCGCCGACGCCACCGGGCTGCCGGTCATGCTCTACGACATCCCCGGCCGCAGCGGCGTCCCGATCAGCACCGAGACGCTCGTCCGCCTCGCCGAGCACCCCCGGATCGTCGCCAACAAGGACGCCAAGGGCGACCTCGGCCGCGCGAGCTGGGCCATCGCCCGTTCGGGCCTGGCCTGGTACTCCGGCGACGACATGCTGAACCTCCCCCTGCTCTCCGTGGGCGCCGTCGGCTTCGTCTCGGTCGTCGGCCACCTCGTCACCCCCGAGCTGCGCGCCCTGGTCGAGGCGTACACCTCGGGGGACGTCCAGAAGGCCACCGAGATCCACCAGAAGCTGCTTCCGGTCTACACCGGGATGTTCCGTACCCAGGGCGTGATGACCACCAAGGCGGCGCTCGCCCTCAAGGGTCTGCCCGCCGGGCCCCTGCGGGCCCCCATGGTCGAGTGCGCGCCGGAAGAGGTCGAGCAGCTCAAGATCGATCTTGCTGCCGGCGGGGTACAGCTTCAGTAACCAGACTTCGCGCGACCGCCCGCGCACCGGCTTCACAACTGAATAAGCGGGCCACCGGTGCCCGCGCACCCCACAACGACAACTGCTTCTGCACGAACGTCACGCGCGCCACGTGCCCCACCGGTACGTGGCGCGTGTGGTGAGGAGAGTCTTTTGAGTCATCCGCATCCTGAACTCGGTCCGCCCCCCGCGCTCCCCGAAGGCGGCCTGCGCGTCACGCCGCTCGGCGGCCTCGGCGAGATCGGCCGGAACATGACGGTCTTCGAGTACGGCGGCCGTCTGCTGATCGTCGACTGCGGAGTGCTCTTCCCCGAGGAGGAGCAGCCCGGAATCGACCTGATCCTGCCGGACTTCTCGTCCGTCCGGGACCGTCTCGACGACATCGAGGGCATCGTCCTCACCCACGGTCACGAGGACCACATCGGCGGCGTCCCCTTCCTCCTCCGCGAGAAGCCGGACATCCCGCTGATCGGCTCCAAGCTGACCCTCGCCCTCATCGAGGCGAAGCTCCAGGAGCACCGCATCCGCCCCTACACCCTGGAGGTGGCGGAAGGACAGCGCGAGCGCATCGGCCCCTTCGACTGCGAGTTCATCGCGGTCAACCACTCCATCCCCGACGCGCTCGCCGTGGCCATCCGCACCCCCGCCGGCATGGCGGTCCACACCGGCGACTTCAAGATGGACCAGCTCCCGCTGGACAACCGCCTCACGGACCTCCACGCGTTCGCCCGGCTCAGCGAGGAGGGCATCGACCTCCTCCTCGCCGACTCGACGAACGCCGAGGTCCCGGGATTCGTCCCGCCCGAGCGGGACATCTCCAACGTCCTGCGCCAGGTCTTCGCCGGCGCCCGCAAGCGGATCATCGTGGCCAGCTTCGCCAGCCACGTCCACCGCATCCAGCAGATCCTGGACGCCGCGTACGAGTACGGCCGCAAGGTCGCCTTCGTCGGCCGGTCGATGGTCCGCAACATGGGCATCGCCCGCGACCTCGGCTACCTCAAGGTCCCGCCGGGCCTGGTCGTGGACGTCAAGACCCTCGACGACCTCCCCGACAGCGAGGTGGTCCTCGTCTGCACGGGCTCCCAGGGCGAGCCGATGGCGGCCCTGTCCCGCATGGCCAACCGCGACCACCAGATCCGCATCGTCGAGGGCGACACCGTGATCCTGGCGTCGTCGCTCATCCCCGGCAACGAGAACGCGGTCTACCGCGTGATCAACGGCCTGACCCGCTGGGGCGCCAACGTCGTCCACAAGGGCAACGCCAAGGTGCACGTCTCCGGCCACGCGTCCGCGGGCGAGCTGCTGTACTTCTACAACATCTGCCGCCCGAAGAACCTGATGCCGGTGCACGGCGAATGGCGCCACCTGCGTGCCAACGCGGAACTGGGCGCCCTGACCGGCGTCCCGCACGACCGCATCGTCATCGCCGAGGACGGCGTGGTCGTCGACCTCGTCGAGGGCAAGGCGAAGATCGCAGGAAAGGTCCAGGCGGGATACGTCTACGTCGACGGCCTCTCCGTCGGCGACGTCGGCGAGCCGGCCCTGAAGGACCGCAAGATCCTCGGGGACGAGGGCATCATCTCGGTCTTCGTGGTCATCGACTCGTCCACCGGCAAGATCACGGGCGGCCCGCACATCCAGGCCCGGGGCTCCGGCATCGAGGACTCCGCCTTCGGCGGGGTGATCCCGAAGATCACGGAGGCGCTGGAGCGCTCGGCCCAGGACGGCGTCGTCGAACCCCACCAGCTGCAGCAGCTCGTCCGCCGGACGCTGGGCAAGTGGGTCTCCGACACGTACCGGCGCCGGCCGATGATCCTGCCCGTGGTGGTCGAGGTCTGACGGTCCGTCGGACCCCACGTACGAGCGAACCCGGAGCGGGGCACCCCGATTTGCATCGGGGCACCCCGCTCCAGTACGTTTACAGCTCCCCCCGATCGGGAACCCGGCCATCTCGTACGTCGGAACCACTCCCGGAGGGGCGGGAAATCCGACTCAGAAACTTCTGATAAAGTCGGGTCCGCCGGAAAGGGAAACGCGGAAGCGGGACCCCGGAAAGCACCGAGGAAATCGGACCGGAAAGGTCTGATAGAGTCGGGAACGCAAGACCGAAGGGAAGCGCCCGGAGGAAAGCCCGCAGGGGTGAGTACGAAGGAAGCGTCCGTTCCTTGAGAACTCAACAGCGTGCCAAAAGTCAACGCCAGATATGTTGATACCCCGACACCGGGTTGTCCCGGTGGCGAGGTTCCTTTGAAGAAAACACAGCGAGGACGCTGTGAACGCCGGGACTATTCCTCCCGGCGTTCCGCTCCCGTGATGTGTCCGCCGGAGAACCGGCAAGCATTCACGGAGAGTTTGATCC
>NZ_MSGP01000950.1 GCF_002078235.1 Streptomyces viridosporus
CGGCGCAGCAGGTCGAGGAAGGCCAGTCCGGCGCGGAGGTCTTCCTCGACCTGCTGCGCCGCCGGCCCACCGGACGCGAGCGGCTGCACTGGATCGGCCGCACCGAGGCGTTCGCCCCCATGGAGTACTCCAAACTCGGCCTCGAACACTTCACCCCCGACCACACCCGCTACTTCCACGCCCTCCCCGAACACGTCCGCGACCGGCTCGTCCCCGCACAGTGGCAACTCCACAAGGCCATCGACGCCGCCACCATCGCCGCCATCCACGACGAGCTCTACCGGCGCACCCTCCACGGCGGCTGGCCCGACACCGTGCTCACCCCCGGCGTCCACGTCCGCACCGCCGGCCGCCTCGCCACCGGCGGGATCGAACTCCACCTCGAGCACCCCCGACAGCACACCCGCACCCGTCTCACCACCGACGCCGTCGTCCTCGCCACCGGCCACCGGCAGCGCCCCCTCGACCGCCTCCTCGCCGCCCTCGCCCCCCACCGCGACCGCGCCGGCCGACCCCGCGTCGACGAACACTTCCGCCTCACCCTGGACCCCTCCGTCACCGGCACGGTGTACGTCCAGAACGCCGAACTGCACACCCACGGAGTCGGCGCGCCCGACCTCGGACTCGCCGCCTGGCGCAGCGCCACGATCCTCAACCACCTCACCGGCGGACAGACCTACCCCCTCCCCGCCCGCACCGCCTTCACCACCTTC
>NZ_MSGP01000951.1 GCF_002078235.1 Streptomyces viridosporus
TCCGCGGCAGCCGCAGGGTCGCGACCGCGAGCAGGGGCGCGCCGACCACCATGCCGATCGCGAACGCCGATATCAGCAACCCGGCCCGCGGGATGGAGACGTCCATGTCGTCGGCGATGGGCGGCAACAGCCCGGAGAGCATGAACTCACTGGTGCCGAGCGCGAACACGGAGAGGCCGAGGACGTAGACGGCGAGCGGCATGCGGGACGCCGCGGACCGTACGGTGGATGCAGGCATGACAGGTGCCAACGAAGCTCTTCCTCCTGTCATTCCCGCTCGTTCCGTGATCTCACGATGCGGCCCGCGTGCCCACCGCCGGCCGACGCCCGGCGGAAATCCGCTACCGCGGCGGCCGGGAGGGGCTCAGACTCGTCGCATGACCGACATGAGGACGTTCCGGGAGGCGGTCGCGGCGTGGGCGGCCGGTGATTCCGGCGTGGCCGCACGTGAATTGGCCGTGCGGCTGCCCGTACGGACGGCGGTCCTGCTCGAGGGGCCGAGCGACGCCGCGGCGGTCGACGCGCTGGCCGCCGGCCGGGGCCGGAACCTGGCCGCCGAGGGGGTCTGCGTCCTGCCGATGGGCGGTGCGATGAGCGCCGGGCGCTTCGCCCGCCTCCTCGGGCCGCCCGGCCTGGGCCTCCGCCTCACGGGACTGTGC
>NZ_MSGP01000952.1 GCF_002078235.1 Streptomyces viridosporus
AGGAACGGGTCCGCCGACGCGGCCATGCCCCGGCCGTAGGGCGCGTCGGCGGACCCGTTCCTGCGGCTCTTCCCGCACATCGGGGGCTGAGCACCGGCGGCCGCGGCGTCCGCGCCCGGTCGCCGCCCGACGCGGCACTTCGTCCCGGATCCCCGCCGGATCCGGGACGGAGTGCCGCGTCACGTGCGCATCGGCGGCCCGAAGGGGGTGGCGGCTCAGATGTGCTTCTCGGCGCGGCGGCGCATCCAGAAGACACCGCCGCCGACGACCGCCGCGGCCACCAGTCCGCCGCCGATGGCGATGTCGGTCGGCGTCGCCCCGCTCGTGCTGCTGCCGCCGATGCCGCCGCGGACACCACCGAGGACGGTGAAGGCGGCCGGCCGGGTCAGGGTCCTGCCCGAGCAGTGGACCGTGATGTCGTACGAACCGGGACGGGCGTCGTGGTCGATGGTGGCGGTCCCCCTCGCGGTGTCGTGGTTGCCGCCCCGCCCGTCGTTGTTGCCGCCCCGCCCGTCGTTGTTGTTGCCCCGGCCGTCGTCGTTGCCTCGGCCG
>NZ_MSGP01000953.1 GCF_002078235.1 Streptomyces viridosporus
CCGTTGCGCGGCCGCTACCGGATCCCGAGCGAGAAGACCGTGCGCACCGTTCTGGGGCGGCTCGATCCCGGTGAGGTCAGCGCGGCCGGCTACGACCACCTGCGGCCCCTGCTGTCCACGGTGTCCCACTCTCCCGAGCCGCTCATGCCCGACGGCGGCATCGAACGCGAACAGCGCCGCGCCCACCGGGCGGCCGCCCGCGCCGAACCGGTGCGCTCCCGGCGCCGGGCCATCGCGGTGGACGGCAAGTGCCTGCGCAGTGCGAAGCGCCCGGACGGCAGCCGCGTCTTCGTGCTCTCCGCCGTCCGGCACGGCGACGGCATCACCCTCGCCTCCCGCGAGATCGGCGCCAAGACCAACGAAATCCCCGAGTTCCAACCCCTGCTCGACCAGCTCGACGACGCCGATCTCAAGGGGGCCGTCGTCACCGCCGACGCCCTCCACGCCCAACGCGACCACGCCACCTACCTGCACGAACGCGGCGCCCACTACCTGCTGACCATCAAGAACAACCAGCGCGGCCAAGCCCGTCAGCTCCACGCCCTGCCCTGGAAGGAGATCCCCGTCATCCACCGTGACGACGCCCGCGGCCACGGCCGCCACGAACAGCGTCTCGTCCAGGTCGTCACCGTCAACGGCCTGCTCTTTCCCCACGCGGCCCAGGTCCTGCGCATCCAGCGCAGACGCCGTCTCTACGGAGCGAAGAAGTGGTCCAGCGAGACCGTCTACGCCATCACCGACCTGCCCGCCGAGGAAGCGAGTGCCGCCGAGATCGCTTCATGGGCTCGCGGGCACTGGACCGTGGAGAACACCGTCCACTGGTGTCGGGATGTGACCTTCAACGAGGACAAGTCCCAGGTCAGGACCCACAACACGCCCTCAGTCCTCGCCGCCGTCCGCGACCTGATCCGCGGTGCGCTCAAGCTTGCCGGGTACGTCAACACCGCCGCCGGCCGCCGAG
>NZ_MSGP01000954.1 GCF_002078235.1 Streptomyces viridosporus
GCTTAAGGGTGACGGCACCGGCACCGCACGGCTCGACCTGCACGCCGCGAAGGCCGGCCTGTTCACCGACGACGACGTCCGCTACCCGGTGTTCGTCGACCCGACGCTCAACAGTGGCTGGCTCGCCTGGACCGTGGCCTACAAGCCGTACCCCAACTCCAGCTTCTGGAACGGCACCAACTTCTCCTCCGGCACCTCCGACGCCCGGGTCGGTTACGAGAGCGAGACCGGCGGCACCGCCCGCTCGTTCTGGCGGATGAACTACAGCACCAGCCTCAAGGGCGCGGACATCTCCTCCGCCACCTTCAAGGTGCTCAACAACCACTCCTGGTCCTGCACCACCCGCGAGTTCCAGTTCTATCTGACCGGCGCCATCTCCTCCGGCACCACCTGGAACAAGCAGCCGAGCTGGTCCACGCTGCTGCAGAAGAAGTCCTTCGCGCACGGCTGGTCCTCCACCTCCTGTCCCGACGACTACGAGGCGTTCAACGTCAAGGCCGCCGCCCAGGAAGGCGCGGACAAGGGCTGGTCCAACATCACCTTCGGCATCCGCGCCACCAGCGAGTCCGACGCGCAGACATGGCGCAAGTTCAAGGCGACCAGCGCCACCATGGAGGTCGTCTACAACCGGCCTCCCT
>NZ_MSGP01000955.1 GCF_002078235.1 Streptomyces viridosporus
TTCGGCCTCGGCTACCTCGCCGCCCCCGGCGGCCGCGCCGGCATGATGCGCATCGACACCCTCGAAGACGCCACCCCCCACATCCGCCCCGAGCAGATCGCACACCCCGAAGATGTCCCCTGGTGGGGCGACGAAACCGTCATGGAGGAACTCGCCAACACCCCCCTGCCCGGCTTCGAAGACGGCACGAGCAGCGACGACAGCGATGACCGACCCGTCATCGCCCCCGGCGTCGACTTCCAGAAGAAGGAACCCACCGCCGAAGAGAAGATCATCACCGCGCTGCGCGACGAAGCCGACCCCCTCCACCTGGAGTACCTCGACGGCTCCAGCGACATCGAACCCGGCGACTTCGACATCGCCTACATGGACCGGGCGCAACTCCTCGCCGCGACCGGCCTGAAGGACGGAACGTTCGCCAACGCCCTCGGACGCCTCGAAGCAGCCGGGAAACTCCACCGCGTCGCGGAAGGCAAGTCCGTCCGTGTCGGCCTCGGCCGGCCCTCGCACGAGGACGCAGCTGCCTGACCGAGCCCAGGGGGAAGGCACCTCAGACAAACCCGCTTCCGTACGGCACGATCAGAACTGCACGGCCCGGACCTCCTTGAGCGTCCCCGCGCCCCATGGGAGATCCCGGGCCGTGCACACACACCAGCTCCGCACCCGTCAGCGGAGCACCTGCCTCTTATATACATCT
>NZ_MSGP01000956.1 GCF_002078235.1 Streptomyces viridosporus
GCGGCCGGCCGCCCGGTCGTGGTCGTCGACGACGAGGACCGCGAGAACGAGGGCGACCTCGTCATCGCCGCCGAGAAGGCCACCCCCGAGATCGTCGCCTTCATGATGAGCGAGTGCCGCGGGCTGATCTGCGCCCCCATGGAGGGCGAGGAGCTGGACCGGCTGCGGCTCCCGCAGATGGTGGACGACAACACCGAGTCGATGAAGACCGCGTTCACCGTCTCCGTGGACGCCTCCGCCGCCCACGGCGTGACCACCGGCATCTCGGCCGACGACCGCGCCACCACGCTCCGGCTGCTGGCCGGCGGCACGGCCGGCCCCGCCGACTTCGTCCGCCCCGGGCACGTCTTCCCGCTGCGCGCCCGCCCGGGCGGTGTGCTGGTGCGCAACGGCCACACCGAGGCCGCCGTCGACCTCGCCCGCCTCGCCGGCCTGCGCCCGGCCGGTGCCATCGTCGAGATCGCCGGCGAGGACGGCCGGATGCTGCGGCTGCCCGAGCTGATCCCCTTCGCCCGCAAGCACGGTCTGACGATCATCTCCATCGAGGACCTGATCGCCTACCGGCGCTCCCCCGAGCCCCCGGCCCCCCTGGA
>NZ_MSGP01000957.1 GCF_002078235.1 Streptomyces viridosporus
TCGCCAATCAGAAGGGCGGCGTCGGGAAGACCACCACCACCGTCAACCTTGCAGCCGTCGCCCATGACGTCCTCGGTGACAACGACGAACGACAGCACATCTTCATCGACACCCCCGGCAGCCTCGAGAACGAGCACATCCTCGCCGCCGCCCTCGACATTGCCGACGATGTCCTCGTCCCCATGCCGCCCGAGCCGCTGGCCTTCGACCCCACCGCCCGCACCATCGAACGCGTCATCGTCCCCCGGAGCCTCCCGTACACGGTCGTCATCAACGCCTGGGACCCGCGCGACGGACGCGCCGACCTCGACGACACCATCGCCTACATCGACGCCAAGGGCTGGCCCCGCGCGAAGACCGTCATCCGCCGCTACAAGATCCACACCAGGGCGGCGGCCGAAGGCAAGGTCGTCACCCAGTACGCCGACAACGGCACCACGCTGCGCGCCCGGCAGGACTACCTGCGCCTGGCCCTCGAGCGCGGCTACGGAGGACGCCGCTGATGGCCGGCAAGCGCGTCTCACTCGCCTCCCTCGCCCAAGCCAAGGTCGAAGCCGTGCCCGGCGCCAGCCGGCCCGACC
>NZ_MSGP01000958.1 GCF_002078235.1 Streptomyces viridosporus
GTACTGGAGCGGGCGTGGACCGCGTCGGACGGCGGTGATCAGGTCGTCGGTGTCGGGGTCGGCGAAGGCACGGTTCGCTGTGGTGTGCGCCGCAGCACGTACTAGGATCCAGCCGCAGCAGGACGCCCCCGCGCCGCCTACGGCCTGCGCCGACTGCGACCGGCGTGCGTGAGGGCGTCGGCGAGCTGGTCGTGGGTCATGGCGGAGCGGCCCTCGATGACCGGGCTGGCGTACCCGATGTTCTTCCCCGGGCTGCCCGTCCACCTGCGTGACGTCCTCAGGACGGCGGCAGTGGAGGCGCGCGCGGCGAAGAAGGGGGTATGGGGCGTCGACAGGACCTACGACGGGGCAGTGGTCGACGACATCGACTCGATCACGGACACCGCGGCCGGCCAGGTGGTCCTGCCCGAACTGTTCCGCCGGCTCACGGACTACCTGGACTCCAGGACCGGCTCCTCACTCGGAACGCTACGGACCGTGGCGGACGGTCTACACCCGCTTCCGTCGCTACGCCCGAATCGCCGCGTCGCCCACGGTCTGGCAACGATGGTTCTCGGCTGGTAAACGATCGTTGAGGGAAGTCGCGGCGGCACGTAGAGTGCGGGCAGCGCCAGAGATCTCGTACCTCCACGGCCCAGGGAGCACCTTGGTGGCGGCATCACCGCAACTCGCGGACACCGTCCGGCGATTGGAAGAACTCATCCAGGAACAGGACCTGGACCGGTCCTCGCTCCTCGACCCCCGGGACCTCGCGGCCAGGACCGCGCTGC
>NZ_MSGP01000959.1 GCF_002078235.1 Streptomyces viridosporus
GGGTGCCGGCGGGTGCGGGGACGACGACGGGGTCGGGCAGGCCGAGCAGCCAGGCGGCGCGGGGCAGGGAGTGGTGGGCGTTGGCTCCGTGGACGAGCCGTACGGTGCCGTGGGTCTCGCGGGCCAGGAGGAGGGCGAGTTGGTTGGCCTCGGTGCCGCCGGTGGTGACGAGGCCGTCGGTGTGGCCGGTCTCGCGGGCGAGGGTCCGGGTGAGGAGGGTCTCCAGGGCGGAGGCGGCCGGGGCCTGGTCCCAGGAGTCGAGGGAGGGGTTGAGCACCGAGGCCGCGAGGTCGGCGGCGGCCGCGACGGCGAGCGGCGGGCAGTGCAGGTGGGCGGCGCACAGGGGATGGGCGGGGTCGGCGGCGCCCGCGGCGAAGGCGTGGACGAGGGTGTGCAGGGCGTCGGGGTCGCCCCGGTCGGGCAGGAGGTCGCCGACGGCGGCGTGGACGGCCGCGGTGACGGTGTCGGGTCCGCCGGTGGGCAGTGGCCCGCCGCGTGCGTGGGTGCCGGTGTGCAGGGCGTCGAGGACGGTGTCGAGCAGTGGCCGCAGGTGGCGGGGGCCTCGGGGGCCGGACGCGAGG
>NZ_MSGP01000096.1 GCF_002078235.1 Streptomyces viridosporus
CCGGCGGGGCGCCGGAGGCGGGGGCCGAAGACGCGGGAGGCGGCGCGGCCGCCGCGGGTCTCGGCGGCCATCAGGTCGATGCCGGTGAGCAGTCCCTCGTTCTGTGCCGCCCGGCGCATCCGGTGCGCCGCGCTCCCGGTGGCGAGGGCCTCCTCGAGCAGCGCGCGCACGGTGTCCCAGTCGCCGGAGGCCTCCAGTGCCGGGCGCAGCCGGTCCAGCATCCCGCGCAGGACGACGGGGGCCGGGGCCGCGCGGCGGGTCGCCGGATCGACGAGCTCTCCTTCGAGGCCCGAGCGCGCCGCACGCCAGGTGGCGGCGCGCAGCCATTCGTGGTGCCCGTCGCAGTGGGGGGCCGTTCCACGCTCCAGGCGGCCGACGGCGTCGCGCACCAGGGCGCGGAAGAGCCCGGCGACCAGGACCACGGTCTCGGCGCGGGGCGAGGCGTCGCAGATGCGCAGTTCCAGCGTGCGCTGGTGGGCCGACGGCCGGACGTCGTGGTAGAGCATCCCGGGGTCGCTGATGACGCCCGAGCCGATCAGCTCCCGCACGGCGGCGTCGTAGTCGGCGGCGCTCTCGTAGCAGCCGACGGGACCCGCGGTCGGCCAGCGCTGCCACAGCATGGTGCGCCAGCTGGCGTAGCCGGTGTCGGACCCGAGCCAGAACGGTGAACTGGCCGACAGCGCCAGCAGCGGCGGCAGCCAGGGGGACACCGGGCACATGGCGCGCACGGCGGTGTCCCGGTCCGGTACGTCGACGTGGATCTGCGCGCTGCAGATGAGTTGCTCGTCGGCGATCCTGCGGTAGTCGTCGGCCATGCGCCGGTAGCGGGGATCCTCGGTGACGTCCCGCGAGGTGACGCGGGCCAGCGGGACGGTGCCCGCGGCCACGACCGCCAGCCCGGCGGAGGAGGCGGCCGCGTCGAGCCGTCGCCGGGCTCCGACCAGGTCCGCGTGGAGCCCGTCGAGGGTGTCGTGCACCTGACTGTTGCTCTCCACCACCGACTGCTGCAGTTCACGTGTGAACCCGGCTCTGTCCAGCCGGTCGAGCAGCACGTCGGCGCGCGGCACCAGACGGCCGCTCTCCACGTCCAGTACGTGAAATTCTTCCTCTGCCCCGATGCGTACGGTCACCGCTCGTCCCCTTGCCCGTAGTCGTACGCCGTCCCCGCCCGCCTTCGGTCACCCGGTGGGCGGGTCGGCGTGTCCCGGGTGCCCCGAATGCGCCGCTCGCACGCCTCCGGGTCATATCCCGGCGGAGGTGCCGGTGCCATGGGCTGCGGTTTTCACCCCGGGCGGCGCCGTCGAGGGCGTCGAGCGGGCCGGTCGCGACCCGTCACGACCGGGTCGGGGCGCCGGGGGCGGGGCGCCCTCAACGGCCGAGCAGCGATGCCGCGTCGTCGCGGATGTCGAACATCCGGTCGAGACCGGTCATGTGCAGCAGGCGCCTCGTGGGGGCGGGCACGGCCACCAGGACCATGCCGGCCCCGGCCGCGACGGCGTGGTGGTGCGCGGCGATCAGCGCGGTGATGCCGCTCGAGTCGCAGAACGCCAGCTCGCTCAGGTCCACCACCAGGAACCGGCCGGGCGGGAGGTCGCCGTCCTGCGCGGCGTGGCGCAGTTCCTGCGCGTTGGTGTGGTCGAGGTCGCCGGCGACCTCGAGGGCGAGGCCGGCGGGAACGTGCGACGCGGTGATCGTCAAAGGCTTCATGCTGAGGTTGTGGATCCGGTGTCGGTGCGGCCGGTGCGGTCGGTACGGGAGGGGAGGCCGAGGGCGAGCAGGGCGGTGTCGTCGTCCAGTCCGTCGCCGAAGCCGTGCAGCAGACCCGTCAGGGCCTCGACCACACGGCGGGGACGGGCGGGAGCGAGGCCGGCGGCGAAGGACTCCAGGGCCTCGTCGCCGTAGAGCTCGCGGTTGTCGCCGGTACGGGCCTCGGTGAGGCCGTCGGTGTAGAGCAGCAGCGTGTCGCCCGGGTGCAGGGTGGTGCGGGCCGGGACGAACTGCGCCGAGGGCAGCACGCCGATCAGCATGCCGCCCCGGGTGGAGAGGTGTTCCACCCGGCCGTCCCCGCGCAGGACCAGCGCGGGAGGGTGGCCGCCGGAAGCCAGGTGGACGTGCACCGCGTCCCCCGCCCGTTCCAGCACACCGGCCACGGCGGTGCAGTACCGCGGGTCGTCGCCGGTGTACCGGTCCAGCAGGACGGTGTTGAGGATGCTCAGGTTGGCGACGGGGTCGGGATCGTGGAGCGCGGCGGCCCGCAGGGTGTAGCGGGTGAGGGAGGTCAGCGCGGCGGCCTGCGGCCCCTTGCCGCAGACGTCGCCGAGGAAGAAGGCGAACCGGTCGCCGCCGAGCGGGAACAGGTCGTAGAAGTCGCCGCCCAGCCGGCTCGCGGAGGCCGTGTGGTAGTAGCAGGCGGTCTCCATGCCGGGGATGTCGGGCAGGGCGGCCGGCAGCAGGCTGTGCTGGAGCACGGCCAGCGCCTCGTGCAGCCGCTCGCGTTCGGCCTCGGCCTGCCGGCGCGCCTCATCGGCCGCGCGACGGGCGCGCAGCAGTTCCTCCTCGTAGGCGCGCCGGTCGGTGGCGTCGAAGACGGTGGTCCTGATCAGCAGGGGTTCGCCGCCGTCGGTCTTCTTGACGGTCGAGGTGACCAGCACCGGCAGCCGGGAGCCCGTCGCGGTCCTCATCTCCAGGGCGATGCCGCCGAGGTGCCCCTGCATGCGCAGCAGCGGGGCGAAGTGGGTCTCGTGGTAGAGCTTGCCGCCGACGGTGAGCAGGTCGCCGAAGCGCATCCGGCCCACGACCTGGTCGCGGGAGAGGCCCAGCCAGCCCAGCAGCGTCGCGTTGATCTTGGCGATGGTGCCGTCCATCAGCGTGGAAAGGTAGCCGCACGGCGCCGACTCGTACAGGTCCTCGGCGGAGTCCTCCAGCAGCGCGCTGAAGGCCGCGTCGGTACCGGGCACGCCTCCGCCCGGGCCGCCCTTTCCCGCGTTCATCGACCGAGGTCCGACACGAAGGCGGAGATCGCCGAGGCGGTGGCCTCCGGAGCGCTGAGCTGGGGGCAGTGGCCGGTGGCGGCGAGCGTCACCAGCCGGCTGCCGGGTATCGCGGAGTGGACGTACGCGCCGACCTCCCGGGGTGCGATGACGTCCTGCTCGCACTCCAGGATCAGGGTGGGCGCGGTGACGCTCCGGAGGTCCTCGCGGCTGTCGGACAGGAACGTCGTGCGCGCGAAGACCCGGGCGATGCCGGGGTCGGTCGCGCAGAAGCTGTTGGTGAGCTCCTCGCCCAGTTCGGGCCGGTCCGGGTTGCCCATGATGACGGGGGCCATGGCCGCCGACCAGCCGAGGTAGTTCGACTCCAGCGACTCCAGGAGTTCGTCGATGTCCTCCGCGCTGAAGCCACCGCGGTAGCCGTCCTCGTCCAGGTAGTACGGGGACGGGCACACCATGACCAGGGAGCCGATCCGCTCCGGGGCCGCGGCGCGGGCCAGCACGCCGACCATCGCGCTCACGGAGTGGCCGACGAGGACGGCGTCCCGCAGGTCCAGCTCCTCGCAGACCTCCAGCACGTCACGGGCGTAGCCGTCGAGTTCGCGGTAGCGCTCCTCCCGCCAGGCCGACAGGTCGGAGCGGCCGGCCCCCACGTAGTCGAAGAGCACCACCCGGAAGTTCTCGGCCAGGACCGGCTCGACCAGGCGCCACATGTTCTGGTCGCAGCCGAAGCCGTGCGCCAGGACGACCGTGCGGCCGGCGGCGCGTCCGGTGACACGGACGTTGTTCCTGCGGAGGATGCTCATTCGCCCCATGCTCGCACGCCGGGCGACGGAACCGTCCGGCCGCCCGGGTCCGGCCGGACGTCACGGACTCCCGTCCGCGCCTTCGCCCGTCCCTTCAACCGCGCCTTCACCCGCCCCTTCGTCCGCCGGAGCGCCGGCGGGCGCGCCGTCCGTCCTGGCCTCCAGCGCGTGCAGCACGGCCACCATGTCCTCGTTCCCGTGCCCCCGTGCCACGGTCTCGCCGAAGAGGGTGTGGCAGACGTCGAGGAGCGGGGAGGCCAGGCCGGCCTCACGGGCGGCCCGGGCGATCAGGCGGTTGTTCTTGAGCACGTCCGTGGCCGCGGCCTGGACGGCGAAGTCGCGGGCGAGCAGCTTGGGGGCCTTCATCCGCGAGACGGCGCTGGCCATCGGGCCCGCGTCCAGCACGTCGAGGAAGCGGCGGCGGTCGAGCCCGTGCCGGTCGGCGAAGTGGAACGCCTCGGTCAGTCCGGTGACCTGGGTGATCAGGAACAGGTTCACCGAGAGCTTCATCAGCAGGGCGTTCGGGACCGGACCGCAGTCGAACGTCTCGTGGCACATGGGGGCGAGCAGGGGCCGCACGGCCGCCACGGCGGAGGCGTCGCCCGCCAGCATCGCGACCAGCCGCCCCTGCTCGGCGGGGACCCGTGAGCCGGAGACGGGGACCTCCGCGTACGCACCGCCCGCGGCACGGACGGCGGCCTCCAGGCCGGCCGAGTACTCCGGCGACGTGGTGCCCATGTGGACGACGGTGCGGCCCGCGACGCGGGCGGCGAACTCCGGGGTGCCGCGTCCCAGCACCGCATCGGTCGCCGCCTCGTCGGCCGTCATGAGCATCACGGTGCCCGCCCGGTCGAAGACCTCGGCGGGGCCCCGGGCGACCTCCGCTCCGGCGTCGCGCAGCGGTGCGCACCGGGCGGCGGTGCGGTTCCAGACGACGAGGGGCGTCCCGGCGCGGGCGAGGTTGAGCGCCATGGGCCGGCCCATGACCCCGAGCCCGATGAAGCCGACGTACACGATGCACCGCCGTTCCCGGCCCGCGCCGCGGTCCGGGCGCCGCCGCTCTCGTGGACGCCCGCGGACCCGCGGGGCGGGCACCGGCGCCACTCCTTATGACCGCTGTCATAGTAGCGGCCGCCATGACAGCGGTCATAGGGTTGCGGGGGTGGGGATCCGGTGGCGGGAGGTCGGGATGGCGGTGTCCGAGCGGGGTCCGCGTGAGCGGATGGTCTTCAGCGCGGCCCAGCTCATCCGGCGCGACGGGGTCGCCGCCACGGGGATGCGGGAGGTGGCCGCGCACGCGCGGGCACCGCGCGGATCGCTCCAGCACTACTTCCCCGGTGGCAAGGAGCAGCTCGTCAACGAGGCGGTGGACTGGGCGGGCCGGTACGCGGCCCGGCGTGTCGACCGGTTCCTGGCGGCGCTTGCCGAGCCCACGCCCGCCGGGCTGTTCGCGCAGATGGTCCGCCAGTGGACCGACGAGTACGAGGCCGCCGGCTTCGGCGGCGGCTGCCCCGTCGCCGCCGCCACCGTGGACCGCGCCGGCTCCGTCGCGTCGACGCGCGAGGCCGCGTCCGCCGCCTTCACCCACTGGACCGGTGCGGTGGCCCGGGCCCTGTCCGGCATGGGCGTGCCCGAGGAACGCGCCGAGCCGCTGGCCACACTCATGATCAGCTCCCTGGAGGGGGCGATCCTCATGGCCCGCGCCGAGCGGGACGTCCGCGCCCTGACCGCGGTCTCCCGCGAACTCGGCCCCCTCCTGGACGCGGCGGTGGGCGGCACCGGCGCACGGTGACGCCGTGACGCTGTGTTTTATTACAGTTACCGCGCCAGTTCCCGTCACTCCACGGATCAGTGAGGTAACCGCGAACCATGCCGACCGAAACGTTTGAGTTCCAGGTAGAGGCCCGTCAGCTGCTCCAGCTGATGATCCACTCGGTCTACTCGAACAAGGACGTCTTCCTCCGCGAACTCGTCTCCAACGCCTCCGACGCGCTCGACAAGCTGCGTCTGGCCGCGCTGCGGGACGACTCGCTCGACGCCGACGTCTCCGATCTGCACATCGAGCTCGAGATCGACGGGGACGCCCGTACGCTCACCGTGCGGGACAACGGCATCGGGATGTCGTACGACGAAGTCGGGCAGCTCATCGGCACGATCGCCAACTCCGGCACCGCCGAGTTCCTGCGGGAGCTGCGCGAGGCGCAGGACGCGGCCGGCACGGAGGGGCTGATCGGCCAGTTCGGCGTCGGCTTCTACTCCGCCTTCATGGTGGCGGACGAGGTCACCGTGCTGACCCGGCGCGCGGGCGAGGAGCAGGGCACCCGCTGGTCGTCGCGCGGCGAGGGCACGTACACGCTGGAGCGGGTCGACGGCGCGCCGCAGGGCACGTCGGTCACCCTGCACCTCAAGCCGGCCGATCCCGACAACCAGCTCCACGACTACACCTCGGTGTGGAAGATCAAGGAGATCGTCAAGCGCTACTCGGACTTCATCACCTGGCCCGTCCGGCTCGTCGGTGAGCGGGGCGAGGACGGCGGGGCGGCCGAACCCGAGACGCTGAACTCGATGAAGGCGCTGTGGGCGCGCTCGCCCGAGGAGGTGTCCGAGGACGAGTACCACGAGCTGTACAAGCACATCAGCCACGACTGGCGCGACCCGCTGCAGACCATCCGGATGCGGGCCGAGGGCACGTTCGAGTACCAGGCCCTGCTGTTCCTCCCGGCGCACGCGCCGCACGACCTGTTCACCCGGGACTTCAAGCGCGGGGTGCAGCTCTATGTGAAGCGCGTGTTCATCATGGACGACTGCGAGGCGCTGCTGCCGCCGTACCTGCGCTTCGTGAAGGGTGTCGTCGACGCGCAGGACCTCTCGCTCAACGTGTCCCGCGAGATCCTCCAGCAGGACCGGCACATCCGCATGATGCAGCGCCGCCTGACGAAGAAGGTGCTGTCGTCGGTCAAGAGCATGATGACCGAGGCCCCCGAGCGGTACGCCACGTTCTGGCGGGAGTTCGGCACCGTGCTGAAGGAGGGACTGGTCACCGACTCCGACAACCGCGACGCCGTCCTCGCGGTGGCCTCGTTCGCGACCACGCACGGCGACGGGGAGAGCGTCACGCTGAAGCAGTACGTGGAGCGGATGCGCGACGGGCAGGACGCCGTCTACTACCTCACCGGCGAGTCCCGGGAGAGCATCGACAGCTCCCCGCACATGGAGGCGTTCCGGGAGCGGGGCATCGAGGTGCTGCTGCTCACCGACCCCGTCGACGAGGTGTGGGTCGACGCCGTGGGCGAGTACGAGGGCAAGCCGCTGCGGTCGATCGCCAAGGGCGAGATCGACCTCGGCGCACAGGGGGACGAGAAGGCCGGGGAGGACCGGGAGAAGCAGGCCGAGGAGTACGCCGGTCTGCTCGGCTGGATGCGGGAGCAGTTGGACGAGGACGTCAAGGAGGTGCGCCTGTCGACGCGCCTGACGGTGTCCCCGGCTTGTCTCGTGGCCGACGCGCACGACCTCACGCCGGCGCTGGAGAGCATGTACCGGGCCATGGGCCAGGAGGTGCCGCGCACCCGGCGCATCCTCGAACTCAACGCGGACCACGCGCTGGTGAAGGCCCTGAACCAGGCGTACCGGGAGCGCGAGGACCGTTCGGAGCTCACCGGGACCGCCGAACTGCTGCACGCCCTGGCCGTGGTGGCGGAGGGCGGCCGGCCGAAGGACCCGGCACGCTTCGTGCAGTTGCTGGCGGACCGCCTGGAGCGCACCCTGTGACGCGACGGCGGACGCCCGCGGCTCACCCGCGGGCCGGTTCGGCGGTCCTCGGCGGTCGGGCGGCCCGCGGGCGGCGGCCCCGGCGGGTCGGGCCCCGGGGCCTGAGCACCGAGATCACCGTCATGAAGACGTAGGCGCACGGGGGAGACGACCGGTCCCGCCAGGACGTCGTCCGCGTCGGGAAGGGGGGGTGGCCGGCGGGAGCGACCGCGCGCACCGGCGCCGGCGTACGCCGGACCGGGTCAGCGGTCGCGCAGCCGGCCCGCCTCCTGAAGGACGCGCCTGGCCGCGCCGGCCAGCCGGGGGCGGTCGCGGACGAAGCGGTGGGCCGCCCTCGCCGGCTCCCGGCCCAGCCGGTACACGGCCCCGCCCGGCCCCGGCCGCACCACGGCGCCCTCGTAGACCCGCAGTTCACGGGTCTTGAGCGAGTCCTTGTAGCGGGCCGGTCCGCTGCCCAGGTCGACCGTGCGGATGCCGTCGGCCGCCGCCGCCTCCAGCATCCGCAAGTGCAGCACCAGCCCGGGCGAGTACCTGCCGTAGGCGCGGTCGTACGCCGGGAACCACCAGGAGAGCACCGTGGGCGAGCGCAACCCGAAGTGGGCGGCCACGGGGCGGCCGCCGGCGTACAGCACGGAGAGCAGCCCGCGGCACTCGGGGTCGTCGCCGTGCGCGAGCAGGTCCACCAGCCGCGTGATCCACTCCTGTGCGAACCGGTCCCGCCGGCCCGTCCGCCGGTACTGGGCGGACTTCCAGCGCATCAGCGCGCGCAGCGCCTCCGGGTCCCGGGCGTCATGGACGTACCGCACCTCGCCCACCTGCCGGGCGAGCCTGCGTTCCTTGGCCCGGGTCTGTTTGAGGAAGCCGGGTGAGCGCGCCCGCAGCCGCTCGGCGTAGTGCGCGAAGCCGCCGTCGAGGTCGATCACCGGACTGGCGAGTTCCGCGACGGCGTGCGGGACGAAGAGGTGCTGGCCCGCCTCCAGGTTGTCGAACTCCCAGGAGGAGAGCCCGCAGGCCGTCAGCAGGGCGCGCGGGTCGAGCCGGATGCCGGGGCGCAGAACGGCGCCCTGGCTGTCCGACACCCCCGCGCCGATGGCCCGGCCCCGCCCCCACGGCCCCCTCTCGTACGGGAAGAAACCGACCGGTGTGCCGTCCTGCCGCAGCACGGCCACCCTGGCACCCGGCCTGACCTGCCCCACCGCCGCGGTGAACGCCGGGTCGAGGAACGGGTTGTGCGGTGCGCCGGACTCCAGGCGCAGGTGTCTCCACGCCTTGTGCTCGCTCGGGCCCAGTTCGTCCGGCCGCACGACGAGAACGCGCTTTCCCTGCATGGATGTCTCCTGTGTCGTCGGGATCGCGGGACGTGAAAGCCCGCTCGTCGCGGGGGGCCGGTACCGGTCGGCGGACCGGACCCGGACCGCACGACGCGGGCTCCGGGGCGGTACTGCCGTCGGTCAGCAGCGAAACGTCTGCAAGGCGGTGACCGTGCGGACCGCGTCGCCCGGCCCCCGGCGCTGCGGCGGCCGGAGCGGGCGGGAAGCGGCGGTCCGCGGCTCCGCGGTCGCCGCCGGCGGGGCGCCCGGGGCCGGGGGGTGGGCCCCGGCCGTCCCCGGGGACCTCGGCGAGCGGGCGAGGAGGCGGTGGACCGAGGTGTCCGCCCCGTCCGGGGAGGGCGTGAAGACGCCCTCGGGTGCGGCCGGCACCGCTTCACCGTGCGACACCGCCGCGGGGTGGACCGTGGCGCGGGGGCCGGCCGCGAGCGCCGGGGCGCACAGGTGCAGGAGCAGCATCGAGGCCAGCACGACCACTGCCGCTGCCCAGCGAGACCGCACCGGTCACCCCTTCGACGTGCATCCCGGCGGGGGTGGGAAGAGCGGGCCGGCACCGGGCGGCCCCCCTCGGTCATGCGCCCGGCACGTCTTCCAGTAGCGCCGAGCGCGTCCCGCCCCGTCAAGCCCTCCGCCTCGCCACGCGGCGCACTCGGTCCGCGCCGGCCGCAGGGCGCCACGGGTGTCCCGCCCCTCACGCCGGGGCCGGACCCCGCGGCCCCGGCCGCTCCGGCGGGCCCGGCCGTCGCCTCGTCGCCGGCCGCGCCGTCCCCGGGGAGCCGCACGCGGCTCCGGCACGCCTGCGGGGACCGCGGTGAGAACCGCGTCACGACGGGTTCGCGCGGCCCCTTCACGGGATACTGGCAGGAGGGGCCTCACGCGCCGGAGCGGGACGAGGAGGTTCTCGGTACACCCGATCCCCGCTCAGACCGGCCGAGGAGGCGACACGTGACGGGCCCGGACGCCGTGGGCAGCACCGAGGATCAGCACCCGCCGGCCGTGCCGCCCCCGCTCTCCGCGCTGCTGGCCGCCCTCGGCACCGCCGCCTACGCGGTGAACGAGCAGGGGCGCATCGTCGCCGTCAACGCGCACGCCGAGCGGCTGCTGGCCCGCCCGGCCGGAGAGCTGCTCGACCACGACGCGCACGACCTGCTGCACCGCAACCGGTACGGTGCTCCGCTGCCCCGGACGCAGTGCGGGATGCGGGAGGCCTACGTGGCCCGCCGGACGATGCAGTCCGACGAGGAGTGGTTCGAGCGGGGCGACGGCTCCCTCGTCCCCGTCTCGTGGCTGCTCACCCCGCTCCAACTGGACAGCGGGGCGGAGATGACCCTGGTGGTCCTCCACCTCCCGCGGGAGCACGACGCGGCCGGCGCCGAGGCGAACCGGTTCCACGGCCCCCTGTCGGAGCTGGAGCGGCTGGCCCTGCTGGCCGAGACGACCACCCAGCTGACCTCCACCCTCGACGTCGAGCAGGCGCTGCGCCGGCTGGTGAGCCTGGTCGTGCCGCAGCTCGCGGACTGGGCGATCGTCGACCTGATCACCGAACACGGCGAGGTGCGGCGCACGGTGGTGGTGCACGCGGAGGACGGGGAGCTCGTGCACCGGGAGGACCTGCAGGGTCCGATGCCGCCGGTGCTCCAGGGCTCCATGAAGCCCCTCTCCCGCGCGCTGCGGGGGGTGTCCTCGGCGCTCGCCGGGCCGGAGACCTACCTGGGGGCGCCCGATTCCGGAATCGCCGTCGAACAGCGGCGCCTCTTCGAGGAGACCGGCATCCACTCGGCGGCCATCGCGCCGATCAGGGGCGTGCGCGAGGTGCTGGGAGCCCTGACCCTGGGCCGGTCCCAGCAGCCGGATCCGCTCACGGCCGCCGACCTCCCCCTGCTCGAGGACATCACCCGCCGGGCCGGGCTGGCCCTGGACAACGCCCGTCTCTACCAGCGGCAGCGCAAGGTCGCCGAGACCATGCAGCGCCATCTCCTGCCCCAACTCCCGCAGGTGCCCGGTCTGCAGATGACCGCCAGGTACCTGGCGGCGCCCGACGCCTCGCAGGTGGGGGGCGACTGGTACGACGCGTTCACCCTGTCGGACGGTGCCACCGCGCTGGCCATCGGGGACGTCGTCGGACACGATCTCGACGCGGCGGCGGGCATGGCGCAGATCCGCAACATGCTCCGCGCCTACGCCTGGGCGCAGCAGGAGACTCCGAGCAGGATCGTCGAGCGGCTGGACCAGGCCGTCCTGCACATCACCGAAGTCACCATGGCCACCCTGCTGTTCGCCCGGATGACGTTCGACGACGGCCGGTGCCGGCTGTGGTGGACCAACGCCGGCCACCCGCCGCCGCTCCTGGTCACCTCCGACGGCCAGGCCCGCTACCTCACCGAGGGGCACGGCATCCTCCTCGGCGCCGGGTCCCCCGGGCCGCGTCCCGACGCCTCGGCCGAACTGCCGCCCGGTGCCACGCTGCTGCTCTACACCGACGGCCTCATCGAGACGCCCGGCCGCTCCCTCGACGAGGGTCTGCACCTGCTGCGCCGGCACGCCGCCTCCCTGGCGCACCGCCCGCTGGAGGCGTTCACCGACCTCCTGCTGGAGCGCGCGCGTCCTTCCGGGAACGACGACGACGTGGCCCTGCTCGCCCTGCGCATTCCTCCCGAGTCGTGACGGAGCGCCGCCGGCACCGTGCCGCCGGGCCGGGTCGGCGGCCCCGCCCGGCGGCACGGGCCGACGCCGACGCCCTTTGACGGAAGGGGCCCTGCCGCCCCGTGCGAGGAGCGAAAAGGGCCCCGCATTGGCATAGACCTGACAGGAGCGGGCCGCTAGGCTCTGCTCGACCCCGTTGAGAGCGCTCTCACTCTGCGGTTGTTCCACCCCCACCTTCCTGGAACGACGAAGGGCACCTTCGATGAGACGCATCGGACTCACCCGTGCCGGCGTGGCCGTCCTGCTCCTGATCGGCGGCTGGACCGCGGCCGGCGCCGCGCCCGCCGCGGCGAACGGCACCTCCGCTCCCCCCACTTCCGCCTCCTCCCCCGACTCCGCGCCCGCCTCCGCCGGTCTGGTGCGGGCGATGCAGCGGGACTTCGGCCTGTCCCGCGCCGAGGCCGAGTCCCGGCTGGCCGCCGAACGCGCGGCCACCGAGCTCGCGCCCGAAGCCCGCAGAACCGCCGGATCCGCCTACGGCGGCGCCTGGTTCGACACCGGGAGCGAGAAGCTGACCGTCGCCGTCACCCCGGACGCCGACGCCTCCACGGTCCGGGCCCTGCGGGATTCCGGCGCGCGGGTCCGCACCGTCGAGCACAGCGCACGGCAGCTCGACGCGGCCAAGTCCCGCATCGACCGCCTCGACGCGCCCTCGGGCGTCAGCAGTTGGTCCGTGGACCCGGCCGCCAACTCGGTCGTGGTGAACGTCGTCGACGGCGAGCGGGACGACAACGATGTCCGCCGGTTCGTCGACCGGGCCCGCGCGGCCGGCCCGGTCACGGTGCGGACCGCGCCGGCCGCGGCCCGCACCTTCGCGGCGGGAACGGTGGGCGGCGACCCCTACTACACCGGCAACGCCCGCTGCTCCATAGGCTTCTCGGTCCACGGGGGATTCGTCACCGCCGGGCACTGCGGCGGCACCGGCGCCGCGGTCAGGGGCTGGGACGGCTCGCACATCGGCACCTTCCAGGGCTCCTCGTTCCCGGGCAACGACTACGCGTGGGTCAACGTGGGCAGCGGCTGGTGGACGGTTCCGGTGGTGCTCGGCTGGGGCACGGTCCCGGACCGGCTGGTGCGCGGCTCGGCGGAGGCACCGGTCGGCGCCTCGATCTGCCGCTCCGGCTCCACGACCCGCTGGCACTGCGGCACCGTGCTGGCGAAGAACGAGACCGTCAACTACAGCCAGGGCGCGGTGCACCAGATGACGAAGACGAGCGTCTGCGCCGAACCCGGCGATTCGGGCGGCGCGTTCATCAGCGGCGACCAGGCGCAGGGCGTCACCTCCGGCGGCTGGGGCAACTGCTCCGGCGGGGGCGAGACCTGGTTCCAGCCGGTCAACGAGATCCTGAGCCGCTACGGGCTGACACTGCACACGGCCTGACCGGACACACCGACAGCGGGCCCCGCCGGGCGACCGGCGGGGCCCGCTCCCGCATGTCCGGCGCGGGCGGGCCGCAAAGAGTTACCGGTCCGTAACTTACACGTGCGTTACCGACGGTAAGTAAGCGGTGCTAGTTTCCGGTTCACTTTCCTGAACAGAGCGAGGAGCGAGCCGTGAGCCGTCTGAGCAGTGTGCTGACCACCGTCGTCGCCACGACCGCCTGTGTGTGCGTGGCCGCCCCGCCCTCCGCCGCGAGCGACACCGTCGTGTCCCGCGGCGTGACCATCCCCGCCTTCTACGTCCCGCCCGCCGAACTGCCGCCGGCCGACGGCGCGCTGGTCCGGCACGAGCCGTTGCGCCTCGCCCTGGGCCTGCCCGGCCTCGACGGCAGGCCGCTGCCCGGCACGGCCACCCGCCTGATGTACACGTCCACCGACTCGACCGGCGAGCGGGTCGCGGTGACCGGCGCGTACATCGAGCCGTCCGCGGCCTGGAAGGGCGGCGGCCCCCGGCCCCTGGTGGTCGTGGGCTCGGGCACCATGGGCCAGGGCGACCAGTGCGCACCCTCGCTCGCGCTGGAACGCCCGCTGGTCCTCACCGGGGAGACCATGTCGGTCGGCTACGACAACCTGGCGGTCCACCGCCTCCTGAGCACCGGCGCGGCCGTCGTCGTCACGGACTACGTCGGCCTCGGCGCGACCGACCGGCTCCACACCTACGTCAACCGCGTCGACCAGGGCCACGCCATGCTGGACGCCGCGCGGGCGGCGCGCTCCGTGCCGGGCGCCTCCGTCACGGCCGACTCCCGGGTGGG
This sequence comes from Streptomyces viridosporus, assembly GCF_002078235.1. Classification (GTDB taxonomy): domain Bacteria; phylum Actinomycetota; class Actinomycetes; order Streptomycetales; family Streptomycetaceae; genus Streptomyces; species Streptomyces viridosporus. The sequence continues at coordinate 13,788 of NZ_MSGP01000096.1, forward strand.
CCTGTACGGCTACAGCCAGGGCGGCGGCGCCAGTGCCTCCGCGGCCGAGCTCCACCGGACGTACGCGCCCGAGGTGAACCTCGTCGGCACCTACAGCGGTGCGCCGCCCGCCGACCTGGCGGAGGTCATGAAGGGCGTCGACGGCAGCGCCCTGGCCGCCGCGCTGGGCTGGGCGATCAACGGCTTCGCGCAGGCCGAGCCCGATCTGCGCGACGTGGTGGACACCCATGTCAACGCCACGGGACGGGCCGCGCTGAAGGACATCTCCACCGCCTGCGTGGGTGACGGGATCTTCGGCCACGGGTTCACCAAGAGCACCAAGTGGACGTCGAGCGGCAGGAGCATCGCGGAGGTCATGGCCGGCGAGCCCCGCGCCCGGGCCGTCCTCGACCGGCAGCGCCTGGGCGCGCTGAAGCCCACGGGGCCGGTCCGGCTGGTCACCGGCGTCCAGGACGACATCGTGCCGCACGCGCAGTCCCGGCAGTTGGCGGTCGACTGGTGCCGCAAGGGCGCCGACGTCACCTACAAGGCCGTCGCCCTGCCCAACCTCGGCGACAAGATCCTCACCAACCACCTGGCCCCGCTCCTCACCGACCAGGGCGACGCGGTGTCCTGGCTGGCCGACCGGCTCGCGGGCAGGCCGGCCGCCTCCAACTGCTGGAGCATGCCGCTGCAGCGCTGAACCGCCCCCGACAGCACGAACCCCCGCCCCGGGATCCGGGGCGGGGGTTCGCAGTGGAGCGCCGGGCAGGCCTTGCACCTGCATCTCCCCGCAGGAAGCGGGGCGTCTTTCCTTGGACCACCAACGCACGGGCCGACTCCGGATGTTCTCCGGCGCCGTGACCTGACCCAACTGTAGCCTCGATCGCCTCAGTCGTCACATCGGTCACATGAGCACCGCGGCGGGCGGTCCCGTGCGCGGGGCCGTGCGGCCGGTCAGCCCGGGACCGGGACGGCCCGCGGCGCCGGTACCGGCGTCCCGGTGGAGGCCGCTCCCGCGAAGTTCCCCTCGACCTCCTCCCGCTCCGCCGCGTTCGGGTAGGGGTTCGTGCACGAGGTCCCCGCGCTGGAGCCGGACATCAGGCTGGAGCAGGGGCCGGGCTTGCGGTCCGGCAGGCCCAGGATGTGGCCGAGCTCGTGGGACGAGATGCGGACGGTGTTGTACCCCTGGTTCACGGCCTGGCGGCCGATGTAGACGGTGCCCTTGCCCAGGGAGGTGGGCAGGGCGCGCGGCCAGCCGCTGTCCGCCAGGACCCGGATGTCGGCGCGCTGTCCGGACGCGGCGGGGCGCAGCTCCACGGTGTCGACGCTCTCGTTCCAGATCGCCGCGCCACGGTCGACCGCGGACCTGAACTCCGCGGCACCGCTCGCGTCGTAGGTGAGCACGCGGGCGGCGGCCGAAGGGCCCGCGGTGTCGCCGGAGGGGGCGGCCACGGCCTGGCCGCCCAGGAGCGGGAAGGACATCACCAGGACCGCGGCCAGACCGCCGGTCAGGGTACGCACGTGCATGGTCGACCTCCTTGTGGGGGAAGGGCAGTCGTGCTCATGACACTCTCTGCCTCCCTGCCCACCGGTCGCGGCCGCCAATCCGTCGTTCCGGCCGCTCCGCGCGGAGCCCGCGATTCAGAAGCGGTGTCGCTGAATCCCATGGGAAGGATCGGTTGGACTTCCCGATCACTCGGGGGCACTGTGGGCAAGGATCCACACCATCCCACGGGACACCCCTGATCGCACCACCGGAGACGACCCGATGACCCACCTCGCCCACCCCGAGCGCTACGACGGCACCATGCGCTACCGGCGCACCGGCCGCTCGGGGCTCGACCTCCCCCTGCTGTCCCTGGGCTACTGGCACAACTTCGGCGACGACCGGCCCTTCGCGACCCAGCGCGAGATCGCCCTGCGCGCCTTCGACCTCGGCATCACCCACCACGACCTGGCGAACAACTACGGTCCGCCCTACGGCGCCGCCGAGATCAACTTCGGCCGGCTGATGAAGCAGGACCTCGCTCCGTACCGGGACGAGCTGGTGATCTCCACCAAGGCGGGCTGGGACATGTGGCCCGGCCCCTACGGCCAGGGCGGCGGCTCCCGCAAGTACCTGCTCGCCTCGCTGGACCAGTCCCTGAAGCGCACGGGACTGGAGTACGTGGACATCTTCTACTCCCACCGCCTCGACGCCACCACTCCGCTCGAGGAGACCATGGGCGCGCTCGACACCGCGGTGCGCCAGGGCAAGGCGCTCTACGTCGGCATCTCCTCCTACGACGCCGAGCGCACCCGCGAGGCGGCCGCGATCCTGAGGGACCTCGGGACCCCGCTGCTGATCCACCAGCCGTCGTACAGCATGCTGAACCGCTGGATCGAGACGGAGGGGCTGCTGGACGCGGCCCAGGAGGAGGGCTTCGGGGTCATCGGCTTCACGGCGCTCGCCCAGGGGCTGCTGACCGGGCGCTACCTGGACGGCGTCCCGCAGGACTCCCGGGCGGCGGCGGGCACGTCGTTCGACACCGCGTGGCTGACCGACGACATGCTGCGCCGCCTGCGGGCCCTCGACGACATCGCGGCCCGCCGCGGGCAGACGCTCGCCCAGATGGCACTGGCCTGGGCGCTGCGGGACCCGCGGGTCACCTCGCTGGTCATCGGCGCCTCCCGCGTCGAGCAGCTGGAGCAGAACGTCGCCGCGCTGGAGAACCTCGACTTCGACGCCGGGGAACTGGCCGAGATCGACACCTACGCCACCGACGGCGGCGTCGACCTGTGGCGTGAGGCCCGGCTGGGCGCCCTCGGCTGATCCGCCCGGGTGTGCGCCGCCGCGGAGGGGGAACTGTGGTGCGGTGAGCCGCGCTCCGCGGCCGCGGCCCTCCCCCACGGTTCGGACGGACCCATGCAGACGTTTCTGCCGTACCCCGACTTCTGCGGGTCGGCGCTGGTGCTCGACCGGCGCCGGCTCGGCAAGCAGCGGGTCGAGGCGATCCAGGTACTGCGCGGCCTGATCGTCCCCGGCTACGGCTGGCGCCGGCACCCGGCGGTGCGCATGTGGACCGGCTACGAGGAGGCGCTGGTGCGGTACGGCCTGGAGATCTGCCGGGTCTGGCGCGACCGGGGCCACCAGGACAGCTGCGCCGCCACCCTCGTCGCCGATCTCGCCGCCGTACGGCCCGGCGCCCCGGTGCGCGGTCAGCGGGAGCTGGCCGAGGCCGGTGAGCTGCCGCCCTGGCTCGGGGACGACGCCCTGCACCGCAGCCACCGCTCGGCGCTGGTCCGCAAGGACCCGGCCGTCTACGGGGAACTCTTCCCCGGCGAGCCGGACGACCTGCCGTACGTCTGGCCGGCGTCCGACCGCGACCCCGAGGCGGTGGCCGACTGACCCGCCCGCGGCACGGGCCGGCCCCGCGGGACGCGGGAGGCCGGGTCCGGCCGGTTCACCGGCGGTCCGTCAGCCCCGGCGGGGGCCGGCCGCAGCACGGCGAGGACGCGCCGCAGCGCCGCCCCGGGGACCTCGGCGGACGGAGGTCCGCCGTCCCGGACACCGAGGAGCGCGGCCCCGCCGCCGGCGCGGAGGACGCCGTGCGGACCGCGCCCGGCGGCCGGCGGGTGCCTCGTGCGGGGCGAACGGCCCGTCCCCGCCCCGCACGCGCGGACGGCCCCGGCGTCCCCTCCCGGGGTGCGCCGGAGCCGTCCGGGCGTGCCGTGCTCCTACCGCGAGGACAGGTACTCCTCGACGCCCGGAGCCGTGTGCGCGTCCTCCTCGTTCACCACGCCGCCGACCGCCTCGGCGTCGGGCTTCAGGACGTACGTCTTCACGCTCGCGGGGCGGTCGACGTCGGAGAAGTCCTGCGCGGTGCCGAGACCGGTGTCGGCGTTCTTCTGGGAGCGGTGCGCCTCGACGACGTCCTCGCGGGTGAGACCGCCCGCCTCGCAGGCCTTCTTCAGGTCGGTGCCCAGGAGCTGCGCGGCGTTGTACCCGGACAGCACCCCGGAGTCGACCGGCGAGTCCGGGTACTTCTTCTTGTAGGCCGCCACCATGCGCCGCACCCCGGGCAGGTCGGAGCTGACCGCGGGCGCGGCGCTCACCACGTTCAGCAGGGCCGCCAGGGCCGGCGCGGCCGGGGTCTCCATCAGCTGGGGCGCGAAACCGGGGGCGCTGCTGACGACCGGGACGCGCAGGCCGCGGGAGGCCGCGACGCCGACCAGGGAGGCCGTCTGCGCGGGACCGGCGCTGATCAGGACGGCCTTCACCCCTTCCTTGCGCAGGGCCGAGACCTGCGCGGACAGGTCGGTGTCCGTCGCCTGGATCTTCTGGCCGGCCACCTTCAGGCCGGCCTTCTCGGCCGCCCAGGTGGACCCCTCCAGCGCGTTGGCGCCGTAGTCGCCCTCGAAGTAGACGTGCCCGATCGTGTCGCCCTTCTTCAGGCCCTTGGTGCGGGTGAGGAAGTCGACCGCGGCGATCATGTCGACGTCGTACGTGGTGCCCAGCACCTGGATGGCGTCCTTGCCGAGCAGGGAGGCCGCCCAGGCCTGCGGGAAGGTGAGCACCTTGTCGCGCTCGACGTCGTCGAGCAGGGCCGCGACGACCGGGGAGCCGATGACCTGGGGCAGGGCCACGACGTCCGGGGCGATGTCGGCGTACGCGGTGACCGCCTTCTGCACGTCGTAGCCGTGGTCCTTGACGACGATCTCGATCCTGCGGTCGCAGATGCCGCCCTCGGCGTTGACCTCGTCGGCCCACATCTGCTGCGCCTGCACGATGCTCTTGCCGAGCGTGGCGTAGGGGCCGGTCAGGTCGGTGAGGGCGCCCAGCCTGATGGTCTCGGCGCCGACGCCGGGACCGGTGCGGATGCCGTCGGCGGCGTCGCCGCCCCCGTCGCCGCCCTCCGCCTTGGAACTGCATCCGGTGGCCGCGAGCAGCAGGGCGAGGGTGCCGACGAGGACGGTCCCGGTGGTGCGGTGCCGGTTGCGGTGCCTGCGGTGCGTGGTGTTCACGGGGTGTGCTCCTTGGATCGTGCGGCCGCGGCCGGCTGCGGGGGCGGGGGGACGGGTTCCGAGG
>NZ_MSGP01000960.1 GCF_002078235.1 Streptomyces viridosporus
GTCCGGGTGGGCGACCTTGAGCCCGAGCCGGGCCAGCACCTCGGGGTCGGTCCGGGCGGCCTCCGCGCCGGGCAGCAGCACCTGGCGGGGCCCGATCGTGGTCCGGCCGTCGGCCAGCGGCACCGGCAGCCCGGACAGCCGGTCCGGGTCGACGCCCGCGAGGCTCTCGTACAGCCGCCGCCACCAGTCGGGCGCCTTCTCCAGTCCCGCGAGCCGGTCGATCGCGTCCGCGAGCGGCAGGCGGGTGACACCGAGGGTGCGCAGCTCGGCACGGCGTTCCAGCCCGGCGGGCAGGAGGGTCGGCAGCACCTCGGCCAGCACCCGCACGGTGTCCGCGCCCGCGCCCTCGACGACCTCGGCGTCCCGGGGCCGCAGGGACTCGGGCAGGCCGGAGTCGTCGTCCCGCTCGCGCGGCCCGGCGGCGGGCGGCAGGAAGGAGGTGCGCGGCAGCCGGTCGAGGACCGCCTGCCGCAGCGCGCCGTCCAGCTCGCCCTTGCCGAGCGGGCCGGGCACGAGGTCGATGATCCCGGCGTTCACCGGGCGCCACTCGGCGAGGAGTCCGGCGTAGGCGTCCGCCGCGCGCTGCACCAGGAAGTCGGTGAGCGGGCCGGGGGCGGTGTGCCGGCGGGTGGAGTCCAGCGGGAAGGAGGCGATGAGCAGGGCGGGGACGCCGAGGGGCTCGTCGCTCGGGG
>NZ_MSGP01000961.1 GCF_002078235.1 Streptomyces viridosporus
TGATGTTCGGGTTGCCCGCGCTCGAGAGCGGGCCGCGGACCACTCACCAGGTGCAGCAGTCGGAGGCGTCGGACGGGCGCTGAGCCCCTGGGATAGCCTCAGCCAGCACAGGCCCATCCGGACGTGTGTGTGAGTGAGGACCGTCCGTGCCCCTGCCCTTCCTGACAGCGGACCGCGCCCTTGACGAAGACGGACCGGCGGCCGGAGACGCCTCGTTGCCGTACGAGGACCCGAGCCGCCGGCGCCGCCCTTACCGGCCGGGTCCCTGGAGGATCGGCGGAGGCGCGCTTCTGTTGCTGCTCGCCTCGTATGTGCTCTTCTCCGCGATGATCATCGCCCTCGCGGGATCGGTGCCCGCCGCCGGCATCTGCGTCGGGGGCGCCGCGCTGGTGATCCTGTGCGCCGTCCGGCTGGTGCGTGCGGGGGTGTGGATCGACGAGAAGGGGCTGCGGCTGACGGGCCTGTTCTCCGCCACCACGGTGCGCTGGTCTCAGGTCGCGGCGATACACACCGCCCAGCAGCCGGTGCGGTGGCTGGGGCTGCCGCGCAGTGTCCAGGGACAGGCGGTGCTCATCGAGCTGGCGGAGGGCGGGGCCCCGCGGGTGGCCTTCACCGACCACGGCGCCGACTTCCTCGGCCGCCCCGAGGCCTTCGTCATGGCGGCCGACGCGATCGAGGACCGGGCGGCCCGGTACCGCTGAGGCC
>NZ_MSGP01000962.1 GCF_002078235.1 Streptomyces viridosporus
CAAGTGAGCTTATCGGGAACCACGCGGATCGCTGCCCGAGCGCGCCCTTCGCTGACGGGTCGTCAGATTCTTCGTCAGGAGCGATTCTCCGCGCACGGCGCCTCGACGTCACGGGGGTGCCTTCGCCCTGAACGCTACTGCGATCCTTGGATTACACCCTTGCCTCAACTTCAAGGATTGCTACCATGGGTGCATGGCAAGCAACGACAAGCCCCGCCTCATCCCGACCGGCACCTGCTGGTGCGGCTGCGAACGCGAAGTCGGCCTCGGCAAGTTCTTCGCCGCCGGCCACGACAAGGCCGCCGAAGCCGCCCTCATCGCCCTCAAGTACGAGGGCAGCGTCCCGCACTTCCTGCACGCCCACGGCTACGGCCCCCACCACTCCGTCAGCGCGGCCGCCGTCAAGGAAGGCGTCTGGGTGGAGTGCGACGAGTGCAGCACAAAGCCCGGATACCGAGGGACACAAGAGAGCGTCCAGAACCACAAGCGCAAGTACCACCGACGCAGCGACGAGAATGAGGACATCATGGGCGTTACGGGATCCCTGGGACAGGCGGTTCGCGCACTCGGCGGGCTGTGGGACACCCAGCGCGCCGTCACCGCTCTCCGGGACGCTGGACACGGCCAGGGGGACGAGCAGCAGCAGGAAAA
>NZ_MSGP01000963.1 GCF_002078235.1 Streptomyces viridosporus
CGGTCCCGCTCGCCCGGGCCAGCAGCGCCCCCGCCGCACCCGCTCCCGCTCCCCAGACGGCGCCCAGCAGGAGTGCCGTGCCGAGGCGACCGCGCAGCTGGATGCCGGCGCCGAACGCGTCGAGGCCGAGGACGGACAGCGAGGCGTCCGCGGACACCTCCGTCAGCAGGGTCGACAACGGCAGCGCCAGAGCCGTCACGACGCCCAGCCGCAGCGCGCACCGCGCTGCGAGGCCGGCCGTTCCCGGAGCCTGCGCCGCCGCGCGCCCCACCGGCGTCCGCCCCATCGGCGTCCGCACCGCCGTCAGGACCCCCGCCAGCAGCATCACCAAAGCGGCCGCCACCCCCAGCAGCCACACCCGCCCGTCGAGCTCGGCCAGCCGTCCCAGCGTGACGGGCCGGTCGGAGCCGACCCTCAGGAGGTCGTCCAAGGGGCTGGGAAGCACCTGCAGCAGAGCCCCGCTCGCCCGTCCGTCCCACGGTACGAACAGGCCGACCGACAGACCGAGCCCCACCCCGTTCGGTGCCCCCAGCAGCGCCGCTCCGGCGATCCGCCGGGGATGGTCGTCGCCGATCGCCGCGTACCCCGCCGCGGCGAGCCCCGCCACCACCGCCACCAGCCCCACCGCGACGAGGGCGGACACGGCCGGCCGGACGGCCCGGTGCACGGCGTCCCAGCCGCGCGGCAGGGGAGCGCGGCGGGACGCCAGCAGCGCGACGAGCAGGACACCGGCCGACCAGCAGAGGCCGCCGAGCAGCGTCGGCACCGTGTCGACGGTGAACCCGACCGTCGCCTCCGCGTCGACGAGGTCCCCGATCCGGTCCGGCAGCAGCCCCCCGACGTCACCGAGGTCG
>NZ_MSGP01000964.1 GCF_002078235.1 Streptomyces viridosporus
GTCTGGCCTTCGGGTTGGGCCCCTTTGCCATGCCCGGACGCTATGAGCATTGCCATGTAATGCTGAAGCGGGTAGTCTGGTGAAGCCGACAACGACCCATCCTCTTGGGGGACCCATGCGACTCCAGACCTGCCGCCGCCACCCCAACGCCGGCCCCTTCATGAACACCTGCTCCGGCTGCGCCCAGGAGTTGTACGACATCGAGCAGCGCAACCGCGCAATCGCCGCAGCATCGAAGGCCCTCGCCACCATCGGCGCCCCCGCGGACGCCCAGATCCTCGACGCCACCTGGGTGCGCGGCGCGCTTGTCGTCGCCACCCGTCAGCCGTCCAGCATCGCGGCCGAGTTCGCGGTCGACACGTTCCGGCTCCCCACCCCGGACGAAACCGACCCCGACCAGACCGACCCGTACAAGCCGGGCCAGTGGATCCTCATCGACCAGTACGGCGACCACACGGAGGACGCCGTGCCGAGCATGGTCGGCGAGGCCACCGCGTACGTGCGCAGCCTGCGTCCGCTCCGGGCCCTGGCCGCCTGACCGGCTGGGAACCATGCGTACCTGCGACTGCGACGCCACGCCCGAAGAGATCGCCCGCGGCATCCACGGCGACCCCTGCACCAGCAGCGACGGGCCCGCCGACGATCCGTCCGACCACTACGGCCAGT
>NZ_MSGP01000965.1 GCF_002078235.1 Streptomyces viridosporus
CGCACGACCTCCAGCCCGACCACCAGCGTCCCGGACGCCTCCTGGTCACCGACACCTACGGGGTGTACGCCGTGGACAAGGCGTCGATGACCAGGACGCGCCTGCACTCGCGCCGGTACGTGAAGTCGTACGTACGGCACTCCTCCGGCGAGCAGATGTGGACGGGCGCGATCGAGGGCGGCAATGTCTTCGGCACCGAGTACGTCCACTTCAACGTCAGCGGAGTCGCCCGCGCCCGTGAGGGCGCGGTCATCTACAAGGCCCGCCTGGACACCACGGCGTACGCCTGAGACCTACGGCTGACGCCGCCGGGCGGGCAGTTCGGCCTCGATGAGGTCGGCGGCTCGGTGGGTGCCGCCCTCCTGGGCCATCCCGGCCTGGATGTCCTTCAGCCGGCGGGCGACCTCCGGATCGTCGACGAGGGCGAGGGCGGCCGTGCGCAGTGCCTCGGGGGTGGCCTCCTCGGTGGGCAGGTGCCGGGCGACACCGAGGCCCTGGAGCACGTCCGCGTTGCCGAACTGGTCGGCGGCCTGCGGTACGGCGATCATCGGGGTGGCCGTGGCCAGTCCTTCCTGGCTGCCGCCCGCCCCGGCGTGCGTGACGAACAGATCGGCCTGCTCCAGGATCGCCGGCTGCGGGACCCACCTGTGGACTTCGACATCGGCCGGTACGTCACCCAGCTCGGCCGGGTCGACGTGCTTGCCGATCTGCAGCACCAGGTGCCAGCCCGGCAGGTCGCCGAAGGCCCGTACGCAGTTGCGGTAGAACTCCGGCTGCTTGGTGAAGG
>NZ_MSGP01000966.1 GCF_002078235.1 Streptomyces viridosporus
CCTTCCGCGCCGGTCCCCCGCCCGGCGCGCCCGCGTGCGGGGGGACGGCGCGGAAGGTCATGGTGCCCTCGTCCCCGGGGGCTCCGCCGGAGGCGTCGGCCGCGGCCTGCCGGGGCTCCGCCGTCGGCCTGCGGAAGACGAAGGTGCCGTCCTGGGCGGCCGCACCCGTCCCCGGCCGGTCAGGGTCCGTTCCCCCGGGTGCCTCGGGCGCCGTCTCCGGTGCGGAGGCGTGCGGGACCCTCGGGTCGGCGCCCCAGGAGATCCTGCGGTCCCGGTCGCCGCCGAAGCCGGACTGGCGGGAGCGGTCGGCGCCCCAGGCCGAGGCGGGCTCGGGCCGGCTGCCGTGCTGCGACTCGGCCGGGGACGGGGCGGGGAACGGGGCCGGTTCGTCGATCGGGTCCTCGTCGAAGAAGTGCGGGCCGGTCTCCTCGACGGAGGGCTGCGCCGGGCGCGCCCCGGGCGGCGGGGCGAGCGGCTCGCCGTCCCGGGGCGCCGGACGGCTCGTGCCCGGCACCCAGGCGGCACCGTTCCAGTACCGGACGTATCCAGGGATGGACGGGTCCGGGTAATACCCTTCGCGGGGCGTGTCGTCGCCGGGGGCCGGGG
>NZ_MSGP01000967.1 GCF_002078235.1 Streptomyces viridosporus
GTCGTACACGGCGGTGCTCCTCGGTGCGATCACAGGGACTCCCGGATCGGAGTTCCCCTTACACCTGCTATAGGTGTCGGGAAGTCGATCGGTGTGACACCCGCCGTCGAGGAACTTGCAACGGGCGCATCAACGGGACGGTCGATGGAGTCGTGGGAGCGGGCCGCGCCCGGGGTCGAGCAGCACGCCGAGCGAGCAGCGGAGAGCGCCTGCCACCTCGCGGATCTCACCGGCCCGGGCGCCTGGAGCACGACGGCCGCCGAGGACGCCCTCGACGCGATCGACACCCTCACCGAGGCCCTGGGCAGCGCCGACCCGGAGCTTACGCAGGTCCTCGCCGCGGTGGCGGCCGCCACCAACGACGCCCGCCGGCTTCTGGGCATCGCCGTCGAGGACCAGGAGCCGCAGCCGCCCGCCGCCGCGGCGTTCATGCCCGCCGCGCGCAGACCGCCACGGCGGCGCGGCCTCGGCCCCGGCTTCCAGGGCATCCGTACGGCCCCCTGAGCGCCGCACACGACGACGGGCCCCTATTAGACCTGTTGGGGCTAACAGGTCTTACAGGGGCCCGTCTGCGGTTTCGGGAACGGGTCTGTCAGCGGGTCTGTCGGCGGGCCTACCGGGCGTCGGGCACGGCGACCGGGTTGTCCCC
>NZ_MSGP01000968.1 GCF_002078235.1 Streptomyces viridosporus
CCCCACGAGGACGTCCCCGAAGAACCCGAATGCGCGGAGACGATCACCACGTCCGCACCCATCGACCGCAGCTTCGGCACCCACTTCGCCGCCTGCTCCTCCAGACCCGGGAACACCATCTTCCCGCCCACATTCGCCTTGTCCCAGATCGCGATGCCAGGATTCGTCAGCCCGAGCACGGCCACTCGCACATCACGCCCGCACGGCGTGTGCATCCGCTTGATGACATACGGGGCGAACGCCGGCCGCAACGTCTTCGCATCCAGCGCATTCGCCCCCAGCAGCGGGAAATCGCACTGCTCCTCGAATTTCCGCAGCACCGGAATGCCGTAATTGAACTCGTGGTTCCCGAGCGCCGCCGCGTCGTAACCGATCGCGTTCATCGCCCGCGCCATCGGATGCACCGGACCACGCCGCGCCGTGATCGGATCGACCTTCGCGTAGTAGTACGACAACTGGGTGCCCTGGATCGTGTCACCGGCGTCGATCAGCAGCGTGTTCCGACGCCCCTTCTCCCGGCGCACCTGATCCACCAGCGTCGAGATCTTCGCCAGACCGATGTCGTTGTGGGCGGAGTCGTCGTACTCCTTGTCCGTGAAGTAGTCCCAGTTGAAGACGTTCCCATGCAGGTCGGTCGTGCCCATCACCGTGAACGAGTACCGCTTCGCAGGCCGTCCATGACCATGCCCGTGGCCATGCCCCGCAGCCTGCGCCGCACCGG
>NZ_MSGP01000969.1 GCF_002078235.1 Streptomyces viridosporus
CGCTGGATGGTCGCCTGCGCCTGCGGCTGGATGTCCCGCCCCCAGACCTACGGCGGCCTCCTGCGCCCCCTGTGGGAGGAACACCTCCTGTACGCGGCCGGAGAGCTGACCGCCCCCGTCACGCTCGCTGAGACGCCCGGCCGGCTCCCGCTCCCCGACCACACCGAGACCAGCCTTCGCGAGCTGTACGACGCCCTGGAGGACACCGAGCACGATCGCGCAGAGACCCGCGAGGCAGCCCAGGCGATGTACAAGGCCTGGGACTGGCACCGGCACACGCTCGCAGGCGCAGCACGGGCGGTCACCGCGGTCTGCAACATGATGCGGACCTCGTCCGACTTTCTAGACCGCCGCGACTGGACCGCCGACCGGATCGACGCTTACCTGTGGGCCGTCCTCATCGGCTGGGACGACGAAGTCCTCCAAGAGATCGCGGCCAAGCACCGGTGGAACGAGCACCGCGTGAAGTACGTGCGGGAGATGCGCGCCCTGCTCGCCCCGATCACCGATCAGCCGAAGGAGGGCTAACGTGCTGCGCTCCGTGCCCGCCTCCGCCGAGGAGCAGCGTCCGAAGCGAACGTTCCCCGAGTTCGTCGCCGCCGTCTACGAAGACCC
>NZ_MSGP01000097.1 GCF_002078235.1 Streptomyces viridosporus
TCGAGAACTTCCGCCCCGGCACCCTGGAGAAGTGGGACCTGGGCTGGCCCGAGCTGTCGGCCGTCAACCCCCGCCTGATCCTGGTCCGGGTCACCGGCTTCGGCCAGTTCGGCCCGTACGCGCACCGCCCGGGCTTCGGCACCCTCGCCGAGGCGATGAGCGGCTTCGCCGCGATCACCGGCGAACCGGGCGCCCCGCCGACCCTGCCGCCGTTCGGCCTGGCGGACTCCATCGCGGGCCTGACCACGGCGTACGCGGTCATGACCGCGCTGGCCGGCCGCGAGCGCACCGGGGAGGGCCAGGTCGTCGACATGGCGCTGATCGAGCCGATCCTCACCGTGCTCGGCCCCCAGCCGACCTGGTACGACCAGCTCGGCCACGTCCAGCCCCGCACCGGCAACCGCTCCCAGAACAACGCCCCCCGGGGCACCTACCTCACCGCCGACGGCAGCTGGGTCGCCGTCTCCACCTCGGCCCAGTCGGTCGCCGAACGCGTGATGGCGCTGGTCGGCCGGCCGGAGCTGATCGACGAACCCTGGTTCGCCACCGGCGCCGGCCGGGCCCGGCACGCGGACGTCCTGGACGAGGCGGTCGGCGGCTGGATCGCCCGGCACACCCGCGCCGACGTACTGGCGGCCTTCGAGAAGGCGGAGGCGGCCGTCGCCCCCGTCCAGGACGTCCGCGACGTGATGACGGACCCGCAGTACCGGGCCCTGGACACGATCACCACGGTCGACGACCCCGAGCTGGGTCCGCTGCGCATGCAGAACGTCCTCTTCCGGCTCTCCGCCACCCCGGGCGCGATCCGCTGGGCGGGCCGCCCGCACGGCGCGGACACCGAGGAGGTCCTGACCGAGCTGGGCCTCACCCCGGCCGACCTCGCGGCGCTGCGCGCGGAGGGCGCCCTGTGACGGACACCCCGCTGACCTGGCTGTACGCCCCCGGGGACCGTCCGGCCGTGGTGGCGAAGGCGCTCGCCTGCGGGGCCGACGTGGTGGTGATCGACCTGGAGGACGCGGTCGCCCCCAACCGCAAGGCCTACGCCCGCGCGGCCACCGCCGAACTGCTGCACGACCCGCAGCCGGTGCCGGTCCACGTCCGCGTCAACGCCCCGGGCGGCCCCTGGGGCGAGGCCGACCTCGCGGCCGTCGTCCCGGCGCCGGGCCTGTCCGGTCTGCGGCTGCCCAAGGTGTCCTCCCCCGCCGAGGTCGTGCGCGTCGCGCGGCGCGCCGTGTCCGCGCACGGCGGTGCGCTCCCCCTGTACGCCCTGCTGGAGTCGGCCCTCGGCATCGAACGGGCCCACGCCGTGGCCACCGCCCACCCGTCCCTGCGCGGCATCGCGATCGGCGAGGCGGACCTGCGGGCCGACCTCGGGCTGCAGGGCGACGCGGGCCTCGACTGGTCCCGTTCCCGCGTGGTCGTGGCCGCGCGGGCGGCGGGCCTGGCCCCGCCCACCCAGTCCGTCCACCCGGACATCCGCGACCTGGAGGGCCTCCTCGCCTCCTGCGCCCACGGCCGCGCCCTGGGCTTCCTGGGCCGCGCCGCGATCCATCCCCGCCAGCTGCCGGTCATCGAGCGGGCCTACCTCCCCGGCGCGGAGGAGATCGAGCAGGCGGAGGAGATCGTCAAGGCGGCGGCGGCCGAGCAGGGCGCCCAGGCCCTGCCCGACGGCAGGTTCATCGACGCGGCGGCGGTGGCGGAGGCCCGGCGCACCCTGTCCCTGGCCCGCCGGACCTGATCCGAGGGCCGCAGGGAACCACCGCCCGGCACACGCCGAGGGCGCCCGGAACGTCTCCGGGCGCCCTCGGCGTCGTCCCGCGGGCCGTCAGCTCTTCTTCGCCGAACCGGCCCCGTCCTTGGAGGCCTCGGAACCCTGGGAGCTCTCGGAGCTCTCGGAGCTCTCGGAGGTCTCGGAAGCCTTGGAGCCCTCGGAGGTCTCGGAGTCCTCCTTGGCCGGGGCGTCGCCCTCGGCCCCGGTCGGCTCCGCCCCGTCCTTCTCCACGGCACCGGGCTCGCCGTCGGCACCGGCGGCTCCCGGCTCCACCGTCGTCTCGCGTCCCGGCCGCTTCCTCGCCGACAGCACGATGTACAGCACCGCGAGCAGGAAGACGAGGACCGAGGTCCAGTTGTTCAGCCGCAGGCCCAGGATGTGGTGGGCCTCGTCGACGCGCATGTACTCGATCCAGAACCGGCCCGCGCAGTACGCGGCGACGTACAGCGCGAACGCCCGTCCGTGCCCGAGCCGGAAACGCCGGTCGGCCCAGATCACCAGCAGGGCGACGCCGATGCACCACAGCGACTCGTACAGGAACGTCGGGTGGTAGGTGCCCGCGACCCGCCCGTCGGCGGAGGAGGTGATCTCCACCGCCCACGGCAGGTCCGTGGCCCGTCCGTACAGCTCCTGGTTGAACCAGTTGCCCCAGCGTCCGATCGCCTGGGCGAAGGCGATGCCCGGCGCGACGGCGTCGGCGTAGGCGGGCAGGGGGATGCCCCGGCGCCGGCAGCCGATCCACGCCCCCAGCGCACCGAACGCGATCGCGCCCCAGATGCCGAGGCCGCCCTCCCAGATCTTGAAGGCGTCCACCCAGTCACGGCCCTCGCTGAAGTACAGCTGGTAGTCCGTGATCACGTGGTAGAGCCTGCCGCCGACGAGACCGAACGGCACGGCCCAGACGGCGATGTCGGCCACCGTGCCGGCCCGCCCGCCCCGGGCGATCCAGCGCTTGTTGCCGAGCCACACGGCTACGAAGACGCCGATGATGATGCAGAACGCGTAGCCGCGCAGCGGGACGGGGCCGAGGTACAGCACCCCGCTCGACGGGCTGGGAATGTAGGCAAGTTCCATGGCAGGGTCGACGCTACCCTGCCGGACCGGCCGCACGGCGGGCAGCCCGGCTACGGCTCCATAACAGGGGCCCGGAATTCCCGGGACGGCGCGGCTAGGCGCGGCTAGGCGCGGCTAGGCGCGGCTAGTCCTTGTTGGCCTCCTGCACCATCTGCTTCAGCTTCTCCGGGGTCATCGAGCGGTCCTGGTAGATGTTCTTGCCGTCGAACAGGACGGTCGGCGTGCCCGTGAAGCCGCCCTTCTGGAAGGCTTCGTGGGACTTGACGACCCAGCTGTTGTGCTTGCCGTCCTCGACGCAGGAGCGGAAGGCCGGGGTGTCGAGGCCGTCGACCTTGCCGGCCAGCTCGATGAGCCTGTCGTTGTCGGCGTAGGCGTCGTCGCTCTCCATCGGCTGGTTGGTGAACAGCACCTCGTGGTACGCGGCGAACTTCCCGTCGTCCTGGGCGCAGGCGGCGGCGTTGGCCGCGTTGCGGGAGCCGGTGCCGCCCATGCCGCCGTCGATGAGGGTGACCAGGTGGTACTCCACCTTCAGCTGCCCCGCCGCGGTCAGTTCGTTGATGGTCGGGCCGTAGGCCTGCTCGAAGGCCTTGCAGGCCGGGCAGCGGAAGTCCTCCCACACCGTGAGCGTGGCCTTGGCGTCCTTCTTGCCGACCGGGATCGCGGTGCCGTCCTCGCCCAGCGCGCCCGCGGGGGTGACGACCGGGCCCGCCGAGTCGCTCTCGTCGTCCTTGCCGGCGTTGGCGGCGACGACGCCGATCACCGCCGCGAGCCCCAGGACGCAGACCACGCTCGCGCCCACGATCAGGCCGCGGCGCCGCTTCTCCGCCGTCTTCTGCTTCTCGCGCTCGACCGCCAGCCGCTCCCGGGCGGTGCGCTTTCCCTCATGATTCTTCTCGCTCACACCCCGCAGAACGAACCGGGGAGGCGCACCGCGCCTCCCCGACCGTAGGTCCACCCGTACGAGGGACCCGTATGACTACCTGCGGATCTCCGGCCGGTCGCCCCGGCCCGCCCCGCCCGTGTCCTACGCCAGGCCGCGCACGCCCTTGGCCAGGTCACCGGCGAGCGCGCGGACGGCCTCGACGCCGGCGGCGCGGTCGGGCGCGTCCAGCATCCGCTTGACGAAGGCCGAGCCGACGATCACGCCGTCGGCGAAGCCGGCGACCTCGGCGGCCTGGGCGGGGGTGGAGACGCCGATCCCGACGCAGACCGGCAGTCCGGAGCCGGTCGCCCGGGTGCGTTCCACCAGGTCCCGGGCCTGCGCGCCGACCGACTCGCGGGTGCCGGTGACGCCCATCAGGGAGGCGGCGTAGACGAAGCCGCTGCCGGCCGCGGTGATCTCGGCGAGCCGCGCGTCCTTGCTGCTGGGCGCGACCACGAAGACCGTGGCGAGGCCGTGCTTGTCGGCGTGCTCCCGCCACAGCGCCGACTCCTGGACGGGCAGGTCGGGCAGGATGCACCCGGCGCCGCCCGCCTCGGCGAGTTCGGCGGTGAACCGCTCGACGCCGTAGCGGTCGATGGGGTTCCAGTACGTCATGACGAGGATCGGCTTGCCGGTGGCCCGGTGGGCCTCGCGGACCGTGCGCAGCACGTCGGCGATGCGCACGCCGCCGCGCAGGGCGATGTCGTCGGCGGTCTGGATGACGGGGCCGTCGAGGACGGGGTCGCTGTGCGGCAGGCCCACCTCCACGACGTCGGCGCCGCCGTCGAGGACGGCCTTGGCCGCCTCGATGCCGCCGTCCACGGTCGGGAACCCGGCCGGGAGGTAGGCGATGAGCGCCGAGCGCCCCTCGGCCCTCGCCGCGGCGAGGGTGTCCGTCAGCAACTGGATGTTCCCGCTCACTTGGCGTCCCCCTCGATCTCGGCGGCGCCGCCGGCCTCGTCGGCGGCGACCTCGGCGTCGGTGTCGTAGAGCCCGAAGTAACGGGCTGCGGTGTCCATGTCCTTGTCGCCGCGGCCGGACAGGTTGACGACGATCAGCCCGTCCCCGCCCAGCTCCCTGCCGACCTCCAGGGCGCCGGCCAGCGCGTGGGCGCTCTCGATGGCCGGGATGATGCCCTCGGTGCGCGACAGCAGCCGCAGGGCCTGCATCGCGGCGTCGTCGGTGACCGCGCGGTACTCACCGCGGCCGGAGTCCTTGAGGTAGGCGTGCTCGGGCCCGATGCCCGGGTAGTCGAGCCCCGCCGAGATGGAGTACGGCTCGGTGATCTGGCCCTCGTCGTCCTGGAGGACGTAGGAGCGCGAGCCGTGCAGGATGCCGGGCTCGCCCGCGGTCAGCGTGGCCGCGTGCTCGCCGGTCTCGACGCCGTGCCCCGCGGGTTCGCAGCCGATGAGGCGGACGCTCGCGTCGGGGATGAAGGCGTGGAACAGGCCGATGGCGTTGGAGCCGCCGCCGACGCAGGCGACCGCGGCGTCCGGAAGGCGTCCGGCTCGCTCCAGCAACTGGCGGCGGGCCTCGACGCCGATGACGCGGTGGAAGTCGCGGACCATCGCCGGGAAGGGGTGCGGTCCGGCGACGGTGCCGAAGAGGTAGTGGGTGCTCTCGACGTTGGCGACCCAGTCCCGGAACGCCTCGTTGATGGCGTCCTTGAGGGTGCGGCTGCCCGACTTCACGGCGATGACCTCGGCGCCGAGCATGCGCATCCGGGCCACGTTGAGGGCCTGGCGCCGCGTGTCGATCTCGCCCATGTAGATGGTGCAGTCGAGGCCGAACAGGGCGCAGGCGGTGGCGGTGGCGACGCCGTGCTGGCCGGCGCCGGTCTCGGCGATGACGCGGGTCTTGCCCATGCGCTTGGTCAGCAGGGCCTGGCCGAGCACGTTGTTGATCTTGTGGGAGCCGGTGTGGTTGAGGTCCTCGCGCTTGAGGAAGACCCGGGCGCCGCCGGCGTGTTCGGCGAACCGGGGCACCTCGGTGAGGGCGCTCGGGCGGCCGGTGTAGTGGACCAGCAGGTCGTCGAGCTCACGGGCGAACTCGGGGTCGGCCTTGGCCTTGTCGTACTCGACGGCGACCTCGTCCACGGCGGCGACGAGCGCCTCCGGGATGAACTTGCCGCCGAACGCGCCGAAGTAGCCCTCGGCGTTGGGCGTCTGCCCCTCCGGATCGGGGAGGAAGAAGGTGCTGGGCATGCGGAAACCTCACGGTGAGTGCGGGGAGGAACACTGTTCGCCGTGGGGGCGGGGATGATCAGTCGGCTGCGGACCCGTCGCGGTCGGTCGCGACCGCGCGACGACGTCGCGTGTCCGGCTGCAGCCCCGCGCCCCTTCGGACCGGTCGCTGCCATCGCATGCCGTTCACCTGCCCCGGCTCGTCGCCGATGACGTACCGCACCCGGCGGCCGTGGACGCGGCGGGCGGGCGCGCGGCAGCCGCGCGGGCGGCAGCCTCTCGCCAGGCGCGCGTACGGGTCCCTGGTCACCAGGGGGAGCGGGGGCGTCATCGGGGCCAAGCCTATCGGGGGGTCAGCCGCGGCCGTGCCGCAGTGCGGGGTGCTCGCCGGCCGCCACCAGGTCGGAGACCGCCGTCTTCGGGTCGCGCCCGGTGACGAGGGACTCGCCGACCAGGACGGCGTCGGCGCCGGCGTTGGCGTAGGCGATGAGGTCGTGCGGGCCGCGGACGCCGGACTCGGCGACCTTGACCAGGTGGGCGGGGATCTCGGGGGCGACCCGCTCGAAGGTGCCGCGGTCGACCTCGAGGGTCTTGAGGTTGCGCGCGTTGACGCCGATGACCTTGGCGCCCGCGTCCACCGCCCGCTCGACCTCGTCCTCGTCGTGCACCTCGACGAGCGGGGTGAGCCCGATGGACTCGGCGCGCTCGATCAGCGACTCCAGGGCCGGCTGGTCGAGGGCCGCGACGATCAGCAGCGCGAGGTCGGCGCCGTACGCGCGGGCCTCCCAGAGCTGGTACGAGGTGACGATGAAGTCCTTGCGCAGGATGGGGATGTCCACCCGCGCGCGGACCGCCTCCAGGTCGGCCAGCGAGCCGCCGAAGCGGCGCTCCTCGGTGAGGACGGAGATGACGGCCGCGCCGCCCGCCTCGTAGTCGGCGGCGAGTCCGGCCGGGTCGGCGATCGCGGCGAGCGCGCCCTTGGACGGGCTGGAGCGCTTGACCTCGCAGATCACCTTGACGCCGTCGCCGCGCAGGGCGGCCGCGCCGTCCTTGGCCGCCGGAGCCTTCGCCGCGCGCTCCTTGAGCTCGTCGAGGCTGACGCGCGCCTGCCGCTCCGCGAGGTCGGCCCGGACTCCGTCGATGATCTCGTCGAGCACACTCACGCGAGCGGCCCCCTTCCAGACGGTGGGTCTTCGATGCGTCGGTTTCCGCCGCGGACCCGCCTCCGGGGTCGGGTCGTCGGACGAAACCGGTGGTCACTGCGATGGTATCCGCAGCCGGGCGTATGCCCCGCATCCGGTTGACGCCGGTCCCACTACCTGGACATTCACCTGTCGATCAAGGATGGAGCCAGCCACCGAACGGCAGGTTCCGGACAACCGTGAAGACCAGCAGCAACGTCCCCAGGGTCCACAGGAGCACCGGCGGGGGGGCGAGCCTCGTCGGCCTCCCGCGCACCGCGCGGACCACCCATACGGTCCACAGTACGGCGAAGCACGCGTAGCCGAGGACGGCCGGCGCGTTGGCCTGGAGGGCGGCCGGGAGGTCGCCGTGGACGACGGCGTGCGCGCTGCGCAGTCCGCCGCAGCCGGGGCAGTACAGGCCGGTGAGGCGCAGCAGCGGGCAGGCGGGGTAGTGGCCGGGCTCGTTGGGGTCCACGGCCCCGACGTAGGCGAAGGCCCCGGCGACGGCGGCGAGCACCCCCGCGGGGACGGCCAGCCGGGCCGCCCTGCCGCGGGTCGTGCCGGGATCGGGGACGTTCACGCTGTGCATTGTGCCCCGGACACGCGGCAGGGGCGGGTGCGGCACCACCGTGCCGGCCGCCCCTGTCGGGAGTGCCCCGCCGTGCTCAGCCCTCGGCGCGGGCCGGCTCGCGGTCACCGGTGGTCCGGTGCACCGGGTGGTTGTGCTTCGGCTGGCCCATGCCCATCGCGCTCATGATGCCGCCGACGACGGCGCCGAGGATCACCAGGCCCATGCCCGCCCAGAAGCCGACGGGCTGGGCCATCACCATGAACATGCCCGCGACGCAGAAACCGATGAAGGCGATGATGACACCGGTCCAGGCGGCCGGGGTGTGACCGTGGCTGCTGCCCGCCATTGCTTGCTCCTCGTTGCTGTGTACGTGTCTGAGCAGGACGCTCAACGCTCATTGTCCCGCACACACGCCCGCGCGGTGAGCGGGGGTGCTCCCCGGCGCGCTGAGCGGCGTCCGAGGGCCCCGCCCGCGGGTCTCAGGCGCCGGTCGGGTCCTCGCCGCGGTCGAGGGCCTTCCAGAGGTCCTCGGGGCGGTCGGGGTCCACGGCGGGGGCCCTGCGGCGCTCCCGGGGGGCACCGCCCCGTTCGTAGCGGCCGGACATGGCGGGCCACAGCCGGCCGTAGCGCAGGGCGAGCAGCCCGGCCAGCAGGATCAGCGCGCCGCCCACGGCCGCGACGTAGGGCCACGCGGTGTGGGTGAGGGCCTCCACCGTGGCGGAGGTGTCGCCGGAGGCCCGAGCGGCCTTCTCGTCGAGCGCGGAGCCGTCCGAGGCTCCGACCAGGGCCGCCGTCACGGTGCCCGCGCCGGCGAGGGCGAGCAGCGCGGCGACGGCGAGACGGCCGGCGCGGCGGACGGCGAAGACGGCGACGAGCGCGGCCAGGCCCACGACGGCCAGGGCGGCGGGGACGCCGGTGACGTCGCTGCCCCGGGCGGTCAGGGGGAAGGCGCCGCCGGCCACGCGCGCGGTGCCCTCCGACCATTGCTGCCGGGTGGCGAGCAGGGCCACGGCCGCGCCCAGGGCGCCGCACAGCAGGGCGGCGGCGAGGCTGAGGCGGCCGGCCCGGGCGGAGCCGGCGGCCTCGGAACGGGGGTGGGGTGCAGCAGTCACGTACTCCACTATCACCCGAACCCCGGGCGAACCGTCACCCGGGGTTCGTCTCAGGGCTTTACCAGCCGGTTCGCCGTGTGCACGGCGCGCAGCACCGCGGCCGCCTTGTTGCGGCACTCGGTGTCCTCGGCGACCGGGTCGGAGTCGGCGACGATCCCGGCGCCGGCCTGGACGTACGCGGTGCCCTCGCGCAGCAGCGCGGTGCGGATGGCGATGGCGGTGTCGGAGTCGCCGGCGAAGTCGAGGTAGCCGACGCAGCCGCCGTACAGTCCGCGCCGGGACGGCTCGAGTTCGTCGATGATCTGCATCGCGCGGGGCTTGGGCGCGCCGGAGAGGGTGCCGGCCGGGAAGCAGGCGGTGAGCACGTCGAAGGCGGTGCGGTCGGCCGCCACCCGGCCGGTGACCGTCGAGACGATGTGCATGACGTGCGAGTACCGCTCGATCGACATGAAGTCGACGACCTCGACCGAGCCGGGCTCGCAGACCCGCCCGAGGTCGTTGCGGCCCAGGTCGACGAGCATGAGGTGCTCGGCGCGCTCCTTGGGGTCGGCGAGCAGTTCGTCGGCGAGGGCCTGGTCCTCCTGCGGGGTGGCGCCGCGGTGCCGGGTGCCGGCGATGGGGTGGACCATCGCCTGCCCGTCCTCGACCTTCACCAGGGCCTCGGGGGAGGAGCCCACCACGTCGAAGCCGTCGAAGCGGAACAGGTACATGTACGGCGAGGGGTTGGTGGCGCGCAGGACCCGGTAGACGTCCAGGGCGCTCGCCGTGCACGGGGTCTCGAACCGCTGGGAGGGGACGACCTGGAAGGCCTCGCCCGCGCGGATGCGCTCCTTGACGTCCTCCACGGCCCGCTGGAAGTCGGGGCCGCCCCACAGCGCGGTGTACTCGGGCAGTTCGGAGGGCGGCAGCACGGCCGGGGGCTGGGCCACCGGGCGGGCGAGGTCGGCCTCCATGGCGTCGAGGCGGGCCACGGCGTCGGCGTGGGCCTCGTCGACGCCGGTCTCGAGGTCGTTGTGGTTGATCGCGTTGGCGATCAGCCAGACGGTGCCCTCCCAGTGGTCCATGACGGCCAGGTCGCTGGTGAGCAGCATGGTCAGCTCGGGCAGCCTCAGGTCGTCCCGCTCGCCGGGGCCGATCCGCTCCAGGCGGCGCACGACGTCGTAGCCGAGGTAGCCGACCATGCCGCCGGTGAAGGGCGGCAGGCCGAGGTCGTGGGCGAGGTCGTGCGGGGTGTGCAGGGTCTCGAGGGTGGCGCGCAGCGCGGCGAGCGGGTCGACCTGGGTCGGGCGGTGTGCTTCCTCGGTGTGTGCCTTCTCGCTGGTCGTGGCGGAGGCGGTGGACGCGGTGGACGCCATCACGGTGCGCTCCCTGCATGGTGCGGTTCAGGCCAGTCTGCACCACACCACCGTCGGCACGGCCGCGTCACGTCACGGCGGGCCGCCTCCGCGCTCCCCCACCGGGCGGGTCACCAGCGCGGCACCGCCGGGGTGACCCAGTCCGGGTCGGCGATCCGCATGGCGGCCGCGTCGTCGC
Organism: Streptomyces viridosporus; assembly: GCF_002078235.1. Classification (GTDB taxonomy): domain Bacteria; phylum Actinomycetota; class Actinomycetes; order Streptomycetales; family Streptomycetaceae; genus Streptomyces; species Streptomyces viridosporus. The sequence continues at coordinate 10,351 of NZ_MSGP01000097.1, forward strand.
GGTCGCGGAGGCGGCCGTCGTCCGCCAGCCACCGCCGGTGCAGGGCCGCGAGCCGGTCGCGGTCGAGTTCGACGCCGAGTCCGGGTGCGTCGGGGACCCGTACGGTGCCGTGCTCGAAGGCGAGGCGCTCGGTGAGGACGTCCTCCGACTGCCAGGGGTAGTGGGAGTCGCAGGCGTGGTGCAGGTTCGGGACGGTGGCCGCCACGTGGGTCATCGCCGCGAGGCTGATCCCGAGGTGGGTGTTGGAGTGCATGGAGACGCCCACGCCGAAGGCGCGGCAGACGGCGGCGAGGTGCTGGGTGTTGCGCAGCCCGCCCCAGTAGTGGTGGTCGGAGAGGACGACCTGCACGGCGCCCCGGGTGAAGGCCTCCTCGATCTCGGCGAACGTCGTCACGCACATGTTGGTGGCGAGCGGCACGCCCGTCCGCCGCCCGCCACCGCCCTCGTCCGAGGCGCTTCGCGCCGCCCCCCGCGAGCGGGCGGCGACCTCGGCCATGGCGGGGGTTCCGAGAACGGGGTCCTCCAAGTACTCCAGGACGTCCCCGAGTTCCTCGGCCACCTTCAGCGAGGTCTCCACGGACCAGGCGCCGTTGGGGTCGAGGCGCAGGGGGTGGCCGGGGAACGCGTCGGCCAGGGCGCGGACGGCCGCGATCTCCTCGTCCGGGGGGAAGACTCCGCCCTTGAGCTTGAAGGACGTGAACCCGTACCGCTCCTTGAAGGTCCGGGCCTGCTCGACGACGCCGGCCGGATCGAGGGCGGCGCCCCAGTCGTCCTTCTCCGCCGCCACGCCCCGGGGGTGCTCGGCCCACTTGTAGAAGAGGTACGCGCTGTACTCGACGGCGTCGCGCACCTTGCCGCCGAGCAGCGCGTGCACGGGCAGGCCGAGGGACCTGCCGAGGGCGTCGAGGCAGGCGACCTCGAGGGCGGAGAGCACGGACAGGCGCAGCTTGTCGGCGGTCTGCACACCGCGCAGTCCGCCGACGTCGACCTGGCCGGAGACCCGGGAGGCATCGACGGCCACTTCGTCCGCATCCGTGAACAGGGCGTTCAGGTCGCTGACCCGGCGGCCGACCAGTCGGTCCGCGAGCGGCCGGGCCAGTTCCAGGTACTTGGTGTCGCCGTAGGTCTCGCCCAGCCCCGTGGTCCCGTCGGCGGTCACCACCTCCACGATCAGGCGGGGGGTGTACGGCTGGTGGACGCCCTGCGTGTTGAGCAGGGGCGGGTCGGAGACGAGGATCGGCGTCAGCCGGACCTCCGTCACGGTCAGGTCGCGGGCCACAGGGCGACTCCTACGAGGTCGGGTCCGGCGGAGAGCGGGGCTTCGGGGCGGCCGGGCCGCCGTGCCCGTCTCCCCGTGGAGACGTCATCCATGTATGGGAATGGAGGTTAGGTACGCGAACATGAACCCGTCAACGGTGCCCCCGGGCACCGGCGGTCCGTCGGCGCCGGAGCGCGAGGAGCGGGCCGCCGCCGCGACGCGGAGAACCGGGCGAGGGTGAAGGCGGGGTTTCCGCGCATGGCGGGGCTGTTCACCAGGGCGGCGCCTTCTGTTACCCGGGTTCCGGAACCCCAAACGCAGGAGTGACGTAGATCACGCCTTGCTCGCTCCCGTAGCCGTCCCCCTGCTTGATACAAATTGCCCGCGCGTTCCTGTCCGTCGACGGTCGTCGCCCCCCATCTCCTTTTTCACACCGTCCCTTTCGCACGCCCCGGGAACGCCCGTGTTCGCCCCTCGCACCACCCCCTGGCCCCTCGTCGCCCTTTTCACGGCCGGGTACCTCGCCCCGTATCTGCTGCCGACCACCGTCGGCCGGCTGGAACGCGGCCTCGGCCTCTCGGCGACCCAGGCCGGAGCCGTCGGCAGCGCGCTGCTGCTGAGCTCGGCGACCGCCGGGTTCCTGCTGGCCTCCCGCGTGCAGCGGACCGGGGCGCGGAACCTGGCCCGGCTCGGGCTCGTCCTGGCCGTCCTCGGCTACGGCACCGCCGCGCTCACCACCACCGTGCCGGTCGTCGTCGCCTGCGCGGTGGTGGGCGGGTTCGGCTCGGGGACGGCCACCACCGTCGCCGCCACCCGGATCGCCGCCGAACCGGATCCGCACCGTGCTTCCACGCTCGGTCTGCTCAGCGTCTCCGCGCTGGCGGGCGTGGTGTACCTGACGGTCCCCCACCTGCCGGGACACGGCCTCACCCTGGCCGCCGTCGCCCTCACCGCGCTGGCCGTGTGGCCGCTGACCTCCCGTCTGCCCGCCGGCACGTCCGGGTCCCGGCACGCGAACCCCGGACCGGTCGGCGGCACCGGCCCGGCCCGTCTCCCGCACCGGCGTTCGGGGCTCGTGCTGGCCGGCGCCATGGTGTTCTGGTCGCTCGCCCAGAACGCGCTGTGGGGCATGAGCGGACGGATCGGCGTCACGCAGGCGCACCTCAGCGAGCCGACCGTCGGCGTCGTCTTCGCCGTGGCGCTGGGCGCCGGGCTGCTGGGCGTGATGGCGGCGGGCGCGCTGGGATCGCGGCTGGGGCGGGCGCTGCCCATCGGCGGCGGCACCGTCCTCATCGCCGGCTGCATCGCGCTGAGCGCCTCCGCCACCGGGCTGGGGAGCTTCGCGGCCGGGGAGATCGCCTGGAACACGGTCTACCCGGTGGTCCTGTCGTACCTGATCGGGCTCGCGGCCTCGCTGGATCCGCGCGGGCGCTGGGCCGTGCTGGTGGGGTCGGCGTCCTCGCTGGGCACCGCCGCCGGGCCGCTGACCGGCAGTGTGCTGTCCGCGCAGGCCGGCTTCCCCGTCATGGGCGCGGTGCTCGGCGCCGGCCTGCTGCTGGTCGCCCTGCCGATGACCGCCGTCGCCCTGCACACCGGCGGGCGTCCGCTGCTGCCGGGCGCGGTCCGGCGCCGCGGCGGCCACCCGGCCGCCGTGGTCGCCGCCGCCACGGGCACCCCCACGGGCGCGGTGCCCGAGGTCGGCGCCCCGGAGCAGCCGGTCGTGGAGATCCCGGTCGACGGCACCCCCTCCCCCGCCCGGGGCGCCTACGACACGGCGGCGGCGACCCGGGCGCCCGGGATCGGCTGAGGGCTACGGGGCGTCGCCCGCGAAGTCGTACGCCTCCACCTCGGCCAGGTACCGCGCCCGCCGCTCCTCGTCGTCCTCCAGGAAGGAGGCGAGGAAGGAGTTGCGGGCCAGCTCGCGCAGGCGTTCCGGGCCGAGGCCCAGCGTCTCGCGCACCGCGGTGAAGTTGTCGCCCGCGTAACCGCCGAAGTAGGCCGGGTCGTCGGAGTTGACCGTGCACAGCAGGCCCGCGTCGAGCATCGCGGGCAGCGGGTGGTCGGCGAGGGTGTCCACCGTGCGCAGCCGGACGTTCGACAGGGGGCACAGGGTCAGCGGGACGCGCTCGCGCACCAGCCGCTCCACCAGCGCCGGGTCCTCCATGCAGCGCAGCCCGTGGTCGACCCGTTCGACGCCGAGGACGTCCAGGGCCTCGGTGATGTACTCCGGCGGCCCCTCCTCACCGGCGTGCGCCACGCGCCGCAGGCCCAGCGCGGCGGCGGCCTCGTACACCTCGCGGAACTTCACCGGCGGGTGCCCGACCTCGGCGGAGTCGAGGCCGACGCCGGTGATGCGGTCCAGGTACGGCTTCGCGGCGTCCAGGGTGGCCATCGCCGACTCGGCGGACTCGTCGCGCAGGAAGCACATGATCAGCCGGGTGGAGACGCCGTGCGTCTCCGTGCTGCGGCCCAGGGCCCGCCACAGGCCCTCGACGACCGTGTCCATGGAGACGCCCCGGGACAGGTGCGCCTGCGGGTCGAAGAAGATCTCCGCGTGCCGCACGCCCTGCGCCGCGGCGCGGGCGAGGTAGGCGTCGGCGAGGTCCTCGAAGTCCCGTTCGGTGCGCAGCACCGCCATCAGCACGTAGTACAGGTCCAGGAAGGACTGCAGGTCCTGGAACCGGTACGCCTCGCGGAGCGCGTCGGTGTCGGCCCAGGGCAGGTCGACGCCGTTGCGCGCGGCGAGGGCGAAGGCGAGCTCGGGTTCGAGGGTGCCTTCGATATGAAGGTGCAGTTCGGCTTTCGGTACGGGCATCGAGCTATCGTACGGGCGTTTCACCGACGCTTCGGAAGTGGCACGCGCAGCAGATCGTGCGCCACGGTCAGGTCCCCGTCGTATCCGGCGGCCCGTGCCTGCCGCTCGAACTCCGCGGGGTCGGTGTAGCGCTGGCTGAAGTGGGTGAGGACGAGGTGGCGCACACCCGCCTCGTGCGCCACCCGGGCCGCCTGGCCGGCGGTCAGATGGCCGTGCTCGACGGCGAGTTCCTCGTCCTCGTCGAGGAAGGTCGACTCGATGACCAGCATGTCGCAGCCCTCGGCGAGCGCGTACACGCCCTCGCAGAGCCGGGTGTCCATGACGAACGCGAACCGCTGCCCGCGCCGCACCTCGCTGACGTCCTCCAGGGAGACCCCGCCGAGGGCGCCCTCGCGCTGGAGGCGGCCGACGTCCGGGCCCTTGATGCCGTGCGCGGCCAGCCGGTCGGGCAGCATGCGCCGGCCGTCGGGTTCGAGCAGGCGGTAGCCGAAGGACTCGACGGGGTGCGACAGCCTGCGCGCCTCCAGCGTGTAGCCGGGGGTGACGGCCAGCGGGCCGTCCACGTCGACCGGGGCCTCGGTGAGGGCGACGGTCTCGCGGTAGGCGGTGGCGTACCGCAGCCGGTCGAAGAAGCGCTGCCCGGAGCGCGGGTAGTGGGCGGTGACCTCGTGCGGCACCCGGTCGAGGTTGATGCGCTGGATCACCCCGGCGAGGCCGAGCGAGTGGTCGCCGTGGAAGTGGGTGACGCAGATGCGGTTCAGGTCGTGCGCGGCGACCCCGGCGCGCAGCATCTGGCGCTGCGTGCCCTCGCCGGGGTCGAACAGGAAGCCCTCACCGTCCCAGCGCAGCAGGTAGCCGTTGTGGTTGCGGTGCCGGGTGGGAACCTGGCTGGCGGTGCCGAGCACCACCAGTTCGCGTACGGACAAGGCCGCTTACCCGGGGGGCCACTCGAGGCCGCGACCGCCCAGGACGTGGGCGTGCGCGTGCCAGACGGTCTGGCCGGCGCCGGCGCCGGTGTTGAAGACGACGCGGTAGCTCTCCAGCTTCTCCTCGTCCGCGACGGCCTGCGTCTCGCGCAGCACGTCCGCCGCGAGGTCGGGCGCGGCGGCGGCGAGGGCCGCCGCGTCCCGGTGGTGCGCCTTCGGGATCACCAGGACGTGGGTGGGCGCCTGGGGGTTGATGTCACGGAACGCCACGGTGGTGTCCGTCTCCCGGACGATCGTCGCCGGGACCTGCTTCGCGACGATCTTGCAGAACAGGCAGTCGTCCTGCGGTTCCCCTGCCATGCGGCCTCCTCACGCCCGGGTGATCGCTTACCCGGGCATCGTATCCGGACCGGTCAGTCCAGCGCGGGCGGTGTCTTCGCGGGCGTCGTCCCCAGGGCCTCCAGGGCGATGCGGACCGCCTCGTCCAGTTGCGCGTCCCGGCCCGCCGCGTGGTCCTGCGGCCGCTGCACCACCTCCACGTCGGGGTCGACGCCGTGGTTCTCCACGCCCCAGCCGTACCCCTCCAGCCAGAAGGCGTACTTGGGCTGGGTGACGAGGGTGCCGTCGACCAGGCGGTAGCGGCTGTCGATGCCGATCACACCGCCCCAGGTGCGGGTGCCGACCACCGGGCCGATGCCGAGCGCCCGGATCGCCGCGTTGACGATGTCGCCGTCGGAGCCGGAGAACTCGTTGGCGACGGCGACCACCGGACCGCGGGGCGCGTCCCGGGGGTAGCTCTCCGCCCGCATGCCGCGCGGCAGGTCCCAGCCGACGATCCGCCGGGCCAGCTTCTCCACGACGAGCTGGGAGGTGTGGCCGCCGCGGTTCTCCCGCACGTCCACGACCAGGCCCTCGCGGAGCACCTCGACGCGCAGGTCGCGGTGGATCTGCGCCCAGCCGGGGGCCTGCATGTCGGGGACGTGGAGGTAGCCGAGGCGGCCGCCGGACCTCTCGTGGACGTAGGCGCGGCGGTCGGCGACCCAGGCGTGGTAGCGCAGCGGTTCCTCGTCGGCGACGGGGACGACGACCGCGTGGCGCGGGTCGCCGCCGCCGGCCGGGGAGACGGTCAGCTCGACCGGTCTGCCCGCCGTGCCGACCAGCAGCGGGGCGGGCCCGGCCACCGGGTCGACCGGCTGTCCGGCGACCGCGACGATCGCGTCGCCGGGGCGGACGGCGACGCCGGGCGCGGCGAGCGGGGAGCGGGCGTCGGGGTCGGAGGTCTCGGACGGCAGGATGCGGTCGACGCGCCAGGCGCCGTCCTCGTGCCGGGAGATGTCCGCGCCGAGGAGCCCCTGCCGGGCGCCGTCGCCGTATCCGCCGCGCGGGGTGACGTAGGCGTGCGAGGTGCCGAGCTCGCCCTGCACCTCCCAGAGCAGGTCGACGAGGTCGTCGTGGGTGGCGAGGCGGTCGAGGACGGGCCGGTAGCGGTCGAGGACGCCGTCCCAGTCGACGCCGTTCATGTCCGGCCGCCAGAAGTTGTCCCGCATGATGCGGCCGGCCTCGTCGAACATCTGCCGCCACTCGGCGGCCGGGTCGACGAACTGGCGGACCCGGCCGAGGTCGACGGTGATGTTGGTGTCGCTGTCGTCGTCGTTCGACGCGCGCCGGTCGCTGGGCACGACCTTCAGCCGCCCGTCGGTCCACAGCAGCACCCGCTTGCCGTCGCCGCTGACCTCGAAGTGGTCGGCGTCCACGGCCAGGTGCTCGATGCGCTGCTGGGCGAGGTCGTAGCGCTCCAGGTCGGTCTTGGGGTCGGGGTCGTCGGGGGTGGCCCGGGAGGCGCCGAGCACCCCGCGCACCGGGTGCCGCAGCCACAGCACCCCGTCCTTGGCGGCGCGCAGGTTGGTGTAGCGGGCGGCCTCGACCGGGAACGGCACGATCCGGTCGGCGAGGCCCTCGAGGTCGATCCGGGTGGTGGGGGTGCCCTCGCTGTCGGGGGTCTCGTCCCGGTCCGGTGTCTCGAAGGGGCGGCCGTGCCGCTGCGGTCCGAACGGGGACGGGGTGGTCGCCGCGAGGGTGATCAGGTACGGGCGGACGCCCTCGACGAAGGCCAGGTCGAAGACGTGCTCGTCGTAGACCGGGTCGAAGGAGCGGGTCGACAGGAAGGCGAGGTGCTTGCCGTCGAGGGTGAAGGCGGGCGCGTAGTCCTGGAAGCGCAGCGGGGTCGCCTCGGTGACCGACAGGTCGGTGGTGTTGGCGAGGCGGAGCTGGCTGAGCGGGCGCGGGCCGGGGTGGGACCAGGCGAGCCAGGCGGAGTCGGGCGAGAACGCCAGCCCGGAGACGTCGCCGTCCTCGCTGCGGTCGACCTCGCGGACCTCGCCGGTCTCGCGTTCGACGAGCAGGACGCGGCCGTCGTGCGAGGCGATCGCGGCGCGGCTGCCGTCGGGGGCCATGGCGAGTTCCAGGACGCGGCCGAGCCGTCCGGCGGCGATGCGGCGCGGGGTCGCGCCCGGGGCGAGGCCGGTGGCGGGGGCGAACTCCAGGGCGTCGTCGCCCTCGGCGTCCGTCACCCACACCACCCACTCCTCGCCGTTCGCGCGGAAGGTGCGGGGCCGCCGGGCGCGGACGCCCGGGGTCGCGGCGAGCGCGCGGGCGGGGCCGGAGCGGTGGGTGACCCAGTGGACGGTGCCGCGGACGCAGACGGCGCTGCCGCGCGCGGTGTGGTCGGGGGAGGCGGAGCCGGACCAGCGGGCGGCGTTCACCGGGAACGGCTGGAGGTCGGCGCGCTGCCCGCCGAGCCGGACGTCGAGCCGGCGCGGCTCGGCCCCGTCCAGGTCGTCCAGGATCCAGAGTTCGCCGGCGGCGGAGTAGACGACGCGGGTGCCGTCGGTGGCCGCGTGGCGGGCGTAGAAGCCCCCGAGGGGGGTGTGCCGGCGCAGGTCGGAGCCGTCGGCGAGGGAGGAGTACAGGGCGCCGGTGCCCTCGTGGTCGGAGAGGAAGGCGACCCTGGCCCCGACCCACAGCGGGTACTCGATGTTCCCGTCGAGGTCCTCGTGGAGGCGGACGAACTCGCCGTCGCCCTCGCGGTCGATCCACAGCTTGCCCGCCGTGCCGCCCCGGTACCGCTTCCACCAGGCGGCCTCGCGGCCCATCGGCGCGGACAGCAGCACGGTGTGCGGGCCGAGGACGACGTCGCCCACGGGGCCGTGCGGGAGGGTGGTGGCGGGGCCGCCGTCCAGGGGGACGGCGCGGGCCCAGGTGCGGCGCAGACTCGGCTGGCCGTGGGCGCTGAGTGCCAGGACCCGCCCGTCCGGGGTCCAGCCGCGCACCTGGGTCTTCAGGTTCCCCCAGTACGTGAGGCGCTCGGCGGGTCCGCCGTCGACCGGCGCGACGTGCACCTCGGGGGCGCCGTCGCGGGTGGAGCTCCAGGCGACGGTGGTGCCGTCGGGTGAGATGCGCGGGTGGGTCACCGGCACGTTGTCGGCGCTGACCCGCCAGGCCCGGCCGCCGTCGAGCGGTGCGAGCCACACGTCGTCCTCGGCGGTGAAGGCGACCAACTCGCCGTGCAGGTGCGGGAATCGAAGATACGCGGCGGATGCGACCGATGCAGGCTGTGTCACCCGATCACCCTACGCAAGCGCCCGCGGCCTGGACAGGGGTCGGGATCACTTGCCCTCGACCGGGCGACAGGAGGGGTACTGGTCGCACCACACCGTCGTCGTGACGGTCACGGTGACGGTGGGGGCCGGCCCGCCCCTGGTGGGCTCGCCCACCGGCGGCGGGCTGGTGGCGTCGCAGTCGCCGAGACCGTCGACCCGGAACAGCCGCTTGCCGCCCACCTCGACGGTGAGGTTCCCGCGTACGCAGGCCCCGTTCACGGCGTGGGTGACCTTCCCGGTGACGGTGATCTCCTTGCCGTCCTCGGTCTCCCCCTCGCAGTCGACCGAGGCGACGGTGTCCTCGCTCCCGGAGGAGGCCGAGGACGACGGGCCGTCCTCGTCGCCGAAGGACGCGGTGCAGTTGAGCCACCGCACCCCGGTCTTGCGCCGGTCGAGTTCCTCGGTCACGGTCTCGTCGGTGGTGTACGCGACCGCCGCGGAACTCAGCCCGCCCGGCTCGCACGCCACGCTCCCGCCCACCGCGGCCACCACGAACCCGGCGGCCACCACCGGCCGCCGCCACCGTGCCCCGCTCCGGGCCCTGTTCCTCAACGCCCCCATGGACGGCAGCCTGCCACCGTCACCGCCGGGGCGGTAGGGCGCATACGGCCACTCCGCACCACCCCGGGCCGATGCGCAACGGACGCCGGGTCAGGAGACTCCTCGCGGAGGGAGCCACGGCAGGCGAAACGGTCGTCCGCCCGTGGTCGGTGCGTCACCGGCACAGCACCGAGGGCCCCTGCGCGGAAGTCCTCGCGCCGGCCCGGGGCACCACGACGACCCACCGGGTGTTCCGGGGCGGCGAGGGACGCCTCGTCCCCGACGGCTTCCTGCACTCAGGGGGCGTGGCCCTCGGCGGGCACGCGGCGCTCAACCCGCACGAGCCCGGTGTCGTACGGGCCTTCGTCGATGAGGCGCTCCGGCGCGGACTGCTCGGGGGGCCCGCGGAGCCGGACGGCTGGGAACTGTTCCCGGCGGTCGCCGCCCGCCGCGCGACGGACGGCCGACCGGGGCGGTCAGGACCAGCGGCCCGTGCGGGCCAGCAGCACGGCCGCCGCCGCGGTGCCGGCGGTGGAGGTGCGCAGGACACTGCGGCCCAGGCGGTAGGGCCTGGCTCCGGCCTGTGCGAAGAGCTCCAACTCCTCCGGCGAGACGCCGCCTTCGGGCCCGACGACCAGCACGATGTCACCGGAGGCGGGGAGTTCGGCGGTCGCGAGGGGCTCGGTGCCGCTCTCGTGCAGGACGGCGGCGAAGGCGGCACCGGCCAGGAGTGAGGCGACCTGCTTGGTCGTGGCCGCGTCCGCGACCTCGGGGAAGCGCACCCGGCGGGACTGCTTGCCGGCCTCGCGGGCCGTCGCCCGCCACTTGGCGAGGGACTTCAGCCCCCTCTCGCCCTTCCACTGCGTGACGCAGCGCGCCGCCGACCACGGCACGATCGCGTCGACGCCGACCTCGGTCATCGTCTCCACCGCCAGCTCGCCCCGGTCGCCCTTGGGCAGCGCCTGGACGACGGTCAGCCGGGGGGACTCCGCGGGCTCCTCGACGACGTCGCCGAGGGCCACGACCAGGCGGTCCTTGCCCTCGGTGCCCTCCACCTCGCCCTCGGCCCAGCGGCCCGCGCCGTCGGTGAGGACGACGCTCTCCCCGGCCCGCAGCCGCTTCACGGAGACGGCGTGCCGGCCCTCGGGGCCGTCGAGCACGTAACGGCCCGCGCCGTCCGTGCCGAAGTGGTCGACGACGAACACCGGCGCGGTCATCGGGCACCTCCCGCCGACAACGCCGCCCGGGCGGAGGCCAGTTCGGCGACCAGCACCTCCACCAGCCGCCCGGCGGGCAGCTCCCGGGCCATCCGGTGGCCCTGGCCCGCCCACAGCGCCATGCCCTGCGCGTCCCCGGCCCGGGCGGCGGCCTTGCGCAGGGGCGCGGTGAGGTGGTGGACGTCCGGGTAGGCGGCGGGCGCGTAGGGACCGTGCTCGCGCAGGAAGCGGTTGACCAGCCCGCGGGCGGGGCGGCCGGAGAAGGCCCGGGTCAGCTCGGTGCGGACGTACAGGGGGTTGGTCAGGGCCTGCTTGTGCAGGGCGTGCGCGCCGGACTCGTGGGTGGCGAGGAAGGCCGTGCCCAGCTGGGCCGCGGCGGCGCCGGCCGCGAGCACCGCGGCGATCTGGCTGCCGCGCATGATGCCGCCGGCGGCGACGACCGGGATGCCCACGGCCTCCCGGACCTGGGCGACGAGGGCCAGCAGCCCGACGCCGGAGCCGTCCGCCTCCGGGACGTCCCGGTGGGTGCCCTGGTGGCCGCCGGCCTCGACGCCCTGCGCGATCACCGCGTCCGCGCCGGCCCGCTCGACGGCCCGGGCCTCCTCCGTGGTCGTGGCGGTGACCAGGGTGAAGGTGCCGACGCGGTGGAGGGAGTCCAGGGCCTCACGGGACGGCACGCCGAAGTGGAACGACACCACCGGCACCGGGTCGTCCAGGAGGACGGCGAGCTTGGCGTCGAAGCCGTCGTCGCGGCCGCCGTCGGGGTCGCCGAGCTCGGTCTCGTACCAGGCGGCCTCCCCGGCCAGCTGGTGGGCGTAGACGCCGACGGCGGCGGGGTCGGCCGTCTCCGGCTGGGGCAGGAAGAGGTTGACGCCGAAGGGCCTGCCGGTCAGTCCCCGCATCTGCTTGATGTCCCGGTACATCCCGTCCGCGGTCTTGTACCCGGCGGCGAGGAACCCGAGCCCGCCCGCCTCGGACACGGCGGCGGCCAGCTGCGGCACGGAGACACCGCCCGCCATGGGAGCCTGCACGATCGGGTGCGGGAAGAGCTCGGTCAGCACGGAGGACATGACGGCATGTTGTCACGTCCCCCGGACGAACCAGAACCGACCCGTCCCTCGGCCCGGGCCACTTCCCGGAGCTCCGCGGGAGCCGGTCCCGGCCCTCGCGGATAGCTCCGCTCAGCGTCCGTTGAACGCGTCCTTCAGCCGGGAGAACAGCCCCTGCTGACCCGGCTGGAACTGCCCCTGCGGGCGTTCCTCGCCGCGGAGCTTGGACAGTTCGCGCAGCAGCCGCTCCTGCTCGGGGTCGAGCTTGGTCGGGGTCTGGACCTCGACGTGGACGACGAGGTCGCCCCGGCCGCCGCCGCGCAGGTGCGTGACGCCCCGGCCGTGCAGCGGGATCGACTGGCCGGACTGGGTGCCGGGCCGGATGTCGACCTCCTCCATGCCGTCCAGCGTCTCCAGCGGCACCTTGGTGCCGAGGGCCGCCGCGGTCATCGGGATGGTGACCGTGCAGTGCAGGTCGTCGCCGCGCCGCTGGAAGGTGGGGTGCGGCAGCTCGTGGATCTCGACGTACAGGTCGCCGGCGGGACCGCCGCCCGGGCCGACCTCGCCCTCACCGGCGAGCTGGATCCGGGTGCCGTTGTCGACACCGGCCGGGATCTTGACGGTGAGCGTGCGCCGGGAGCGGATCCGGCCGTCGCCCGCGCACTCCGGGCACGGGGTGGGGACGACGGTGCCGAAGCCCTGGCACTGCGGGCACGGGCGCGAGGTCATGACCTGGCCCAGGAAGGACCGCGTGACCTGCGAGACCTCACCGCGGCCGCGGCACATGTCACAGGTCTGCGCGCTGGTGCCCGGAGCGGCGCCCTCGCCGCTGCAGGTGGTGCAGACGACCGCCGTGTCGACCTGGATGTCCTTGGTCGTGCCGAACGCGGCCTCGTCGAGTTCGACCTCGATGCGGATCATCGCGTCCTGGCCGCGGCGGGTGCGCGAGCGCGGCCCGCGCTGCGACGCCGTGCCGAAGAACGCGTCCATGATGTCGGAGAAGTTCCCGAAGCCACCGGCCCCGAAGCCGCCCGCGCCACCGCCGCCGGACTGCGAGAGCGGGTCGCCGCCGAGGTCGTAGACCTGCTTCTTCTGCGGGTCCGACAGCACCTCGTAGGCGGCGTTGATCTCTTTGAACCGCTCCTGGGTCTTCGGGTCCGGATTGACGTCCGGATGCAGCTCGCGGGCGAGCCGCCGGAAGGCTTTCTTGATCTCTTCCTGCGACGCGTCGCGGCGTACGCCGAGTACGGCGTAGTAGTCCGTGGCCACCTATGACTCCGCCAGGATTTGTCCGACGTACCGTGCCACTGCGCGTACCGCTCCCATCGTTCCGGGGTAGTCCATGCGGGTCGGTCCGACCACGCCGAGCTTGGCGACAGCCTCGCCGCCCGAACCGTAGCCGACCGACACGACGGACGTGGAGTTGAGTCCTTCGTGGGCGTTCTCGTGACCGATGCGGACGGTCACGCCCGGATCCTTCGCCTCGCCGAGCAGCTTGAGGAGCACGACCTGCTCCTCCAGCGCCTCCAGGACGGGCCGGATCGTGAGGGGGAAGTCGTGCCCGAAGCGGGTGAGGTTGGCGGTGCCGCCGATCATCAGCCGCTCCTCGTTCTCCTCGACGAGCGTCTCCAGGAGGGTGGAGAGGACCGTCGAGACGGTACCGCGGTCCTCGGCCTCGAAGGCCTCCGGGAGGTCCTCCACCAGGTTCGGCACGTCGGTGAACCGGCGGCCCGCGACCCGGCTGTTGAGCCGTGCGCGCAGGTCCGCCAGGGACGTCTCCCCGAACGGGGCCGGGCAGTCGACCATGCGCTGCTCGACCCGGCCGGTGTCCGTGATCAGCACCAGCATCAGGCGCGCGGGCGCGAGGGACAGCAGTTCCACGTGCCGCACCGTCGAACGGGTCAGCGACGGGTACTGCACGACGGCGACCTGCCGGGTCAGCTGCGCGAGCAGCCGCACCGTACGGGCCACCACGTCGTCGAGGTCGACGGCGCCCTCGAGGAAGTTCTGGATGGCGCGCCGCTCGGGCGCGGTCATCGGCTTGACCCCGGCGAGCTTGTCGACGAACAGCCGGTAGCCCTTGTCGGTGGGGATGCGCCCGGCGCTGGTGTGCGGCTGGGCGATGTACCCCTCCTCCTCCAGGGCCGCCATGTCGTTGCGCACGGTGGCCGGGGAGACGCCGAGCCGGTGCCGCTCGGTGAGCGCCTTGGAGCCGACGGGCTCCTCGGTGCCGACGTAGTCCTGGACGATCGCGCGCAGCACCTGGAGCCTGCGTTCGCTGAGCATCGCGCACACCTCCAGTAGCTTCCGCCCGGTAACCTCACTGGCACTCTTCGCACGCGAGTGCCAGACTTCCCCGGCCCAGTGTACGGCCGGGGGGTACTGCCCGGGCAAGGCCGGTCCCGCGCCGTCGCGCTGCGCGGCGTCGTCCCGGATAGCGTCCCGGTATGACCGTGACTTGGGAAGAGGCGGGGTGGGAGCGGGTGGCGCCCGGAGTGGGGCGGTGCCGGCTGCCGGTGTGGGACTGCACGGCGGGGCTCGTCGTCGGGGCGGACGCCGTGCTGCTCGTCGACGCGGGCTCGAGCCTGGCCGAGGGCGCACGGTTGCGGGCCGAGGCGCAGGCGCTCACCGGCCGTCGTGTGACGCATCTCGCGCTCACCCACCCCCACTTCGACCACGTCCTCGGGGCGGCGGAGTTCGCGGGCGCGGAGGTGTTCGGCGCGGAGGGAGCGGGCGCGGCGCCGGCGTACGGGCGGGAGGAGCTGCGCGCGGACGCGGTGCGCCACGGGCTGGACGCGCGGGCGGCGGAGGAGGCCGTGGACGCGCTGGTCCGGCCGCACCGCACGGTGCGCGGCGAGCTGGCGCTCGACCTCGGCCCGGGCGGTCGGCAGGTGCTGCTGGCGGACGTGGGCCCGGGGCACACGGCCCACGACCTCGCGGTGCTGGTCCCCGGCGATCCGGGGGTGGTCTTCTGCGGCGACCTGGTGGAGGAGTCGGGCGAGCCGCAGGCGGGCCCCGACGCCGTGCCGTCCCACTGGCCGGCCGCCCTGGACCGGCTGCTGGAGCTGGGCGGCGAGGAGGCGCGGTACGTCCCCGGGCACGGAGCGGTGGTGGACGCGGCGTTCGTCCGGGCCCAACGCGACGCCCTGGCGGCCCGTTTCGGCGTGTCGCACCGCTCCTGACGAACGGGCTCCTCGTATCGTCATCAGAATGCGCCAGTACTCCGCCGATCTGACCCCTCCGTGGAAGAAGCCGCAGCCCGTGCCGGAGGTCGCGGCCGAGCCCGGCCTGGTGGTGGAGGAGCCCGGCACCGGCTTCTGCGGCGCGGTGATCCGCTGCGAGGCGGGCACGGTGACCCTGGAGGACCGCTTCGGCAAGCACCGCGTGTTCCCGCTCCGGGCGCGCGGCTTCCTGCTGGAGGGCCGCGCGGTGACCCTGGTGCGGCCCGCCGCCGGCCTGCCGCGGCCCACCCGTACGGCGTCCGGTTCGGTGGCCGTCCCCGGCGCACGCGCGCGGGTGGCCCGCGCGGGGCGCATCTACGTCGAGGGCCGGCACGACGCCGAGCTGGTCGAGAAGGTGTGGGGCGACGACCTGCGCGTCGAGGGCGTGGTCGTGGAGTACCTGGAGGGCGTCGACGACCTGCCCTCCGTCGTCGAGGACTTCTCCCCCGGCCCGGACGCCCGCCTCGGTGTCCTGGTGGACCACCTGGTCCCGGGCAGCAAGGAGTGGCGCGTCGCCGAGTCGGTGACGAGCGAGCACGCCCTGGTGGTGGGCCATCCGTACATCGACGTCTGGGAGGCGGTGAAACCGTCGTCCCTGGGCATCGACGCGTGGCCCCGGGTGCCGCGCGGCCAGGACTGGAAGACGGGCGTGTGCCGGGCGCTGGGGTGGCCGGAGAACACGGGGGCGGCCTGGCAGCACATCCTGTCCCGGGTGCGGTCCTACAAGGACCTGGAGCCGCAGCTCCTGGGCCGGGTCGAGGAACTGATCGACTTCGTCACGGCCCCGTAGCGCCCGCGGCGGCGCCCTCCGCGTCAGTCCACCAGGTCCCGCACCACCGCGTCCGCCAGCAGCCGCCCGCGCAGGGTGAGGGCCGCGCGGCCCTCCTCGTACGGGCCCGGCCGGAGCAGGCCGTCCGCCAGGGCGCGGCGGGCCGCCCCGAGGCCCTCCGGGCGCAGGAGGGAGAGGGGGACGCCCTCCTCGAGGCGGAGTTCGAGCAGGATGCGCTCGACCCTGCGGTCCTCGTCGCTCAGCAGCTCGCGCCCCGCCCCCGGCGACCGTCCCTCCGCCAGCGCCGCCGCGTACGCCCCGGGGTGCTTCACGTTCCACCAGCGCACGCCGCCGACGTGGCTGTGGGCGCCGGGGCCCGCGCCCCACCAGTCGGCGCCGCGCCAGTACAGCTCGTTGTGCAGGCAGCGGGCCGCCTCGGAGGTGGCCCAGTTCGACACCTCGTACCACGCGAAGCCCGCCGCCGACAGGGTCTCCTCGGCGATCAGGTACCGGTCGGCGTGGACGTCGTCGTCGGTCGTCGGGACCTCGCCGCGCCGGATGCGGCGGGCGAGCTGCGTGCCCTCCTCGACGATGAGCGCGTACGCCGAGACGTGGTCCGGCCCGGCGCCGAGGGCCGCGTCCAGCGAGGCCCGCCAGTCGTCGTCGGACTCGCCGGGGGTGCCGTAGATCAGGTCGAGGTTGACGTGCTCGAAGCCCGCCGCGCGGGCCTCGGCGACGCACGCCTCGGGGCGGCCGGGGGTGTGGGTGCGGTCGAGGATCCTCAGCACGTGCTGCCGGGCGCTCTGCATGCCGAAGGAGATCCGGTTGAAGCCGCCGGCCCGCAGGGTCGCCAGATAGGCCGGGTCGACCGACTCCGGGTTGGCCTCGGTGGTCACCTCCGCGTCCGCCGCCAGCCCGAACTCCTCGCGGATCGCCCCCAGCATCCGGACCAGGTCGTCGGCGGCCAGCAGGGTG
>NZ_MSGP01000970.1 GCF_002078235.1 Streptomyces viridosporus
CCCCGCGCCTGTCACGATGATCGCCGATTTCCGCCCGTCTGTTCCCCCTGGCGGGCCCGGCTGGCGTTCGGCGGGGCCCGTTACGGGCGGGGCTACTTGATGTTGCCCGCGAAGATCGCCGCCTGGGCTTCCATGGACGGCGCCATCTCCACCTGCAAGTACTGCTGATTCTTCGGCATCTCGCAGGCGACGGTCGCTTTCGCTGTGCGGCCCGGCTGGAGGCGCATTGAGGGCACCCCTTCGAGTCCGCGCTCTGAGTCGAAGATCTGTTCCGATGTGCGGCTCTCGTCGCCGTAGTAGCACATGACGTAGCCGGTCCCGATGTCCACGATGGACTGCGACTTGTTGTTGATCTCGACGGTGAAGGCGACGTAGGGCGTGCCCGATGGCGCGGCCGTGTCGGAGGAAACGCCGCGCTTGTAGTCCGACAGCTGCACTTCGACGCCGTCCTGGTACGAGACGCCGTCCGTCAGTCCCATGACTTTCGGCTCGGTGTCCTCGGGGGTCGGTTCGGGTTCCTCGTCGGCTGTGACCGTTTCGTCGACGGGGTCGCTGGTCTTTGTTGTGGATGCGGTGTTGTCGTCGTCGCGGGAGTTGGAG
>NZ_MSGP01000971.1 GCF_002078235.1 Streptomyces viridosporus
CCCCTACACCGCCCACCGCGACGCACGGGAACACCCCGAACCGGACCGGTTCCGGCCCGAACGCTGGCTCGACGATTCAGACTCGCCGGCGAAACCCGGGGTCTTCCTCGGCTTCGGTACCGGGCCCCACGGCTGCGAGGGAGCCGCTCTGGCCATGGCCATGCTCACGCTCATGACCGCGCAGACCGCCCGCCGCTACCACTTGAGCGAGCCGCCCGGCGCGGAACCCGGCTACCGGGTCACCACCTTCGAAGGTCTCGCAACCGCCGGCCTGCACCTGCGTGCCACCTTGCGCGACTGAGGGCAGCCCTACTTTCGGTGGCAGGCCGCCTCCACCCGCGAACAACGAACGCCGATCAAGTCCGAGTGCCGTTCCACGCGCTCGGATCACCGGCTCATGGTTCGCTCATCGTGTGTCGCCGGTCGAACTCGTTGACAAGCATGCCCATCATGACGAGGTCGTGGTGCCGGCCGGCGAAGAAAACGTGTTCCCGCAAGCGCCCCTCCTCGGTGAAG
>NZ_MSGP01000972.1 GCF_002078235.1 Streptomyces viridosporus
GGCACCCCCGGGACACCGAGCTGATCGTCGCCGCGTCGCCCGTGCCGCAGGCGTTCGCGATCCCCGGCTCCCCCGGCCGGATCCTGGTCACCGCAGGGATGCTCGGCGCGCTGCGGCCGGTGGAGCGCCGGGTGCTGCTCGCCCACGAACGCGCCCATCTGACGCACCGCCACGCGCTGCTGGTTACCGCGGCGACGCTGGCCGCGGCGGCCAATCCGCTACTCTCCCCGGTGCGGTCCACAGTCGTCTTCCTCGTCCAGCGCTGGGCGGACGAGCGGGCCGCGGCAGCGGTCGGTGACCGCGCCACCACCGCCCGCGCACTGGCCCGGGCGGCGCTCACCGCGGGGCGGGCGAAGCCGTCCTGCGCGCTGCACTTCACCGACCGCGCCGTCACCCGCCGGGTCGCCGCGCTCCAGTCCGCCCCGCCCCCGCACCTGCGGTCCGTCGCCGTGGCCGTCCTCGCCCTGCGCGCCCTGCCGGCGCTGGGCGCCGCCGACGCCACCGGCGACCTGCTGCGGCTGCTGAGCCACGTCCTGCCCCACTGACAGTCCTGCCTCACTGACAGTCCTGCCTCACCGGCAGACCCTCGCCAAGGACTCCGGCGGACGTCCGGCCGCCGGGCCGCGAGCCGTGGGCTGTGGGCCGGTCCGTCACCGGATGTTCGGCACTTTCATCCGCCACTGCGGCAGCCGGGGCCACCGCACTCGCGGTTTTCGGACGTCGAACCCGGTCCCGGTGGCTACCGGACCCGGCCGCGCTTGGCCTGCATGGCCGCGCGCCCCTCCGCGCCCTTGCGCTTCCAGTCCCGAAGGATCTCGGCGCGTACCCGGGCATCGGTCTTGGCCACGATCCGCTGGTTCTCGCGGATCAGCTTGCGGTAGCTCTCCAGCCGCCGCTCGGGCAGGGCTCCGTCCTCCAGGGCACCGAGGACGGCGCACCCCGGCTCGGCCTCGTGGGCGCAGTCGTGGAACCGGCACTGTTCGGCCAGCTCCTCGATCTCGGAGAACACTTCCCCGACCCCGGTCCCGGCGTCGTAGAGGCCGACGCCGCGCAGCCCGGGGG
>NZ_MSGP01000973.1 GCF_002078235.1 Streptomyces viridosporus
ACCCGTGCGAGGAGTTCGAGCGCCTTGGCGCGGGCCTCGGCCCGGGAGAGCCCCAGGTGCTTGCGCATGGGCTCCACGAGCTGGGAGCCGATCCGGAAGCACGGGTCCAGGTTGGACATGGGCTCCTGGGGGATGTAGCCGATGCCGCGCCCGCGCAGGGCGTTCAGCGCGGCGAGGTCCAGGCCCAGCAGATCCTTCCCGTCGAAGACCATCCGGTCCGCCGTCACCTCGGCCTCGTTCGGCAGCAGCCCGAGGACGGAGAACGCCGTCTGGCTCTTGCCCGAGCCGGACTCGCCGACCAGACCCAGCACCTCACCGCGCGCCACGGTGAGGCTCACCCCGTCCACGACGGTCTTGTCGCCGCCGGGCTTCGGGTAGCCGACGCGCAGCCCCGCCACGGTGAGCAGGCGGTCCGCGGGCGCCTCGGCCACCGGGGCCGCGGCCCTTCGCTCGACCCGCTTACGACGCCTGACCACCCGGGGCTCGGCCGTGCCCAGCGCGTCGCGCACCACGTTGCCCAGCAGGCTCGACGCCAGCATGGTCAGGCCCATCGCGGCGCCCGGCCAGACCAGCAGCGCGGGCGCGTTGTAGATGTTGGTGAAGGCGTCGCCCAGCATCGCGCCCCAGCTGGCCTGGGACGCCTTGCCCAGGCCGAGGAAGGCGAGCCCCGCCTGGATGCCGATCGCCACGGCGAACACCTGCGTCGCCTGGATGAGGGACGGGGCGATCACCACGGGCAGGACGTGGCGTCGCATGATGCGCCCGTCG
>NZ_MSGP01000974.1 GCF_002078235.1 Streptomyces viridosporus
GCCGGGCTGCGCGCGGTCGCCGCCCGGCAGGACTGGCCCGGCCTGCGGCTCACCACGGCCGACGCGCGGCGCGAGGCACCCGAGGACCACGACTGGCACCCCGCCGAACCGGACGACCTTATGCTGATGCTGATGACGTCCGGCAGCACCGGCCTGCCCAAGGCGGTCCGCCTCACCCACCGCAACGTGCTGACCCGCTCCGCCGCCACCGAGCAGATGAACGGCCTCGGCGCGGACGACGTCTCCCTCAACTGAATCCCCCTCGACCACGTCACCGGCGTGGTGATGTTCCACCTGCGGGACGTGTACCTGGGCTGCCGCCAGATCCACGCCCCCACCTCCTGGGTCCTCCAGGACCCGCTGCGCTGGATGGACCTCGCCGACCGGCACCGGGTCACCGTCACCTGGGCGCCCAACTTCGCCTTCGGGCTCCTCGCCGAGCAGTCCCACCGCTTCACGGACCGCGCCTGGGACCTGTCGCCGATGCGGCTGGTGATGAACGCCGGCGAGGTCGTCGTGGCCTCCGCCGCCGCCGGTTCCTGCACGCGCTGAAGCCGTACGGCCTGCCGCAGGACGTGATGCACCCCGGCTGGGGCATGTCCGAGACCTGCTCCGTGGTCACCGACGCCGTGCTGCCCGCCGAACCCGTCCCGGACGAGGGGACGTTCGTGAGCTGCGGCCTGCCCTACCCGGGCTTCGCCATGCGGATCGTCGACGAGCAGGGCACGGTCCTCACGGAGGGCGAGGCGGGCCGGTTCCAGGTCCGCGGCACCTCCGTGACCGGCGGCTACCACGACAACCCGGGCGCCAACGCCGAGGCGTTCACCGAGGACGGCTG
>NZ_MSGP01000975.1 GCF_002078235.1 Streptomyces viridosporus
AGCAGGTGCAGCGGGACCTCGGCATCGCGTTCGTCTTCATCGCCCACGACCTCGCCGTCGTCCGGCACTTCTCGCAGCGCGTCGCGGTCATGTACCTCGGTAAGATCGTGGAGATCGCCGACCGCGAGGACCTGTACGGCAACCCGCGGCACCCGTACACCCGGGCGCTGCTGTCCGCCGTACCGGAAGCCACGGTCGACGACGACGGCCCGGCTCGTGAGCGCATTCGGCTCACCGGCGACGTGCCGTCTCCGATCAACCCGCCGTCGGGTTGCCGCTTCCGCACGCGCTGCTGGAAGGCGACCGACAAGTGCGCGTCGGAGGCGCCGCCGCTGGTGCAGGTCGACGGCAACAAGCCCGGCCACCTGACCGCCTGTCACTACCCCGAGACGGAGGGCACCGTACCGGCACCCCGGCTCTCCAAGGACCCCCAGGCGGCGGCCTGACAACACCCCTTTTCCGTCAGCCGCCACCACGGAACGGACCTTCACCGGCCCATTGAC
>NZ_MSGP01000976.1 GCF_002078235.1 Streptomyces viridosporus
GTGCACTTCACCGGCCACAAGAAGGCCGACGGCAGCAACGAGCTGGACCTCACGATCAGCCGCCCCACGATCCGCATCAGCGGCGGCAGCGGTGTGCTCCACGCGGACATGGTCAGCAAGGAGCGGGGGACCGGCAAGGTCTCCCACCGCTCCCAGGTGCCCCTGGCCAAGCTCGGTCTCGGCGGGATCGACATGAAGGGCGGTTCCACCCCCATCGCCCTCACCAACGTCCCCACCACGCTGACCGCCGAGGGCGCCTCCGCCTTCGCCGGTTACTACACCGAGGGCACCCCGCTCGACCCGGTCAGCCTCTCCGTCGACACCAAGAGCGCCGCCGCCCAGCCGAAGCCGTCCGCCCCGCACGAGAAGAATGACGAGGGCGAGAAGAAGGACAAGGCGAAGAAGGAGAAGGCGGGCCGCTTCGAGGACGCCGCCGTCGACTGGGGCGTACGCCGCACCTTCCGCGAGTACGTCACCGGCTCCATCGGCCAGGGCAGGTGGACGCTCGCCGACGGCGCCCAGGACGGCGGGGCCCTGTTCCGCTTCCCGCAGGGCAAGGGAACGTACGACGCGAAGAAGGAGACGCTGGACGCGGAGTTCAGCGGCAGCATCCGCTTCACCGGCGCCCATGACCTCGACCTGAAGTTCGCCGCCGTCACCGTCGCCGTCACCAAGGGCGACGGCACCCTGTCGGCCGACGTCACCAGCGAGGGCAGGACCACCAAGAACGTCCCGATCGTCACCTTCGAGGCCGAGGACTTCGCGCCGAAGGACGGCCTCGCCGCCCTCACCGAAGCCCCCGCCACCCTCACCGCCGAAGGCTCCAAGGCGTTCGGTTCGATGTACAAGGCGGGCACCGCGATGGACCCGGTCTCGCTCGCCGTGACCGTCGACGAGAAGGCCCAGCTGCCCGCGCTGCCCGACCTCGGCAGCGAGCCGACCGCGGCCG
>NZ_MSGP01000977.1 GCF_002078235.1 Streptomyces viridosporus
CTCATGTCCAGCTCGAACCGGCCGTAGGGGTTGACGTGAGTCCAGAACAGCGGGGACAACGCGCGCCGATCGGCATCGCCGAGGCGCTCGACCCCCTTCGGCTCGGCCAGGACCTCTGCAGCAGCAGGGTGTTGACGTGGACAAGGGCAGCCTGCAGCAGGTGCAGGGCGAGCATCGAGATCTCCTGGCTCTCGCGGTCGGCGCCGGTCAGGTCCCCGTCCTTGCCGTAGAACAGGTCGTGGTTGGCGGAGTTCCAGTTCTCCACCACTTGCAGGCCCTCGTGGATCTCCCGCCGTAGTTCGGGGCTGGCCAGGTAGTCGCAGACGAACGCTGTCCGCACAGCGCGGCCGAGCTCCTCGATCGCCCGGTAGGTCGGGTGCTTCGGGCCGCCGCAGGTGAAGCGTCGTAGCACCTGCTCGGCCTCGGCCGTGCCCAGGCGGAGCGCGGTGGTGTATTTGACGATCTGGTCGTACTGCTGGCGGATCAGCTCCCAGTCGATCGTCTTGCTGGACAGCACCGGGGCCAGGTGCGGCCACGTCTCGTCCTCGCCGGCAACCGGCCGGTACAGCCGGG
>NZ_MSGP01000978.1 GCF_002078235.1 Streptomyces viridosporus
CGTCCGCACCTGCCGCGCCCATGTGGCCAAGCTCTCCGCCGCCCTGGGCAGCAGCAGCCGGGCCCAACTCGGCTACCTGATCGCCCGGTCCGGAATCCTCGAATCGGATTCCTGACCGAACCTCCCGCCCCGGGGTACGGGCGTGACTGCACCACAAGGGGAGAGCACAGCCACGCCCGTACACGTCGAGGAAGTTCCCGGCTCCCTCGACGCGTACAGAATCCCCCGGACGCCCACAGTCGTACCACCATCCACTTGTTGCAGTGCACAAAGCAGGGGGGTACCAATGGGAACAGAAGGCATCGAAACACCCCATCCGCACGCGAACACCGAAGTGTGCGAGCCGGCGTTGCGCCTGTACCGCGAAGCCCTGCACACCGGGCGAGTCGCGCGAGCCGAACTCGGCGCCGTCCCCTGCCTCATCGACATGGCTCTGCTCCACCCCGACCCGTGGGACGACCGGTGGATGCGCCCGGTACCGCCTTCGGCCGCCCTGGCCAACGCGCACACGGCCATCCGGCGCGGAACCAGGATCCGGCACATCTACCAGCACCCGGCCCGGTACAGCAGCTCCGTCAGAAGCTATCTGTCCCAGATACCGGTCCAGCATCTTCAGGTACGCACGA
>NZ_MSGP01000979.1 GCF_002078235.1 Streptomyces viridosporus
GACCGGGCCTCGGCCCTCCATGTGAGCGAGCACGACCTGGCCGCCCACCAACTTCAGGACGCGGTCGAGTCGCACTTGGACGCGATCACCGCCGTACTGCCTCGCGCCGGCGCACACGAGCGCGAACTGACCATCGCCGCCGGAGAAACGGCCGCACTGGCGGGCTGGGTCGCCTGGGACCTCGGCGACCATCGCCGGGCACGCGCCTTCTACGAGGTGACCAAGGACTGCGCCGATGTCGCCGGACACCTCCCTCTTCGCGCCCTCGCCCTCGCCTACGCCAGCTACGGAGCCAGCACCCCCGAGAAGGCCATGCGGCTCCTCGCCCAAGCCGCCCAGGACGTCCGGGGCTTCGGCAACGCCACCGCCGCGGCCTGGATCCACGGCCGTTACTCGGAGGAAGCCGCGAACCTCGGGGACGACACCGAGGCACTACGCGCACTGGACCGAGCCCACATCGCGTACGACTTCGCCGACCACACCGCCGAGCAGGCGTGGGTCCAGTTCATGACCCCGTACCGCCTCGACTCCCTCTCGCTATCCGTGTACGGACAACTCGGCCGACAGGAACTGACCGAGACCGCCGACAACGCGGTACGACGCCTCGGCGAGTCCCTGCCGGGTTCGGGAGTCGTCGTCCTGGGCGACCTGGCCGCTGCCCTGCTGCGCGGCGGAGACATCGACCAAGGCGTCTACGTGTCACGGCAGTTCGTCGCCGCAGCGGACGCCCGCCCCAACAC
>NZ_MSGP01000098.1 GCF_002078235.1 Streptomyces viridosporus
GGGTGGGCACGGGGGAGAGCCGCGGCGTTCCCGGGGGGTGCGGAGCGCGTTGCGCGCCGCGGCCCACGCGCCCCGTTCCCCCGCGTTCCTCCCCTGTTCTCCCGCGTTCCGGCAGGTGACACGCTTCGGTACAGTGAGGGGACGCCGGCTCAGAAAGGTTGTCCGTTGGCGGAGAAGACGGCCCGTGTGTCACGCGCCGAGCAGAAGCGGCGCACCCGTGCCGCTCTGGTCTACGCCGCGCGCGGCCTGTTCGTGGCGCAGGGCTACACGGCCACGACCGCCGACGCCGTCGCACGTGCGGCGCACGTCTCACGGGCCACTTTCTACCTGCACTTCCGCTCCAAGGCGGAGATCGTCGTCGAGCTCATGCGCGCCGTCGAGCCGGAAGTGGTCGCGTCCTACGAACAGCTCACCCTGGTCGAGCCCACGTCCTCGGCCACCGAGCGGTGGCTGCGGGAGCACGCCGCCCTGTGGCGCCGGCACCGCATGGAGTTCACCGCCATGGAGCAGGCGCTGGCGAACGAGGAGCCCGTGGCGGAGGAGTGGTTCGCCCTGTACGGCCGGCTGGCCGACGCGATGGCGACCATCACCGGCCGGCTCGTCGCGCGGGGCCTGGCCGCGGAGCGGGCCCGGGCGCGCGTCATCGCCCTGGTGATGACGGTCGAGCGCGCGTTCTACGTCAGCGTCGTGCGCGACCGTCCCGCGTTCTTCGAGGCGATCGTCCCGGAGATCGCCGACGCCCTCGCCCACGCCCTGCGGGGGGACCCGGCCCACTCGGCCTGAGCCGCGTCGCCCGCGCCCGTGCCCGCGCGCCCTTCGTGAGGACCTCGCTCGGTGGACGCTTGTCCACCAACCAGATGCGTGGAGGTCGCCGAGGCGCCGACCGCCGCCCGCACCGCCCCGCTCGCGGAGAGGTGCCGTCGTCCCTCCGTGCGACCGGACATCCCGCCCGAATGCCCCCGGAAACCTCAAGGCCGACCGGTGCACTGCCGTGCCCGGACGCGGGGGAGCCCGCAGGACGGGCGGCGTTCGCCGTGACGACACTCACTAGACACATGTCTTGTGAGTGTGCGAGCCTCGACACACGTTGACCCCCGGCGCCCGTGTCCGGGGAGCCCTGGAGGAACGATGAAGTTCGCCCATCACGTCGTGTTCGTCACCGGAGCGGCATCCGGCATGGGGCTCGCGGTGGCCCGCGCGTTCCACGAGGAGGGCGCCGTCGTCTACGGCGCCGACATCTCCGCCGAGAGCCTGGAGAGCTCCTTCGAAGGCCTGGAACGGGCGGTCCCGCTCGCCTTCGACATCGCCGACAGCCGCGCCGTGGACGAGGCGTTCGCCAGGGTCGAGGCGGACCACGGCCGTCTCGACACCCTCGTCAACGCGGCGGGCGTCAACGCCCCGAACCGCGCCGCGCTGGAAGCGCTCAACGAGGAGAACTACAAGGGCTTCCTCGCGATGAAGGAAGGGCGCCGCCACGACCCGGAGTTCATCGAGCACGTCACCGACGAGGACTTCGACCGCGTCCTGAGGATCAACCTCTACGGCACCTTCCACACGCTGCGCGCCGCGGTCCCGCTGCTGAAGCGGAACGGCGGCGGCGCCGTCGTCAACTTCTCCTCGGCCGCGGCGCTGATGGGGGTGGCCATGCCGCCCTACTACCCGGCCTCGAAGGCCGCCGTCCTCGGGCTCACCCGGGAGGCCGCCGTCGAACTCGCCCCGTTCGGCATCCGCGTCAACGCCCTGGCCCCGGGCGCCATCGACACCCCGCTCTTCCGGCAGAGCGACGACGAGTTCATCGACTTCCTCGTCGGTCTCCAGCCCATCCGCCGCACCGCCGCGCCCGAGGAGATCGCCAGGACGGTCCTGTTCCTCGCCGGCGAGGACGGTGCGTACTACACCGGCCAGACGATCTCGCCCTCGGGCGGGCTCGTGATGCAGTGAGGAAGGCGGAGACCATGACCCAGCACACCGCCACCGTCCCCGTGGCGCGGGACGCAGGCCCGGACGTCGTGTCCCGGGCCGACATCGACCGGGCCGCACTCGACCGGCTCGTCGCCGAGATCAGGAACGACGTCGCGGCCGGGACCTACGACGGCGCGCACGTGATCCTCGCCCGCGGCGGGGACGTCGTCGTGGACACCGTGCTCGGCTGGCACGAGCGGGCCGCCGACCGCGCACTGCGGCCCGACGCCGTGTTCCGCGTGCTGTCGCTCACCAAGGCGTTCACCAACGCGATGGCGCTGCGCGCGATCGGCGAGGGCAGACTGGCCCTCTCCACCCGCGTCGTGGACCTGATACCGGAGTTCCTCGGAACCGACCCGTTCCGCACGCTCCGCAAGGACCGGATCAGCCTCGTCCACCTGCTCACCCACCGCTCCGGCATGCCGCCCACCCCGAACCCGGGACTCGGACCGGACCGCTTCGGCGTCCTCGCGGACGTCGTCCGGGCCCTGTCCACGGTGGACGTGCTCTTCGAGCCCGGGACCAACCTCAACTACGCGCCGGCGATCAACCACGCGCTCATGGGCGAGATGGTGCGCCGCGCCTACGGCGCCGCGTCGTTCCGCGACCTGGCCCGGGAGCTGATCTTCGACCCGCTGGGCATGGACGAGACCTCGTTCGGCCTCCCGGCGGCGCTGCGGGACCGGGCCGTGCCGCTCAAGGCGTACCTGCCCGAGGGCGGGTTCCTGCAGCCCGCCGACATCGAGTGCCTCAACGACCGCATCACCGAGGACGCCGAGATGCCGTGGGTGGGATCCGTCTCCACGGCCCGCGACGTCTTCACGTTCGCCGAGATGATCCGCCGCCGCGGCCTGCACGACGGGCAGTGGGTGCTGGCCCCGGCGATCGTCGACCAGGCCACCACCCTGCAGACCGGCGACATGCCGAACGACCTGTACGCGCAGATGGCGGCCGCCCGCGGCTGGGAGACGCCCCGCGGCAACTTCGGCCTGGGCTTCTCGCTCTCCGGCACGGGCACCGCGCCCACCTTCTTCGGCCCCTTCACCTCGCCGCGCACGCACGGGAACTACGGCGCCGGGTCGTCGCTGTTCTGGGTCGACCCCGAACGCGACCTCACCTTCGTGTTCCTGTCCGCCGGAGTCATGGAGGAGAGCGAGAACGTCGCCCGCTTCCAGAAGCTGTCGACCATGGCCGTGGCCGCGGCCCTGTAGAGGAAGGAGCCGACGATGACCGAGACCGCGACACCGCCCGCCGCCGGCCGCTGCCCCGTGGCGCACGGCTTCGACGCGATGAGCGACGACTACTACCGCGACCCGTCGACGCACTTCGCCAGGGTGCGCGACGAACACCCGGTGTTCTGGTACCCCTGGCTCAACGCCTGGGTGGTCACCCGGCGCGAGGACGTCCTGCGCGTCCTGGCCGACTGGAGGGAGTTCTCCTCCTCCGGAAACACCGCGACGATCGAGGTGCCCGAGAAGCACCGCGACGTCGTCCCGCAGGGCCTGATGTCCGAGATGATCGTGGGCACCGACCCCGACCTGCACACCGTCCACCGCAACGCGGCGCTGCGCGGATTCACCCAGGACCGCATGGAGGCGCTGCGCCCGCAGATCGAGGAGCGCGCCCACCGCATCCTCGACAAGATCGAGACGCGGGGCTCCGGCGACCTCATGGAGGAGTACTGCCTGGAGCTGACCACCCAGACCCTCCTGGCCCACCTGGGCCTGGGCTGGGAGCACGACGCCATGATGCGCCGCCTGCGCGGTGACATGGGCCGGGTGCTCTCCTCCGCCCAGGAGGAGATGCCGGCGGAGATCGTCGACGAGGTGTGGGAGCGGTTCGCGGCGTCCTTCGCACGGCTGCAGGCCGTGGTCGCCGAGCGCCGGGAGAACCCCGGCGACGACTTCATCAGCGACATGGCGACGCAGCGGACCAGGGACGGCGCGTACGTCCTGACCGTCCCCCAGGTGGCCCTGCACGTCTGCGAGTTCGCTCTCGCCGGTGCGGACACCACCGCCCAGGCGATGGCGAACGCCGTGCTGTTCCTCGCCGAGAAGGAGCACTACGTCGAGGAGGCGCTCCAGGACCCGGCGCTGTGGGCGAACGTCTTCGAGGAGACCGTGCGCCGCCGCCCGTCGTCGCCCTTCGCCTCCCGCAAGGCGATGCGCGACCTGGAGATCTCCGGGGTGAGGATCGCGAAGGGCGACATGGTCTGGGTCTCGCTGGCGAGCGCGAACACCGACCCGGCCCACGTCGAGCGCCCCTTCGAGTTCGACATCCACCGCGAGGACCCCACCGACCACCTGGCCTTCACCGCCGGCCGGCACACCTGTCTCGGCCAGGCGCTGGCCCGCGTCCAGGGCGCCACGGGACTCAGGGTGCTCTTCGAGCGGCTGCCCTCCCTGCGCCCGGCCGCCGAGGTCCCGCTCGACTTCGCCCGGATGGCGCTGCTGCCGGTGCGGCTCTCCCTGCCCGTGGTGTGGGACGTCGCCGACGTCGAGCGTCAGAAGAAGCGCGTCAAGCGGGAGATGGACCTCGTCCTGACCGGCCGGGAGGAGGTGGCCGACGGTGTCGTCGCGCTGCGCTTCGCCCACCCGGACGGCGACGTCCTGCCGGACTGGGAACCCGGCGCGCACGTCGACGTCCGGGTGCCGGTGGACGGCGGCGTCCTGGTGCGGCAGTACTCCCTGTCGTCGTCGCCGTCGCAGCGGCACGAGTGGCGGCTGGGGGTCCTGCGCGAGGACGGCGGACGGGGCGGCTCCCGGGCGGTCCACGACCGGCTCGAGGTCGGCGCCCGCGTCCGGCTGGGCTGGCCGCGCAACAACTTCAGGTTCGTGCCCTCCCCGCGCTACGTCTTCGTCGCGGGCGGCATCGGCATCACCCCGATCCTCCCGATGATCGAGAAGGCCGAGGCCGAGGGCGCCGAGTGGGAGCTGCACTACGGCGGCCGCACCCGCTCGTCCATGGCGTTCCTCGACGAACTGGAGCGGTACGGCGACCGGGTGAAGTCGATCCCGCAGGACGAGTGCGGCCACCCGGACCTGCCGGGCATCTTCGCCGCGGTCCGCCCCGGCACGCTCGTCTACGCGTGCGGTCCGGAACCGCTGCTCACGGCGCTCGAAGGGGCCCTGGCGCACTGGCCGGCGGGCACGCTGCACACCGAGCGGTTCGCGCCCAGGAAGGTGGTGCGCGACGCACCCGACGAGGCCTTCGAGGTGGAGTTCGCCCAGTCCGGCGTCCGGGCCCGGGTGCCGGTGGGCAAGTCCGTCCTCCAGGTCGCCGAGGAACACGGCATCACCGCACTGTCCTCCTGCAAGGAAGGCACCTGCGGCACCTGCGAGACACGCATCCTGCACGGCTCCGCCGACCACCGCGACTCCATCCTCACCCCCGCGGAACAGGCCGCCGACGGCACGATGATGATCTGCGTGTCCCGCGCGGCCCGGGGCTGCCCGCGGCTGGTCCTGGACGCCTGAACCGGGACCGGGAGCCCCGCGCACGGGGCTCCCGGTTCCCCGGGCGGTGAGACACCGTGAAAAGGACCGTGTCCCCGCGGAGTCGCTCGAAGAGCCGCCGCCGGAACGCCGGCCGACCCGCCGCTCCACCCGCGCTCGCGAAGCGGCCGGAGAATCTCCACGGCACAGGTCGGGAACGCGGGCGGTTCGCGCCGCCGTCGGTGCGGGAGACGCTGAAGAACACCGGCACCTGACCGCAGGCGCGCGGTGGGCCGCCCCCCGCGCCGCCGCGCCGTGGAAAACCGTTCGACGCCGGGCGGCGGGTCGGCGATGATCGACCCCATGTTCCGGTACGCCTTCCACCTCGCCGCATCCGCCGCCGCGGATGCCCCGAAGGCTGCCGTTCCCGTCCTCGCGGCCGCCGTCGACGGCGCCCGAAGCTGACCCTCCCCGGATCGTCCGGCGGACCCCGTAGGGGGAGGGTCGGCACCTTCCGGGGGTCCCCGTCCCGCCACGCGCCGCATCCGCCGCGCGCCGGGGCGCTCGCGCTTCACCACCGAGAGGCTTCGAGGTACCGCCATGTCCAAGACGGCGTACGTCCGCACCAAACCGCACCTGAACATCGGCACGATGGGTCACGTCGACCACGGCAAGACCACCCTGACCGCCGCCATCACCAAGGTCCTCGCCGAGCGCGGCTCCGGCAGTTTCGTCCCGTTCGACCGCATCGACCGGGCGCCGGAGGAGGCGGCGCGCGGCATCACCATCAACATCGCGCACGTCGAGTACGAGACCGACACCCGGCACTACGCGCACGTCGACATGCCCGGCCACGCCGACTACGTCAAGAACATGGTCACCGGCGCCGCACAGCTCGACGGGGCGATCCTCGTCGTCTCCGCGCTCGACGGGATCATGCCGCAGACCGCCGAACACGTCCTGCTCGCCCGCCAGGTGGGCGTCGACCACATCGTCGTGGCCCTCAACAAGGCCGACGCCGTCGAGGACGGCGAGGACGCCGTGCTGGCCGACCTGGTCGAGCTGGAGGTCCGCGACCTGCTCTCCGCGCACGGCTACGGCGGCGACTCGGCGCCCGTCGTCCGGGTCTCCGGGCTGAGGGCACTGGAGGGGGACCCGCGCTGGACGGCGTCGATCGAGGCGCTGCTCGACGCGGTGGACACCTATGTGCCCGTCCCCGAGCGGTACCTGGACGCGCCGTTCCTGCTGCCGGTGGAGAACGTGCTCACCATCACCGGCCGGGGCACCGTGGTGACCGGCGCGGTCGAGCGCGGCACCGTCCGCGTCGGCGACCGGGTCGAGGTGCTCGGCGCCGGGACGGAGACCGTGGTGACCGGCCTGGAGACCTTCGGCCGGCCCATGACCCGGGCGCAGGCCGGGGACAACGTGGCGCTGCTGCTGCGCGGGGTGCCGCGCGACGCGGTGCGCCGCGGGCACGTGGTGGCCGCGCCGGGCAGCGTGGTGCCGAGCCGGCGCTTCACGGCGCGGGTCCACGTGCTGTCGGCCCGCGAGGGCGGCCGTACGACGCCGGTGTCGACCGGCTACCGGCCGCAGTTCTACCTCCGCACCGCGGACGTGGTCGGTGACGTCGACCTCGGCGGGGCGGCGGTCGCCCGGCCCGGGGAGACCGTCACGATGACCGTGGAACTGGGCCGCGAGGTGCCGCTGGAGCCCGGGCTCGGCTTCGCGATCCGTGAGGGCGGGCGCACGGTCGGGGCCGGCACGGTGACGGAGGTCGGCTGAGCGACGGCACCGGGGTGCCCGTCCCCGGGAGGGGGCGGGCACCCTGCCGTACGGGCGGCGGCACAATGGCACGGTGAACGAGCCCCTGCCCGTGACCCGCGCCGTCGATCACGGCACCGCCAAGCTGATGCCCGACATCGACCGGGAACGGGCCTGGCTGCTGACGGTCGACGGGGCGCCGCAGTCGTACGTCGACCTGGACGAGCCGACCCACCTGGAGTTCGAGTACGCCCGGCGGCTCGGGCACGTCCTGGACACCCTCGCCGAGCCGGGACGCCCGCTGGACGCGCTGCACCTGGGCGGTGGCGCGCTCACCCTGCCCCGTTACCTGGCCGCCACCCGGCCGGGTTCCCGGCAGGACGTCGTCGAGGCCGACCGGGCCCTGCTGGAACTGGTCGCCGAGCACCTGCCGCTGCCCGGGGACGCCCGCATCGCGCTGCACGCGGCGGACGCCCGCGCCTGGCTGGAGGCGGCCCCCGGCGACTCGGCGGACGTCCTGGTCGCCGACGTCTTCGGCGGCTCGCGGGTCCCGGCGCACCTGACCTCCGTCACCTACGTCCGCGAGGCCGCGCGCGTCCTGCGGGACGGCGGGGTCTACCTCGCCAATCTCGCGGACGCGGCCCCGTTCGCCTTCCTCCGCTCCCAGCTGGCCACCCTCGGCACGCAGTTCGGGGAGCTGGTGCTCATCGCCGAGCCGGGGGTGCTGCGCGGGCGCCGGTTCGGCAACGCGGTGCTGGCCGCCTCGCACCGGCCCCTCGACACCGCCGCCCTGGCCCGGCGCACCGCGGCCGACGCCTTCCCCGCCCGGGTGGAACACGGCGCGTCCCTGCGGGACTTCGTCCGCGGCGCGCGGCCGGTGCGGGACGAGGACGCCGTACCGTCACCCGAGCCCCCCGACGGGGCGTTCGGCATCGGCTGACCCGTGGTCCGCGTCCGGCGTCGCCCCGGCCACCTGCCGGGTCCGGCGGCGCAGACGGCGCACGTCCGGCACGCACAGCACCGCCGCGGTGACCACCACGACCAGGGCGGCGCAGCCCCACAGCGCCTCCTCGCGCCCGAACGCCGTCTCGGCCGGGCCCGCCAGCGCCATCGCCGCGGGCACCAGCGCGACCGAGCCGAACCAGTCGTACGCCGAGACCCGGGACAGCTTGTCCTCCGGTATCTCCTGGTGCAGCGCGGTCATCCAGGAGACGCCGAACACCTCGAGGGTCACGCCGGTCACGAACATCACCGCGCACAGCACGCCGACCGGTACCGGCACGGCGAGCGCGGCGGACGGCAGGGCCAGCGGGAACACGCACAGGGTGCCGACGAACAGCAGACGCTGCGGTTGCCAGCGGGTCATCAGCAGGGCGCCCACCACCGTGCCCCCGCCGAAGAAGGCCAGGGCCAGGCCCCACGGCGCGGCACCGCCCAGGTGGTCGCGGGCGACCAGCGGCCCGTAGACCGCGTCGGCGGCGCCGACGACCGCGTTGGCCAGGGAGAACTGGATGACGATGCTCCACAGCCAGGGCCGGCCGATGAACTCCCGCCAGCCCTCGCGCAGGTCGGCGAGCATGCCGCCGCTCGGGGCGCGCGGCGGTATGTGCTTCACGTCGAGCAGGGCCCGCAGGGCCGCGGCGAGGGCGAAGGCCGCCGCGTCCACCGCGAGCACCCAGCCCGGTCCGATCACGGCGACCATGGCCCCGCCGAGGGCGGCCCCGCCGAGGGTCGCCCCGTGCATCGCCATCCGGAACACCGCGAACGCCCGGCCGGCCTGCTCGCCGTCGACCGAGGACAGCAGCATCCCCTCGGCGGCCGGGTTGAAGAACGCCTGGCCGGTGCCGCCGAGCGCGCTGAGCAGCATCATCTGCCACAGCCGCGCCTCGCCGGTCAGGACCAGCGCCGCGAACACGGCCTGCGAGACGCAGTTCAGCGCGTTCGCCGCGACCATCACCCGGTGGCGCGGGAGGCGGTCCGCGACGGCACCGCCGATCAGCAGGAACAGCACCAGCGGCAGGGTGCGGGCGGCGGCCACCAGACCCACGTCGCCGCCGTCGCCGCCCATGCCCAGCACGGCGAAGGCGGAGGCGATCAGCGCGCCGTGGCTGCCGAGGTTGGTCACCACGGCGGCGGCGGTCAGCAGGGTGTAGTTGCGGCCCGCCCAGGCGGGGCGGCGGGAGACGGTGGTGGTCGACACCCCGTGACTATCGCCGGGGCGGGGCCGACTTGCCAAATGCGCCTTCCCGCCCCTGGCCTGTTACGACTCCTCCGGCGGTTCCTCGGTGAGGCGCACGGTGCTGAGGATCTTCTCCACGGTCGCCTCGGGGATCTCCTCCTTGACGCCCTTGGCGCCGTACAGGTTCCAGGTGACGAAGTCCCCGGCGCTGTTCTTGAACGCGAAGGTGATCGCCTTGCCGTCGCTGTCGCACTTGCCGTTCTGCGGCGTGTTCTCCGAGTACGACCGGGCGACGCTGCCCTTGATGCCCGACTTGGTGGTGTACGGCTTGGGTTTGTCCTGCTTCACGCTCTTCTTGTCGGGCTGCGTGTACCCGCCGTAGATCCACCACGGCACCCTGGTGCTGGCCGCCTCGTCCGTGGTCTTGGCGCCGTTCTCGCCGCGGGTTCCGGCGGTGACGAGGGCGGTGTCCTCCTCGCGGCCGTCCTTGTCGTCGTCGGTGGTGCACCACTCGGACTTCAGGTAGGCCGGGGCGGTGACGGTGGTGCGGCCCATCTCGCCGTCCTTCTCCTCCCACTCGAAGCCCACGCTGGTGCCGGGGTTCTCGATCTCCCAGTCGGCGGGGACGTCGAACATGGTGCCGAAGCGCGTGTTGACGACGACCTGCCAGCCCGGAACCGTCGCCTTCACGTCCTCGCCGCCCCGGGGGTTGTCCCCGGAGCCGGACGCGCTCGGCTCGGCGGAGGTGCTCGGCGACGCGCTCGCGGACGGCTTGCCGTCCTTGCCGCCGCCGGCCTCGTCGTCCTTGTCGCCGCCGAGCACCAGGAACCCGGTGACACCGGCGGTCACGACGACGGCGGTCGCCGCCACGATCGCCACCAGCTTCGTCCGGTTCCCGCCGCCCCCGCCCTGCGGCGGCCGGGACATCTCCGCGGTGGGGGGAGCCCCCCACTGCGGCTGCTGGGCGTACGGGTTCGGCTGCTGGTAGCCGGGCTGCTGGTACGGATTCGGCTGCTGGTACCCCGGCTGCTGGTACGGGTTGTTCGACTGCGGGTTCTGCTCGCCCCCGGGCGGCTGCTGTCCTGGCCACATGGGCAGCAACCCTAGCCGCGTCCGGGACACGATTCGGTCACCGCCCTTTGACGGGGACGTAGCAGATCGGCGGCGGGACGGCGCGGCGGGTTGCGCGGGCGGCGGGTGCCGCCGGCTCTGGCCAGCGGATGCTACTCACGGGTAACGTGCGGCCATGAGCGCAGATCAGATGTCCGTCGGCGACATGCTCGCCGCCACCGTGCCCATGGCCCGGACCCTCAACCTCCAGTTCCTGGAGACCACTCCGGAGCGGGCCGTGGTCGCCCTGCCGGACCAGGGCGACTACCACAACCACGTGGGCGGTCCGCACGCCGGCGCGATGTTCACGCTCGGCGAGTCCGCGAGCGGCGCGATCGTGCTCGCCGCGTTCGGGGACCAGCTCTCGCGTGCCGTGCCGCTGGCGGTCCGCGCCGAGATCGCCTACCGGAAGCTGGCGATGGGGCCCGTCACCGCCACCGCGACCCTCGGCCGTCCCGCCGCGGAGGTCGTGGCGGAGCTCGACGCGGGCCGCCGTCCCGAGTTCCCGGTGACGGTCGCCATCCGCCGCGAGGACGGAGCGGTCACCGGCGAGATGACCGTCGTCTGGACCCTGCGCCCGGGCGGCTGACCGCCGTCGCCGCGACGGACCGCGCGGACCGCGCGGACCGGCCGGGCCGCCGGAGCCCCCGGCGGCCCGGCCCGGTCCGGTACCGGACGCCCCACACGCCCGGCCCGGTCCGGTGCCGGACGCCCCGCTACGTCCGGGCCGAGACGGGGGACACCACCTCGGTCGGCGCGAACTCCACGTCGACGACGCCCTCCACGGCCCGGATCAGCCGGGCCGCCGCGGGCACCAGCGAGGTGTCCCGGACCCGGCCCACCAACCGGACCACACCGTCGCGCACCTCCACCCACACCGCCGACCCCGGCCCGGGGAAGAGATGCGCCACCACCTCCCGCCGTACCTGCTCGGCCAGTTCCTCGTCGTCGCGCAGGAACACCTCGAGCAGATCGGCGCGGCTGACCACGCCCTCCAGCGCGCCCCGCCCGTCCACCACCGGCAGTCGCTTGACCCGGTGACGGGTCATGAGGCCGGCGGCCTCCGAGAGCGTCACCCCGGCCCGGACCGTGACGGCCGGGGAGGTCATCAGCTCCTCCGCGGTCAACGCCCCGGCCTTCAGCAGGTCCGGAAGGCGGCGCCGTTGCGTGCGCCGGTCGGGGTCGCTGTCCCGGAACTCCTCCTTGGGCAGGAGGTCCGCCTCGGACACGACGCCGACGACCCGGTCCCCGTCCTCCAGGACGGGCAGGGCGCTCACCCTCCGGCCCCGCATCAGCCGGACGATCTCCTTGAAGGGGGTCTCCCTCCCGACGGAGACCACCGACCGGGTCATGACGTCACGGACGATGTGCGGCACACCGTGCACGGCCTCTCCTCGCTCACTGCGTCTCACCGCGACGGCCGGGTCCACGGGCGCCGCCTTCCTCACAGACCACTGCCGGCGCCGTACGGGGCGTACAGGTCCAGCAGCCGGATCCGGGCGGCGTGCAGTCGGTGGGCGACCACGTCGCCGACCCACCGGGTGAGGGCCCGGCCGAACTCGGGGTCGTCCCGGCACAGCTCGTGGACCGCCGCGGCGTCGAACTCGTGGGCCCGTACCGGAGTGACCGCCTCGGCGCCCAGGTGCCAGACGTGCGGGGCGAACAGCCACGACCAGCCCACGAGTTCGTTGTGCCCCAGGCGTTCGATCACGGCCGCCCGGCGGCCGGGCACCCGCATGTCGAGGTCGACGGAGCCGGTGCGGACCACCCAGAACCGGTCCGCGCGGCCGCCCTCCTCGAACAGCCGGGCCCCTTCCGGGAAGGACACCTCACGGGCGGTCCGCAGGAGCCGCGCCCGGTGCTCGGCGGGCAGGGCACGGGGCATGCGGGGGGACGGGGGAGCGAACATGGCGGGCCTCCCGGACGGCGTCACGGACTGGCGTTGTTCCCTCAGCCTCCCGGAGCGCCACGGTCCGGGCCATGGGCCGTCCGGCCCACCGGGGAGGGCATTGGTCCCTGCTCCCCGACCGGCCGCGCACGGGGGGTGCGGGGCACGGGCCCGGGACCAATGGCCCCTGTCGCCGGGACCGGACGGAGAATAGGTTGATCTCCCCAACAGCAGGAGGTGCACACCATGACCCGCACCATCACGGTCGGCTTCGACGGCTCCCCCGAGAGCCGGGCGGCCGCCGAGTGGGCGGCCCGTGAAGCGGCGCTGCGCGGTCTGCCGCTGCGGCTGCTCCACGTCTGGCAGCCCGTTCCGGGGCCGGCGGCCGAGGCGGCGGTGAGCGGTGCCGAGACGCAGGCGCACTGGAGCGAACGCGTGCCGCGTGAGGCCGCCGAGGGGCTGCGGCTGCACCACCCCGGGGTCGAGGTCACCCACGAGCAGATCAGCGGGCGCCCCCACGAGGTGCTGGTCAAGGCCGCGGAGGACGCCGAAGTGCTGGTGCTCGGCTCCCGGGGGCTCGGTCCCATCGGCGGGTTCCTGGTCGGCTCGGTCGGACTCCTCGTCGTGGCCCGTGCCGAGCGGCCCGTCGTCCTGGTCCGCGCCGGCGGACAGGCCGCCGACGAGCACGAACCGGACCTCATGGGCATCTCGTCCGCCGCCACGCCCCACCGGCCCGTCCTGCTCGGCCTGGACGCCGGCAAACCCCACGACCCGGTGATCGAGTTCGCCTTCGCGGAGGCGGCGCGCAGGGACACCGCCCTGCGCGTCGTGCACGGCTGGGCCCTGCCGCCGTACTACGTCTACGGACTGGCGGCCGCTCCCGAGGTGTACCACGACATCGAGCGGCAGCAGGCCGAGACGCTGACCCAGGTGCTCGCCCCCTGGCGGGAGAAGTTCCCGCAGGTGGAGGTCGTCGAGGAAGCCTTCGGCGGCAGCCCGTCCGTCCGCCTGGTCGAGAACTCCGCACAGGCGTCGCTGGTGGTCGTCGGCCGCCGGATCCGCCGCACCCCGATCGGCGCGCACATCGGGCCCGTCGCGCACGCGGTGATGCACCACTCCGCCGCACCCGTCGCCGTCGTCGCGCACACCTGAGGCAGACCTGAGGCACGCGCGCGCCCGGAGCAGACCTGAGGCGCGCGCACGCCGGAAGCACGGGGGAACACGAGGGAACTCTCCTCACCGCGGGCGTCGACGGCGCCGAGCCCGGTCCGCACCCCGTGGACCGGGCCGTGCCGTCCGCGGGTCCGCGGGGCCCGCACCGGCCGGCGGGTCCGGTCGCCGTCGTACCGCGTACGGGGCGACCGGGAGGGACGGCCGCGGGGACCGGGGCACGGGGCTCCACCGCCGGGGTCCGGCCCGGGGCGGTCCGTGGGCCCGCGCGCGGATTGCGCCACATGCAGCCGTCCGGCCGCGCGAGGCGTGTCGAAGCGCAGGAAACTGGTACCCCGTCCCGATGCCCGACGCGGGGCGTGACGTGCCGCCGTTCCCCCGCCACACCCGCCCGACCGCCCACGTCGACCACCCACGTCGACCACCCACGGAGTCATCCATGCCCGAGGCCCCGGACACCCGGACCGTACTGAGCGACGAGGAACTGCGCACGCTGGACGCCCACTGGCGGGCCGCCAACTACCTGGCGGCGGGCCAGATCTACCTGCTGGCGAACCCGCTGCTGACCGAGCCCCTCAGGCCCGAGCACATCAAGCCGCGGCTGCTCGGGCACTGGGGCACCTCACCCGGGCTGAACCTGGTGTACACCCACCTCAACCGGGTGATCGCGGGGCGCGGACTGGACGCGCTGTGCATCTGGGGGCCGGGCCACGGCGGCCCCTCCGTCCTGGCCAACTCCTGGCTGGAGGGCAGCTACGGGGAGACGTACCCGGACGTCGGCCGGGACGCGGCGGGCATGGAGCGGCTCTTCCGGCAGTTCTCCTTCCCCGGCGGCGTGCCCAGCCACGTGGCCCCCGAGGTGCCCGGCTCCGTCCACGAGGGCGGCGAACTCGGCTACTCCCTCGCCCACGCCTACGGCGCCGCCCTCGACCACCCCGGCCTGCTGGTCGCCTGCGTGATCGGGGACGGCGAAGCGGAGACCGGGCCGCTGGCCGCGTCCTGGCACTCCAACAAGTTCCTCGACCCGGTCCACGACGGCGCCGTCCTGCCGATCCTGCACCTCAACGGCTACAAGATCGCCAACCCGACGGTCCTGGCCCGCCTGCCCGAGGACGAACTCGACTCCCTGCTGCGCGGCTACGGCCACGAGCCGATCCACGTGAGCGGCGACGACCCGGCCGCCGTCCACCGGGCGATGGCGCACGCCATGGACACCGCGCTGGACCGCATCGCCGAGGCGCAGCGCGCCGCCCGCGAGGACGGCGCGACCGAACGGGCGCGCACGCCGGTGATCGTGCTGCGCACCCCGAAGGGCTGGACCGGCCCCGCCGAGGTGGACGGGAAGCCCGTCGAGGGCACCTGGCGCGCCCACCAGGTGCCGCTCGCCGGCGTCCGCGACAACCCCGAGCACCTGCGGCAGCTGGAGGACTGGCTGAGGTCGTACCGGCCCGAGGAGCTGTTCGACGACGCGGGTCGGCCCGTCGCGGACGTCCTCGCCTGCCTCCCGGAGGGCGACCGGCGCCTCGGGTCCACCCCGTACGCCAACGGCGGACTGCTGGTGCGCGAGCTGCCGATGCCCTCCCTCGACGACTTCGCCGTCCCGGTCGACAAGCCCGGCACCACGCTGCACGAGCCCACCCGGATCCTCGGCGGCCTCCTCGAACGGATCATGAGGGACACCGCGGACCGGCGGGACTTCCGGCTCGTGGGCCCGGACGAGACCGCCTCCAACCGGCTGG
>NZ_MSGP01000980.1 GCF_002078235.1 Streptomyces viridosporus
TCGCGGACGCGGTCGAGGACAGCCCCGGCATGCCGCTGGCCGACGAACCGGCCCGCGTCCGCGACGACCTCGCGCACCTGCGCACTTCTTGAGACCACCGCACCACACAGGAGCACCACGATGGAAGCCATCACCTTCCCCAACGGCCAGATCACCATGGCGGGCAGCCTCTACCTGCCCGAGGGCCTCGACCGCACCACCCGCCACGCCGCGATCGTCGTCGTCCACCCCGGCGGCGGCGTCAAGGAGCAGGCCGCCGGCCCGTACGCGAGCAAGCTCGCCGAGCAGGGCTTCGTCGCCCTCGCCTTCCACCCCCCCTTCCAGGGCGACAGCGGCGGCGAGCCGCACCACCTGGAGGACCCCTACGCCCGTGTCGACGACGTCCGCGCCGCCGTCGACCACATGCAGACCCTCGACTTCGTCGACCCCGAGCGGATCGGCACCCTCGGTATCTGCGCCGGCGCCGGCTACAGCGTCAACGCCGCCATGACCGACTACCGCATCAAGGCCCTGACCACCGTCAGCGCCGTCAACATCGGCACCAACTTCCGCCGTGGCTGGTACGGCACCGACTCCGACGCCGCCGCCGTCCCCACCCTCCAGGCCGTCGCCCGGCAGCGCACCGCCGAAGCCTCCCAGGGCGCCGAGCCCACCTACCTGCCCTACGTCCCGG
>NZ_MSGP01000981.1 GCF_002078235.1 Streptomyces viridosporus
CTGGG
The DNA here is from genome assembly GCF_002078235.1 of Streptomyces viridosporus. Taxonomy (GTDB): domain Bacteria; phylum Actinomycetota; class Actinomycetes; order Streptomycetales; family Streptomycetaceae; genus Streptomyces; species Streptomyces viridosporus. Next base: position 6 of record NZ_MSGP01000981.1, read on the forward strand.
TCGACCCGGGCCGCGATCTGACCTTCCAGTTCATGACCCAGTTGCGCCCGAAGAGCTCCCTGCGGATCTACCCGGAGCTGAAGCGTCTGGTGCACGAGGCCGTCATCGGCTGAGACGCCGCCGGCCTCAGGACAGCCACCACCGCCCTCAGTGCAGCCATCGGCCCAGGACGGCCACCGGCCCAGGACAGCCGCCGGACAGAGGGCGGCCACCGGCTCCGAACGACCGCCGGCCTCAGGACAGATGGGCCACCGCGTCCAGATGGGGCAGGTGGTGGTCCATGCGCTCCCGCTTGGTGCGCAGGTAGGTGATGTTGTTCTCGCACGGCGGGATCAGCAGCGGCACCTGCTCGGCGACCTGGATGCCGTGCCGCACCAACGCCTCGCGCTTGCGCGGGTTGTTGGACATCAGGCGCACCGACCGCACGCCCAGGTCCTGGAGCATCCCGGCGGCGACACCGTAGTCGCGGGCGTCCACCGGCAGGCCGAGGGCGAGGTTCGCCTCGACGGTGTCCAGGCCCTCCGCCTGCAGGGCC
>NZ_MSGP01000982.1 GCF_002078235.1 Streptomyces viridosporus
AGATCGCGATCCCGACGACGTTAGCCATGAGTGTCCCCAGAGCCCGTTCCGTCTCGTCCGGCGGGAAGCCCGCGGCCTCGAACCGAGCGAGCAGCCCCGACGCCGTCCGCAGGGCGTTCGGGCCGATGTGGACGAGGCCGACCTGGCTCAGCTCGGGGGCGATCCAGGGGTGGCGCAGGACCATGGCGCGCAGGTCCGCGGCGGTGCGGACGACCGTCGCGCGCCACTGGTCGCGACCGGCGACGGACGGCACATCGAGCTCGCCGTAGACATCGTCCACGACCAGCTCGATCAGCTCGATCAGCTCGTCCTTGTTGGCCACATGCCGGCAGGGTGAGTTCTGGATCTCGACGCAACGGTTCATGAGCTCGCGGCGGGGGTGCTGCACCTGGGTACGGGCGTGGCGGCGACGACGGACTCCGTCTTCCAGCTGGGCTCGATCGCCAAGGTCTACAGGCGACCCTGATCATGCGGCTCGCCGAATCACGAGCTGTACGCGGCGCTCTACCGCGAGCTGTTGGCCGAGCTGGGCGCGGTGGTGATGCCGGAGCCCTTCGGCCCGCCG
>NZ_MSGP01000983.1 GCF_002078235.1 Streptomyces viridosporus
ACGTACAGCGTGACCTCCTTCCTCGACGTGCGCGGCAGCCACGGCGCCGACTCGCTCGGGCTCGGCTTCCTCGCCGCCCCCGAGATCACGGTCGACCGGGACCGCGAGATCACCCTGGACGGCCGGGAACTCCGGGAGATCCGCGCCGCCGTGAACCGCCGCACCGAGACCCGGCAACTGCTCATGGAGTACGACCGCGACGCCGGCGGCTCCGACCTGTTCGACGCCGTCCAGGTGCCCCTGGCCTACGACAGCGTCTTCGCCGCGCCGACGGCACGCGTGCGGCAGGGCACCTTCGAGTACCGGACCGTGTGGCGGCTCGGCAAACCACTCCTGGAGGTCGAGGGGATCGCCGACGCGGTCGTACAGGCGGGCGGCACCCTGATCGAGGGCCGCACCAGGCTGCCGCTGGTCGACGTGGGCGCCGGGGAGTTCACCGGCAAGGACGTGCGCGGCAAGGCGGTCCTGGCCCGCCTCGCCGACGGCACCGAGCCCACCGCGCTGGCGCAGGCCGCGCAGGACGCGGGCGCCAGGGCGCTGTTCGTGACCGACGACGCACCCGGCCGGCTGAGCGCATGGTGGGGCACCGACGACAACGACGACCGCCCCCTCCAGATCGCCACCGTCGACAACGCCGACGCGGCACGGCTGCGCACCGCCCGTGACGTCGACATGACGGGCACCCGCGACACGCCGTACGTCTACGACCTCTCGGAGGGCCACCCGGGAGCGATCCCCGACCGGGACCTGACCTACGCGCCGGCTTCCCGTCAACTCGCCGCCGTCCGGGCGCGGTTCCACTCCGCCCAGCCGGCCTCCGGAGGCGAGTTC
>NZ_MSGP01000984.1 GCF_002078235.1 Streptomyces viridosporus
CCGCTACGCCTACTCCGAGCAACTGCGGCTCCTGGAGAGGGCGATGGAGCTCTGGGACGACGTCCCCGACGAGGTCCTCGCCACCCTCCGCCCCTTCGACTACGCCGAGGTCTACCCGGCCTCCGCCTGCGACCCGGAGAACACGCCGCTGCGCTACCTCGACGTGATGGCCGAGGCCACCGTCGCCGCCCACTTCGGCGGCGACCGCAAACGCGCCCTGGCCATCTCCAAGAAGGCCATGCGGGTCCTGGCCGCCGAATCCGACCCGCTGCGCGAGGCCTGGTGCCTCGTACAGCGCAGCCGACTCGTGCAAGGGCTCGACAAGGGGGACGGCTGGGAGGAGCTGGCCGCCGCCCAGGAGCTGGTGCGCGGGCTGCCGCCGTCGTCCGTGCAGGCCGACGTCCTGACCAACGTGGCCAGTTGGAAGGCGCTCCACCAGCCGGGACCGCAGGCGCTCGCCGACAGCGACCGCGCCGTGGAGTACGCCCGGCTCGTCGGCGACGAGTACATCGAGCTGCACGCCCGCCTCACCCGCGGCTGGCTCGTCGCGGACGCGGGCGGCGTCGAGGAGGGCCTCGCCGAGATGTACGCGGTACGGGACCGCGCCGAACAGCTCCACCTGATGAACCTCCTCGGCC
>NZ_MSGP01000985.1 GCF_002078235.1 Streptomyces viridosporus
TCGTCGTCCGGGTTCACCGGCGGTGGGCTGCGGCTGAAGGAGAAGACCAACGTCGTCATCCGCAACCTGAACATCAGCAAGCCGGTCGCCCCCGCGGACGCCATCACCGTCCAGAAGTCCACAAAGGTGTGGATCGACCACAACACCCTTTCGGCCGACCGGGACCACGACAAGGACTACTACGACGGCCTGTTGGACATCAACCACGCGTCCGACAACGTCACGGTGTCCTGGAACAAGTTCGCCGACCACTTCAAGGGCAGCCTGGTCGGACACAGCGACAACAACGCGAGCGAGGACACCGGCCACCTGAAGGTGACCTACAGCCACAACTGGTTCTCCAACGTGTACTCGCGGATCCCGAGCCTGCGGTTCGGGACCGGGCACTTCTACGACAACTACGTGCAGGGCGCGGAGACCGCCGTGCACCCCAGGATGGGCGCGCAGATGCTCGTCGAGAACAACGTGTTCCGTGACACGAAGGTGGCGGTGACCACCAACCGCGACAGCGACGTGGACGGATACGCGGTGCTGCGCGGCAACGACCTGGGTGGCGCCGCCACCGAGATCTCCCAGGTCGGCAGCTTCACCAACCCGCCGTACTCGTACACCG
>NZ_MSGP01000986.1 GCF_002078235.1 Streptomyces viridosporus
GGAAGGGCCCGGTGGCACCGCACGCGGTGCCACCGGGCCCTTCCGCTCGCCGGTCGTCGCCTACAGTGCGCCGAAGCCCACCTTGCGCGGGGCCGGCTCGCCGATCTCGATGTACGCGAGGCGGTCGGCCGGGACCAGGACCTTGCGGCCGTGCTCGTCCACGAGGCTCAGCAGCTGCGACTTCCCTGCCAGCGCATCGGCCACCACGCGCTCGACCTCCTCGGCGCTCTGACCGCTCTCCAGAACGATCTCGCGGGGCGCGTGCTGCACGCCGATCTTGACCTCCACGGCTATGTCCCTCCGACGGTCAGTGAAGTGCGCGACCTTCCGCGCCGTACCAGCACACATTAGCCCGGTGAGGGGATGTACACGCTCCGCCCGGCCACGCCAGGAGCGAACAGCCGACGGGAACAAACGAGCGCCGGTGTCCGCGCGTGCGGTCAGTGCTGCTGGTCGTTGCCGTGCAGCGGGAACCCGGCGATGCCCCGCCAGGCGAGCGAGGTCAGCAGCTGCACCGCCTGGTCGCGCGGCACGCTGCGGTCGCTGTGCAGCCAGGACCGGGCCACCACCTGGGCGAGCCCGCCCAGTCCCGAGGCGAGCAGCATCGACTCGGCCCGCGAGAGCCCGGTGTCCTCGGCGATGACGTCGCAGATCGCCTCCGCGCAGTCGTTGGTGACCTTGTCGAC
>NZ_MSGP01000099.1 GCF_002078235.1 Streptomyces viridosporus
CCAGGTCCAGGTCGGCGGCGGCGTCGGTGACGTTGCCGATGGCCACGTCGAGCGACTGGGCGCCCTCGGGCACCTCCACCGTGGTGGTGTGCGTCTCACCGGTCCTGATGGCCGGCCGGTCGGTCTTGGACGAGCCGAGCGGGCCGCCCACCAGCTTGCCGTCCAGGGCGGCGAACGCGTTCGTCACCTTCCAGGAGACGGCGGCGGGGGTGTCGACCTTCGCCTCGGGCACGGTCACGGTCTCCGGGTCGAAGGCCGCGCCGAGGACGGCGACGTCCAGCCGGTACGGGTTGTCGAGCAGCGGCGAGGTGCGGCGCGACTCGACCTCGACCTCCCAGACGCCCGGCTGCGGGTTCGCGTACGAACGCAGGTCGGGGCGGCAGGTGTTGGCCGGGTTGGTGTAGTTCGGGTAGCAGTTGACCGTCGACGTCGGGTCGGCCGGGACGCCGTACGGGTGGATGGCGATGAACCGGGTCTGGCTCGTGCCCTTCAGCCCGCCCAGCGCGATCTCCAGCGTCTTCGCGCCCTCGGGCACGGTGACGAAGTAGGAGGTGGTGCTGTTGCGCTGCACCGAGCCCTTGGCGGAGAAGGTGTGCTGGAGCGGGGCGGAGACGACCACGGTGGTCAGGATCTGCCGGTCCACGCCCTTGGTGCTCGGGTCGTCGACCTCCAGGACGGCGCTCTTGAGGCCGGCCGAGCCGGGCGCGGCCTGGACCTTGACGGTGACCGGCTTGTTCAGCGGCAGTGCGACGGTCTTGCCGCCGACGATGCGGAAGGTGTTGCCGGCGTTGTTCTCGAGACCGATCCTGTGCCGGACCGCGCGGTCGGGACCGGACGTACGGGTGAGGGTGATGTCGTACGTCTTCTTCTGGCCGGCCTTGAGGCCGCCCTCGCGGTCGTAGAGGCCGGTGCCGAAGCCCGGGGTCTTCAGGAACTGGTCGATCGCGGTGTCGACCGGCGCCTTGACCGTGTAGGTGTGCGCGGCGGCACCGGCGCGGATCGCCTTCCAGGCGTCCTCGATGTCGATGAGGCCGGCGCCCTCCTCGTAGGCCTGCACCCCGCTGATGTGCTCGGCGGTGGAGGTGAGGGCGGTGCGCAGCTTCGCGGGCGGGAGGTCGACGCCCTTCTGCTTCGCGGCCGACAGCAGCAGCGCGGCGGCGCCGGTGGCCTGCGGGGAGGCCATCGAGGTGCCCTGGAGCATGCCGTAGCCGGCCGGGAGGCCGTAGCCCGCCTCGGCGACCGGGGCGCCCGGCGACCAGGTCTGGATGGTGTTGATCGCGGCGCCCGGGGCGACCAGCGTCGGGGTGAAGCCGCCGTCCTCACGCGGGCCGCGCGAGGAGAAGGGCATCATGGCGTACTTCTTCTTCACCTCGGAGCCGTAGTTGGCGGCCCAGGTCTCCTTGGAGATGGTGGCGCCGACCGAGATGACCTTGTCGGCGAGCGACGGGTCGCCGATGGTGTTGGCGCCGGGGCCGGAGTTGCCCGCGGAGATCACCAGCTGGACGCCGTAGGTGTCGATCAGACGGGTGTAGAGCTCGGCGCGGGCGTTGTTGCCGTCGTTCAGCGCCGGCAGGCCGCCGATGGACATGTTGACGATGTCCACGCCGCGGTTGGTGACGAGGTCGATCATGCCCTCGGTGAGCGCGACGCTGGTGCAGCCGCCGCTCCAGGTGCAGGCACGGGAGGAGACGATCTTCGCGCCGGGGGCGGCGCCGTTCATCTTCCCGCCGAACAGGCCGTGGGCGGCGGTGATGCCGGCGACGTGCGAGCCGTGCGAGCCCTCGATGACGCCGATGTTGACGAAGTCGGCCTTCCTGCCGACCCAGTCGCCCCCGTAGGGGTCCATCGGGACGTCCTTGCGGATCTCCACGACGAACGGCTGGCGCTCGACGACGTCGGTCTTCGGGTCGTCGGTGCCGAAGTACCCGACCTGGAAGCCGTCCTTGTACGGCTTCATCGGGGTGTCGTCGGAGAAGTCGAAGTTGTTGTTCAGGTCCACGCGGACCGTGCCGGCCGCCGGGTCGTAGAGCACGCCCCAGGAGTCGGTGGTGTCGCCGTCGCGGTTGGCGTCGCCGTCCGCGTCGCCGCCGGTGGTGTACGACTCCAGGAAGGTGCTGATCCGGTACGAGCCGGCCGGGGCCTTCCAGGTCCTGCCGCCGTAGGTGAAGGTCGACCCGGAGACGGAGGAGACCATCGGGCGCCAGGTCTGGTCGCCGTCCACGATCGGGTCGGTCGCCGTCACCCAGTCGACGATCTTGCGCTCGCCGGTGGTGGTCTTCTGCAGCGCCGGGTGGCCGAGGTCGACACCGGAGTCGAGGATGCCGATGGTGATGCCGCGGCCGTCCGCCTTCGGGTTGTCCCGGACGAAGTCGACCGCACCGGTCTCGAAGGACGGGTTGTACGGGTTCTTCGCGGGGGTCCGCTTGTCGGGGGCCGGGTAGGAGGCGCCGCCCTTGCCCGCCTTGCCGCTCGCGCCCTTGGTGGTGTCCGCGCCCGGCGTCGGGTCGTCCAGCGGGATCTCCTCGCGCAGGTCGATGCCGTGCACGGAGGAGAGCTTGGCGGCGGCGGCGATGGCCGCGTCCGCCTTGGCGGTGGGGACGGTGGCGCGGACGTAGCCGAGCGCGTCGTGGGTCCGGCCGACCGAACCGCCCTTGACCGCGTCCAGTTGCGCGGCGACCTGCTCGGTCTTCCCGGGCGCGGTGGCGATCATCATGGTGATGTGCTCGGCGCCCTCGGCCTTGGCCTCGGCGAGCAGGTCCGCGTCCTTCGAACCGAGCTTGTCGTGCGCGGACTTGACGCCACCGTCGAGGGGCGCGGCGGGCGGCGCGTCGGCGGCGAGGGCCAGGGGTATCGGGCCAGCCGCGGAGAGCGCGGCGACGAGACCGGCGGCCACGGCGACGCGGGCCACGCGTCTCGCGCCCGATATCGGGGCGCGCTGGGAGGTGTGGGTCATCGGCATCCCTTGGAGGTAAGGAACGGTCGTGGCGCGACCGGAGCCGATCGACCCTGGCCGCGACGGTCCGGGAAGTGAACCCGGGTGATCGCCGAGCCTTACGCAAGGGACTGGTGTTCGGGGAGGGTTGACCGAATCGAAATGGATGTATGGGGAAAACCCCCGGTGCATTTTTGGGGAGATGACGCCCGAAGCCGACAAGTCGTCCGGCCGGCGGCGGTGTCGGCGGTGGGCCGGGCGCCGCCCGCCCGTCCCTCAGGTGTCCTTCGCGCCTCAGGTGCCCTTCGCGCCTCAGGCGTCCTTCGAGCCTCAGGCGTCCTTCGTGCGCGCGTAATGACGGGACGCCTTCGCCCGGTTGCCGCAGGCCGCCATGGAGCACCAGCGGCGGGTGCCGTTGCGCGAGGTGTCGAAGAAGTGCAGGACGCACGCCTCGTGGGCGCAGCCGCGGATCCGGTCGGGCGCGGTGTCGAGCAGCCGGAGGTAGTCGCGGGCGGCGAGCCAGGCGGGACCCCAGGACGGGTCGTCGAACTCGGGTCGCTCGCCCGGCCCGTCCGGTGTGAGCGTGGCCCGGATCCGCCCGTGGGCGAGCACGGCGTCCACCGCCTCCACGCCCTCGCCCGGCGCCCCGTCGACCGCCCTCCGCAGGGCGTCCCGCGCCCGGAGGGTGTGCCGCAGGGTCGCCGCGTCGGCGGCGAACCGGTCCTCCAGCCCGTTGGCGCCGAGCCACACCGCGAGTCCGTCGGTGTCGGTGAGCAGGTCCCGCACGGCGCCCTCCTCCGTCCACCGGGTGTTGAGCAGGTCGAGCGAGAGCGGCTCGCCGGTGAGCGGGCGCGGGTCGACGCGGTCCCGGTCGGCCATGGGGGACTCCCTTCCGTGCTAACCGGTCAAGAGTACGTGAGTGGTTGACGCTGCCCGTGACTAACCGTTAACATCACTTTCAACGGTTAGATCCGCTCCTTCCGCGGGTCCGAAGAAGGGACTGCCATGACCCTGCGCCCCGGCCACACCGGCCTGAACGTCACCGACCTCGACCGCTCGCTCGCCTTCTACCGCGACGTCCTCGGCCTGCCCCTGATCGGTGAGGGCAAGGAGGACGGCAGGCGCTACGCGTTCCTGGGCGACGGCGAGCGCCTCCTGCTCACGCTCTGGCAGCAGGCGGAGCGGTCGTACGACGGCGAACGCGCCGGACTGCACCACCTCGCCTTCGAGGCGGACTCGATCGAGCGGGTCCGGGAGTACGAGGAGGCCCTGCGCGCCCACGGCACCGCGTTCGCCCACGAGGGCGTCGTCGCCCACGGCGAGGGCGCGGCGTCCGGCGGCATCTTCTTCCACGACCCGGACGGAACGCGCCTGGAGATCTCGGCACCGAGCGGCGCCGAGGGCGCCCCCGCACCCCACGGGGCCGCTCCGACCTGCGGTTTCTTCTAGCCATGGAGACGACCACGAGCGTGTACCACGCGGGCTCGCGCGCCGTGCAGGACCGCGTGGGCGTCCGCGAGGCCGCCGATCACGTCGGCCGGTCCATCGGGCCCGGCATCAAACCGGTGGCGGCGGCCTTCCTGGAACGCCGGCCGCTGCTGGTGGTCGGCGCCGCCGCCCCGGAGACCGGCAGGGTCTGGGCCTCCCCGCTCGCCGGCGCCCCCGGCTTCGTGCGGGCCACGGGCCCGCGGCAGCTGTCGGTCACCGGCGGGCTCCGTCCGGCGGACCCGCTGGCGACCGCCCTCGCCACCGGCGGAACCCACGTCGGCACCCTCGCCCTGGATCCGTGCACCCGCCGCCGCATGCGCCTCAACGGCCGGTCGCGCCCCACCCCCCGGGGCTTCGCGGTCGAGGCGGACCGGGTGTTCGCCAACTGCCCCAAGTACCTGCAGAAGCGGGAGTCGTACGAGGTGGTCGCCGACCGCGAGCCGGGCGAGTCCCGCCGCGCCCGCCGTCTCACCGACGCGCAACGGGCGTTCGTCGACTCGGCCGACACCTTCTTCGTCGCCACCGTCCACGAGGACGGCGCCGACGCCGGCCACCGGGGCGGCAACCCCGGTTTCGTCCGGGCCGTCTCACCGACCGAGCTGACCTGGCGCGACTACCCGGGCAACGCCATGTTCCTCACCCTCGGCAACCTGGCCGTGGACCCCCGGGCGGGACTGCTCTTCCTGGACTGGACGACGGGGGCGACCCTCCTGCTCACCGGCGAGGCGCGCACCGAGTTCACGTCCGGCGGCGAGCGCCGGGTCCGCTTCACCCTCACGGAGGCCGTGGACACTCCGCGCGCCGTGCCGCTGCGCTGGTCCGCCCCCGCGTACTCACCCGCCAACCCGACGCCGCCGGGGTGACGTCCCGCACTCGGGCCCGCACTCGGGCCCGGACCCGGACCCGACAGGGGGACAGGCCCGGGTCCGCGGGGCCGACACCGCCCTGCCCCGCGAGATGAACGCGCAGTGACCACCGCCGGACCGGCGCGGGAGCGGCCGACGACACCCGGAGGGGTCCGAGATCCACGTACGGCGATCGGCGTTGCGCGTTGCCGTCTCGTTCACACGCAGGTCATCCCCGGTGCCGAGCATCCGGTACGAGCGGAGCGTCCGTCCGACGGGCGCCCCGCGACCACTGCCGAGGCGTTCGCACCCGGGGAGACACGCGCATGTCGCGCCTACGTTCCGTCACCGGCTCCACTGGACTCCACCGTCGTTCCCTCCTCGCCGCCGCCGGGGCGGTGGCCGTCTCCGCCGGGGCCGGTTACACCCTGTGGCCCGGGGACGGCCGGGCCGCCGCCGCGGCCGGGGAGGGCGTGCCCGCCTCCTCGCGGCAGGCACCGCCCGCCCCGCTCGCCCCCTACACCCGCGGCACCACCCTCGCCGGTACGGCCGTCCCGGTCGGGGCCGCGGGCTACCGCCGCCTCGGCGACGGGCCGGGCTGGCGCCGCGTGGTGCGCGGCGAGCTCGCCGCGCCCCGCACCGGCCGGGCCGACCGCCGCACCGCGCTCACCGCGTTCGTGCAGCTCACCGATCTGCACCTGACCGACGTCCAGCACCCGCTGCGGCTGGAGTACCTGCGCTCGGCCGACGTGCACGCCTGGCGGCCGCAGGAGGCGCTCACCGTGCAGGGCGCGGTCGCCCTCGTGGAACGGATCAACGCGCTGCGGGGCGCCCCGGCCACCGGCTCACCGCTGCACTTCGCGATGACCACCGGCGACAACACGGACAACAACACCCGCTCCGAGCTGGAGTGGTTCCTGACGGTGATGAGCGGGGGCCGCGTCACCCCCGACACGGGCGACCCGCGCCACTACGAGGGCGTCCAGAACAGCGGCCTGAAGCAGTACTGGCAGCCGGACGCCGCCGTCCGCGACGCCGACAAGCGGCTCGGCTTCCCGCACCTGGACGGCTTCCTCGCGGCGGCCCTCCGCCCGGTGGACAGCCCCGGCCTCGGCCTCCCCTGGTACTCCACCGTCGGCAACCACGACACGATGCCGCTCGGCTGCTACGCCTCGCACGACGACCCCCGCCTCACCGACCTGGCGGTGGGCGGACGGAAACTGATGGACGTCCCCGCGGCCGAGGCGCGCAGACTCCAGCAGGCCATCCGGAAGGCCACGGACCCCAGGGGCGTGCGGTACGGCGAGTTCCTGGCGGCCCACGCCCGCGCCGCGCGTCCCGTCACCCCCGACGACCGGCGCGCCCCCTTCACCGCCGCCGAGTACCTGCGGGCCCACCTCGACCCGGCGTACCGGGGCGCCGGCCCGGTCGGGCACGGCTACACCGCCGACAACCTCGACGCCGGCACCCAGTACTACGCCTTCCGCATCGCCGACGACGTGGTCGGCATCAGCCTCGACACCACCCACCCGGGCGGCCACTACGCGGGCTCCCTCGACACGGCCCAACTGCGCTGGCTGGAGCGCACCCTGCGCACTCACGAGGACTCCCACGCGATCGTCTTCAGCCACCACACCAGTACGTCGATGACCAACACCCACCGCGACCCGGCCCGCCCCGACGAACGGCGCCACGGCGGCGAGGAGGTCCTCGCGCTCCTCGGCCGCCACCGCAACGTGGTGGCCTGGGTCAACGGCCACATCCACCGCAACGCCGTCACCCCGCACACCGGGTCCGGCGGCTCCTTCTGGGAGATCTCCACCGCCTCCCACATCGACTTCCCGCACCTGGCCCGGATCGTCGAGCTGGCGGACAACGGGGACGGCACGCTCTCCCTCTTCACCACCCTCGTCGAGTCCGCCGCCCCCTCCCGCACCGACTTCGACGACCTCTCCCCGACCGGCCTCGCCGCCCTCTACCGCGAGCTGTCCCACAACGCCCCGGGCGCCCGCACCGACCTGGCCGGCGGCCCGGGGGACCGCAACACGGAGCTGCTGCTGAAGAAGGGCTGAAACCGGTCAACCCCCGTGACCGGGGCAACCCCGTGGGCTCCGTCCGCGGTCCCTCCCTACGACCACACCCGAGGGACAGGGAGGCACGCGCGTGCGGACGAGGATGCGGGCGACGGCGGTGGCGGTGGTGGCGGCGGCCCTCTCGGCGGTCCTGGCGGCCCCCGCCGTGGCGGCGCCCTCGGGGCCTGGAACCGGAAGCGCCACCGGCGACCACCGGGCGACCCGCCAGGCGATGCGGGCCGCGGTCGCCGCCGGCGTGCCCGGGGTGACGGCGACGGCGAGGGACCGGCGGGGCACCTGGTCGGCGACCGCCGGGGTGGGCGACCTCCGCACGGGGCAGGAGCGCTCCCCGCACGACCGCTACCGGATCGGCAGCGTCACCAAGACCTTCGTGGCGACGGTGCTGCTGCAACTGGAGGCGGAGGACAGGCTGTCCCTGGACGACACCGTCGACACCTGGCTGCCCGGCCTGGTGACCGGCAACGGCCACGACGGCACCCGGATCACCCTGCGGCAGCTGCTGAACCACACCAGCGGCATCTTCAACTACACGGCGGACGAGGTCTACCAGCGGACGTACTCCACGGAGGAGGGCTTCTTCGAGCACCGCTACGACACCCGGGCCCCGGAGGACCTGGTGCGGGTCGCCCTGGCCCACGAGCCGTACTTCGAGCCCGGCGCCCCCGGGAAGTGGGAGTACTCCAACACCAACTACGTCCTGGCCGCCCTGGTGATCGAGAAGGCCACCGGCCGCCCTTACGGCGAGGAGGTCCGCCGGCGCGTCATCAAGCCCCTGCAGCTGACCGCGACCTCGGTCCCCGGCACCCGGGTCTCCCTGCCCCGGCCCAGCAGCCGTGCCTACTCCAAGCTGGCGTCGGCCGTCACGGGCCCCACCCACGACGTCACGCTCCTCAACCCGTCCCGCGCCTTCGCGGCGGGCGAGATGATCTCCGACTCCGAGGACCTGAACCGCTTCTACCGCGCCCTGCTGACGGGTCGGCTGCTCCCTCCGGAGCAACTGGACGAGATGACCACCACGGTGCCCATGGATGACGACTACGCCTACGGTCTCGGCCTGATGAGGATGACGCTGAGCTGCGGCGTGACCATCTGGGGCCACAGCGGCGGGATCTCCGGCTCCAGGACCGTCGCCGTCACGACGGGGGACGGCCGGCACTCCCTGGCGTTCAACTTCAACGGCGACTGGGCGGGGAACAGCGGCGCGGTCGTCGAGGCGGAGTTCTGCGACGACTGACGCCCGCGCCCCGGGCGCACGCGGAGGGACCACCGGGCACGGCTCCCGGCGGTCCCTCCGCTCCCCTCCTGCGCACCGATCCTGCGCACCGACGCGGCGCCCCCTAACGGGGCAGCACCACCACGTACGCCGCCGGGTCGCGGTCGGCCGAGGCCGTCAGGGCCGTGCGGACCACCGCCGCCTGCTGCTCCATCGCGTCCCTCAGCCCCCGCGGGGTGAGGTGGACGACCGTGATGCCGAGGCGCTCCAGGTGCTCGCGCTTGCGGGCGTACTCCGACCACTGGGCGTCGTCCTCGGGCCGCCCGCCCGGGCGCGGCGCCCGGGTGTCCAGCTCCAGCGCCACCGCCTGCTCCGGCCAGAACGCGTCCAGGCCGCCGAGGTGGGGGCCGCCCGGCAGGCGCAGATCGACGTTCCACACCGGTTCCGGCAGACCGTGCTCGCGCACCATCCGGTACAGCCGGGACTCCGCCATCGAGCGGCCCTCGGCCAGCAGCGCGTCCACCGCGTCCACCACGTGCGGCCGGTTCAGCAGCCGGGCCCGGGTCAGCTCCCGCACCACCGCGGCCGGTTCGCAGTGGCCGCCGCGCACCGCCTCCGTCAGCATCCGGCGGACCGTGTCCGCGTCCTCGAGGCCCGCCACCGCGTCGGCCAGCGCGCGCGGCACCGGCGCCACCGGGACGGGGGCGCCCCCCGCTCGAACGGAGTCGGGCGCCTGGGGGACCGTCACCCGCACCGGCGTGGGCAGGTCGGAGGTGCGCACGATGCGGACGCAGCCCGTCGAGCGCAGCCGGCGCAGGCGCGGGACCAGGACGTCGAAGGTCTCCAGCGACGGCAGCGGGGGAGTGGAGGTGAAGCCGTGCAGGGTCAGCGCGGCCGGTCCGGTGATCATCGCCTCCCCGTAGGAGGGCGCGGGCGTCCCGTCGGCGCCGGGCTGGACGGGGACGCCTGCCGTCCGCTCCCGGGTCGTGTACAGCAGCACCGCGTGCAGTCGCTCCTCGCTGCTCGGCGGGCCGGGGTGGAGCAGGACGACGCCGGGCAGGAGCTGCCGCCAGGGGCCGCCGGGGCGGCACTGCTCGGCGGCCTGGGCGGCGGACACGCCGTGCGCGCGCAGTTGTGCGGCGGTCAGCACGCGGCGGCCACCGTCGGCGAGGTGGTGCAGGGGGCGGGGGGAGAGCGGGGTGTTGTGGTTCATGTCCGGCAACTTCCCGCCTCAGGAGCCCCTCCGAACCCTTGTTACACATCCGTCGACAAACAAGGACAAGCCCGCACTAAAGGACACGTGTTCGGGTGTCGAAAACCCCTGGTCCCTTCGGGCGGGGACCAGGGGTTACGGCCGGGATGCCCGGGTTCGGCGACGGCTGCGGACGGGGTCCGTCAGGGGCGGGATCCGTCAGGGGCGGGCCGAGGCCCGCTCCCGTCACGGGAAGCCCCCGGGACCGGCCGGGGCCGGCTCAGCCCGCCGTCGCGTCGTACGCCTGCCCGCGCAGCGCCCGCGCCAGGTCGTCCCGGGCCTCCAGGACCAGCCGGCGCAGCGCCGGGGCGGCGTCCTCGTGGGCCGCGAGCCACGTGTCCGTCGCGTCCAGCGTGGCCTGCGAGTCCTGCAGCGCGGGGAACAGGCCCCGCACCACGTCCATGCCGATCTGGATCGACCGCTCGGTCCACACCCGCTCGATCGCCGCGAAGTACTTCTCCGCGTACGGCGCGAGCAGCTCCCGCTGCGAGGCCTGGACGAAGCCCGAGATCGTCGCCTCCACCAGCGCGTTGGACAGCGCGTCCGACTCCACGACCTGCGCCCAGCACCGCGCCTTGACCTCCGCCGAGGGGCGGGCGGCCAGGCAGCGGACCTGGTGCCGCTTGCCGGAGGCGGTGTCGTCCCGCGCCAGCTCCTCGGCCAGGGCCTTCTCGTCCGCGGCCCCGTGCGCGGCCAGCGGCTCCAGGAACGCCCAGCGCAGCTCCTGGTCGACGTCGAGCCCCTCGACCACCGCCGTGCCGGACAGCAGGTCCTGGAGGAGCTGGAGGTCGCCCGGCGCGGAGGCCGTCCGGGCGAAGAAGCGCGCCCAGGCCAGCTGCTGCTCGCTGCCCGGCTCGGCCTCCTCCAGCTCCCGCCGGGCGCCTTCGGCGAGCAGGGCCCCGCCGGTCTCCCGCCAGGCCGGTGCGGCGTAGTGCTCCAGCGCCGACTCGGCCCAGGCGTGCAGCATCTGGAGCACGCCGATGTCGGACTCGCGCCCGGCGAACCGCAGCACCAGGTCCACGAAGTGCCGCGCGGGCAGCAGCGCGTCCCGGGTCAGGTTCCACAGCGCCGACCAGCACAGGGCGCGGGCGAGGGGGTCGGTCAGCGCGCCCAGGTGCTCCTTCAGCGTGGCCAGCGAGGTCTCGTCGAAGCGGATCTTGCAGTACGTCAGGTCGTCGTCGTTGACCAGCACCAGCTCGGGCGCCTCGGCCCCGGCCAGCTCCGCCACGACCGTACGGGCGCCCTCGACGTCCGCCTCGGCGCGCGCGTACCGCTCCAGGGCGCCGGTGTCCGTGCGCCGGTACAGGCCCACCGCCACCCGGTGCGGGCGCAGTTCGGGGTGGGACTCGGCGGCCTCCTGCGCCACCGCCAGCTCGTCGATCCGGCCGTCGGCGGCCAGCAGCACCTGCGGGGTGAGGGAGTTGACGCCGGCCGTCTGCAGCCACGCCCGCGACCAGGCGGTCATGTCCCGGCCGCTGGTCTCCTCCAGGACCGACAGCAGGTCACCGAGGCGGGTGTTGCCGTAGGCGTGGCGCTTGAAGTAGCGCCGGGCGCCCTCCAGGAACGCGTCCTGGCCGACGTAGGCCACCAGCTGCTTGAGCACCGAGGCGCCCTTGGCGTAGGTGATGCCGTCGAAGTTCAGCTTGGCGTCCTGCAGGTCGCGGATGTCCGCGGTGATCGGGTGCGTGGAGGGCAGCTGGTCCGCGCGGTAGGCCCAGGCCTTGCGGCGGTTGGCGAAGGTGATCCAGCCGTCGGTGAAGCGGGTCGCGCCGACCAGCGAGAACGCGCCCATGAAGTCGGCGAAGGACTCCTTCAGCCACAGGTCGTCCCACCACTCCATGGTGACCAGGTCGCCGAACCACATGTGCGCCATCTCGTGCAGGATCACGTTGGCGCGGCCCTCGTAGGACGCCTGGGTGACCTTGCCCCGGAAGATGAACTCCTCCCGGAAGGTCACCAGGCCCGGGTTCTCCATCGCGCCCAGGTTGTACTCGGGCACGAACGCCTGGTCGTACTTCCCGAACGGGTACGGGTAGTCGACGTGGTCGTGGAAGAAGTCCAGGCCCTGCTTGGTCACCAGGAAGACGTCGTCGGCGTCGAAGTGCGGGGCGAGGGCCTTGCGGCACATCGCGCCGAGCGGGATCCGCAGGCGCGTGCCGTCCTCGAAGTCCCGCTCGTAGGTGTCCGTCACGTAGTGGTACGGGCCCGCCACCACGCAGGTGATGTACGTCGAGATCGGCTTGGTCTCCGCGAAGCGCCAGACGCCGTCGGCGAGTTCACCCGTGCCGTTGCTCCACACCGTCCAGCCCTCGGGCGCCCGCACCTCGAAGCGGAACGGGGCCTTGAGGTCGGGCTGCTCGAAGCACGCGAAGACCCGGCGGGAGTCGGCCGGCTCGTACTGGGTGTACAGGTACACCTCGCCGTCCTCGGGGTCGACGAAGCGGTGCAGGCCCTCGCCGGTGCGGGAGTAGGCGCACCGGGCATCGACGACGAGCTCGTTGTCGGCGGCGAGGTCCTCCAGCAGGATCCGGGTGCCGTCGAAGACCTCGCCGGGGTCGAGGTCCCGCCCGTTGAGGGAGACGGCCGTCACGCTCGGCGCGATCAGGTCCGCGAAGCTGCTCGCCCCCGGCTCGGCGCAACGGAACCGCAGGGTGGTGACGGAGCGGAACGTGCGGGACCCGTCACCGACGGTGTCGCCGATCGCCGAACGCAGGTCGAGGGACACCTCGTACCCGTCGACGGACAGCAGGGCGGCCCGCTCCCGGGCCTCGTCGCGGGTCAGATTCTCACCGGGCACGGGCGGCACTCCTCAGGCGTCGTCGACGGGGATCATCAGGACCGATCCTGCCATGTGCCCCTGACGCGGGGCAGCCGGGAATGACCGGGAGGCGGCACGGCGTTCCCCCTGGGAAACCCCTTTCCCCGTGAGGAGCGACATGTCGGACAAGACCCCCGCCACGCCCGTCGACTTCTGGTTCGACCCGTTGTGCCCCTGGGCCTGGATGACCTCCCGCTGGATGGTGGAGGTGGAGAAGGTGCGGGACGTCAAGGTCCGCTGGCGTCTGATGAGCCTCGCCGTCCTCAACGAGGACCGGCTCGACGAGCTCCCCGAGGAGTACCGCGAGATGCTCGCGACCAAGGCCTGGGGTCCGGTCCGGGTGGTCATCGCGGCCCAGCAGGAGCACGGCGCCGAGGTGCTCGGCGACCTGTACACCGCGCTCGGCACCCGTATCCACAACCAGGACGAGGGCCCGGAGAAGGAGACCGTCGCCGCCGCGCTGAAGGACGTCGGCCTGCCCGAGTCCCTCATGGAGCACTGGGACTCCACCCCGTACGAGCCCGAGCTGCGCGCCTCCCACAAGGAGGGCATCGACAAGGTCGGCCAGGACGTCGGCACCCCGGTCATCGCGGTCCCCGGCGCCGACGGCGAGCAGATCGCCTTCTTCGGCCCGGTCGTCACCCCCGCCCCCCGGGGTGAGGAGGCCGCCCGGCTGTGGGACGGCACCCTCGCGGTGGCCTCCGTCCCCGGCTTCTACGAGCTCAAGCGCACGCGGACGAAGGGCCCGGACTTCAGCAACCTGTGACGGGTCGCTCCGGTCACTCCAGGACGGGGACCTTGATGGGGTCGGCGAAGGGCTTCTTGTTGAAGCCCGTGCGCAGGTTGCGGCACTGCCGGCCGGTGTCCGGGTCGAGCACGTTCACGCAGATCCAGAACTCGCCCACGCCGGCCCGTCCCAGCCGTTCCTTGAGCCAGGCCTCCTCCTTCTTGTCCAGTTGACGGTGCTGCTGGTCCGCGCGGCAGGTCCAGCAGTAGTCCTTCATCGTCCTCTGTGTCGCCATTGCGCCACTCTGACCCGGAGTGCCGTATACCGGAAGCCCCCGCGAGTCACGTCCTCGCGGGGGCTTCCCTTTTTCCGCCTGCCGGGTGAACGGTGAGAAGACGATCACGGGGCAGGGCGCTTCGCGGGTGCTCCGAGGGTTCCGGAGCGCCCCGGTGCTCAGGGGGCGAGCAGCAGCGCGTCGGGGCGGGACTTGGCGGCCTCGTAGCGCTTCGCCACGTCCTGCCAGTTGACGACGGCCCACATGGCGTCGATGAAGTCCACCTTCTGGTTCTTGTACTGCAGGTAGAAGGCGTGCTCCCAGGCGTCGAAGACCAGGATCGGCACGGAGCCCTGGCCGACGTTGCCCTGGTGGTCGTAGACCTGCTCGACGATGAGCCGCCCGCTCAGCGGCTCGTACGCCAGCACGCCCCAGCCGGACCCCTGGGTGGTCGCGGCGGCCTTGGTGAGCTGCGCCTTGAAGCCGGCGAAGGAGCCGAACGACTCCGTGAGGGCGTCCGCCAGCTCGCCCACGCCGTCCTGGGCCAGCGGCTCGCCGCCGCCCTCCTTCGGGCCGGTCATGTTCTGCCAGTAGATCGAGTGCAGGATGTGCCCGGAGAGGTGGAACGCCAGGCTCTTCTCCAGCCCGTTGATCGAGCCCCAGGTCTCCTTGTCCCGCGCCTCGGCGAGCTGCTCCAGCGTGTCGTTGGCGCCCTTCACGTACGCCGCGTGGTGCTTGTCGTGGTGCAGCTCGATGATCTCGGGGCTGATCACGGGGGCGAGCGCGGAGTAGTCGTACGGCAGGTCGGGCAGCGTGTAGACGGGCATGGTGGGGTCCCCTCCGAACTCTTATTGCAAGGTAGTTGCAACTGCACGCTAGCAGCAAGAGGGGCGGGCGCAGGGCCGGAGCGCGCGAAACGGCCCCCGCGTGTCCACGCGGGGGCCGTCATCGGGGCGGAGGAGGGGGGTCAGCTCCGGGCGCGCCTGAGCTGCCAGGTGTACCCCACCGCCGCCAGGACCAGCGTCATCCCGCCCGAGGAGTACAGCTGCACGCGCGTGTCCGGCTCCCGGGCCATGAGGACGAAGACCGCCGCCATGCCGGCCAGCGCCGCCCAGGTCAGCCACGGGAACGCCCACATCCGCACGACCAGCTTCTGCGGCTCCTCGCGCTCCAGCCGGCGGCGCAGCCGCAGCTGCGAGACGGCGATGAAGATCCAGACGATCAGGATCACCGCGCCGATCATGTTCAGCAGCCAGGAGAAGACGTCGTCGGGCCGCCAGTAGCTCAGCAGCACGCACAGGAAGCCGAAGGCGGAGGAGGCCAGCACGGCGATCCGCGGCACCCCGCCCGACACCCGGCCCAGCACCTTCGGCCCCTGCCCGCGCTCCACCAGCGAGTAGCCGATGCGCGAGGCGCCGTAGATGTTGGCGTTCATCGCGGACAGCAGCGCGACCAGCACCACGACGTTCATCAGCTGGCCGGCGCCCGGGATGCCGAGGCGGTCCAGGGCGGCGACGTACGGGCCGTCCTCGACCACCGCCGGGGAGTCCCACGGGACCAGGGTGACGACGACCGCCATCGAGCCGATGTAGAACAGCGCGATCCGCCACATCGCCGTACGGACCGCGCTCGCCACGCCCTTGACCGGGTTCTCCGACTCGGCCGC
Source organism: Streptomyces viridosporus (assembly GCF_002078235.1). Lineage (GTDB taxonomy): Bacteria > Actinomycetota > Actinomycetes > Streptomycetales > Streptomycetaceae > Streptomyces > Streptomyces viridosporus. The sequence continues at coordinate 15,309 of NZ_MSGP01000099.1, forward strand.
CGCGATGGTCACGGTCTCCAGGCCGCCGTAGGCGAAGACGGACGCGAGCAGGCCGATCACCAGGCCCTCGCCGCCGTTGGGGAGGAAGTCGGTGAGGTGGGAGGCGCCCGGGGAGTCCGTGCCGGGCAGCACGCCCGCGATGGCCAGCACGCCGAGGCCGAGGAACAGGACGATCGCGCCGACCTTCAGGGCCGCGAACCAGAACTCGAACTCGCCGAAGTTCTTCACCGCCGCGAGGTTCGTCCCGCAGAACACCACCATGAACAGCGCCACCCACGCCCACTCGGGCGTGCCCGGCAGCCAGCCGGTGACGATCTTCGCGGCGCCGATGGCCTCCAGGCCGACCGCCGTGCACAGCAGGACCCAGAACGACCAGCCGGCGGTGAAGCCCGCCCAGGGGCCGATCGCCCGCTCGGCGTGCGCCGAGAAGGAACCCGAGGAGGGGTACGCGGCCGACATCTCGCCCAGCATCCGCATCACCAGCATCACCAGGAGGCCGGAGAGGGTGTAGGCGAGGACGATCGAGGGTCCGGCGGCGGCGATCCCCGCGCCGGACCCGACGAACAGGCCGGCGCCGATGACCCCGCCGAGGGCGATCATCGACAGGTGGCGCTGTTTCAGGCCGTGCGAGAGGGAGGCGTCGTCCGCGGTGGGGGGCGTCTCGACGGAGGTGCTGGACATAGGGGCGCGGCCCGTTCGCTGTGTGGGGGTAAAACGCACCCAGTCTGGGGCGGCCCCTCCTCCTTCCGGAGGGGCCGCCCAGCATACGGACATCCCCTATGCGGAGGGTGATACTCCGGTCACGCGGCGACCGTGGTGTAGTGCGAGGCGTCCCCCTCGATCGCGTACGACTCCTTCCCCTCGACGCCGACCGGGACGTCACCGGCGACCGTCACCCGGTGCAGCAGGCGCGGCAGGCCGTCGTAGTTGTCGACGGCGTAGTGCTGGGTGATGCGGTTGTCGAACAGCACGAGCTGGTTCGGCGACCAGCGCCGGCGCACCACGTGCTCCGGCCGGGTCACGTACGCCTGGAGCAGGTCGAGCACCTTGCGGGACTCGCCCACCGACAGGCCCACGATCCGCTGCGCGAACCCGCCGATGAACAGGCCGCGCTCACCGGTGAGGGGGTGGACGCGCACCACGGGGTGGGCGGTGCGGTACTTGATGGAGGTGAACCGGGCGCGCCGGGCGGCCTCCGCCTCGTCGACCGCTTCCTCGGGGACGGCGTAGTCGTAGTCGTTGGTGTGCTCGGCCCACAGGGTGTCGGCGAGCCGCCGGAGCGGTTCGGGCAGGGCGCGGTAGGCGGCGGCCGAGTTCGCGATCAGCGTCTCGCCGCCGTAGGGCGGGACGGTGATGCTGCGCAGGGTGGTCGCCTGCGGCGGGTTGAGGACGAAGGTGACGTCCGTGTGCCAGTTGTTGGCGGCGCGGCCCCCCTCGCTGTCGACCGGCAGCACGTGGGGGGTGCCGTCGACGGCGGGCACCGTCGGGTGGGCGGTGGTGATGTCGCCGAAGTGCCGGGCGAAGGCCTGATGGCCCTCGTCGTCGAGGTCCACGTCGTCGAAGAACAGGGTCTTGTGGACGTTCAGGGCGTCCCGGAGCGCGGCGACGGTCCCGCCGTCCAGCGGCCGGGAGATGTCGACGCCGGAGACCCGGGCGCCGATGTGTGCGGTCACCTTGGTGATCTTGAGGTCGGCCATGGTGCGGATTCCTTCCGGTGAGGGCGGGTTCAGGCGAGGGC